>NZ_JBEXQG010000078.1:0-37248 GCF_040612485.1 Streptomyces sp. NPDC006385
CCGTCGACCTGGAGGTGCCGCTCGTTCAGGTGCCAGCCGCGCGGGCGCATGACGACGGTCGCGAGCTCGTCGTTCGGGCGCAGGGCGTACGACTTGCCGGACCTCGGGTCGGTGAAGTCGATGTTCCGGGTGTAGGCGTCGATCAGGTTGAGCTGGCCGAGGACGACGTTCTCCCAGGTCGGCGCCGAGGCGTCCTCGAAGTCGGCCAGCCAGACCTTGGCGCCCGAGTTGAGGGCGTTGATGGTCATCTTGCGGTCGGTGGGGCCGGTGATCTCGACCCGGCGGTCCTGCAGCGCGGGCGGGCACGGGGCCACCCGCCAGGAGTCGTCCGCGCGGATCGCGGCGGTCTCCGGGAGGAAGTCGAGTGTGGAGGTGCGGGCGATCTCGGCGCGGCGCTCAGCGCGGCGGGCGAGGAGTTCGTCACGCCGGGGCGTGAACCGGCGGTGCAGCTCGGCCACGAAGGCGAGGGCCGCGTCCGTGAGGACCTCCTCCTGCCGGGGCAGGGGCTCGGCGTCGACGATGGCCAGCGGGGACGGCGCTGGTGCGGACATGAGCTGTCACTTCCTTCAGCGAGCTACGTGGACGAGCTGGTCGAGCTCTGGCACCGGGTGCCAGTCTTCCCGGACAGGGCGGGCAGCGCCCGTGGAGCGGACGGGCGCTTCTGAGCAGTGGATACTAGTTTCCTCATGGTGGAAGTTCAATGGTTTGTTGATGTCGAGATTCTCTGAGTCGAGGCAAGGTGGCGCCGAGTGCCACCGCCCTTACTCAAGGTGGGCGAGATCGGCCTCGGTGTCGATGTCGTACGGCCGGGCCACATCCCCGCATTCGATGAGTCCGATCACCTCCTCGTGGTCCTTCAGGTAGGCGCGTGCCCCCCGGTCGCCGGTCGCAGTCGCCGCGATGCCCGGCCAGTGGGCGGCGCCGAGGAGGACCGGATGCCCGCGCACGCCGTCGTAGGCGGCCGAGACGAGCGACGCCTCTCCCTCGTACGCGGCGAGCACCCGGGCCACCGCCTCCGGTCCGATGCCGGGCTGGTCGACGAGCGAGACGAGCGCCGCCCCGGCTCCCGTTCCGGCCAGCGAGTCCAGCCCGGCGCGCAGGGAGGAGCCCATCCCGTCGGCCCAGTCCGGGTTCTCCACCAGGACGCAGTCGCCCAGCTCCGCCCGCTCCCGTACGGCGGCGGCCTGCGCGCCCAGCACCACATGCACGCGGGCGCAGCCGGCCGCGCGGAGCACGCCGACGGCGTACTCGACGAGGGGCCTGCCGCGGTGGGGGAGCAGCGCCTTGGGCCGTCCGCCGAGCCGTCTCCCACCCCCCGCCGCGAGGAGCAGACCGGCGACCGGGGGCGCTTCTGTCTCAGTCATATGTCCTGCTTACCTGACACCTGCGCGAGTGCCCGGCTTCCCAGGGCTGAATTTCCGTCCGCATGGTGGCGCACCCGGCGTCGGGTGGCGTTTACTGACCCGCGTCCCCGGCGCCCGACCGACGTCAGGGGGGCTCGACGGGGGAGCGGGACTACTGGCGCACAACGGCGTGCGAGGGGGAGTGCTGTGTTGCGGAGCTTGGGGCAGAGGCCGGTGACGGGCAGCGACGAGGACTCGAGGGTGGCGGAACTGCGGACGGCGGTGTCCCGTCTGCGCCGCGAACTCGCCGCGCATCCGGCCGAGTTCCCGGACCGTGCGATCGCCGAGGACGAACTGGCCGCGCTGGCGGCGATGGCCGGCGACGGGGTGCCGGAGACGTCCCGGCTGCGCAGGTCGCTACTGCTGATCGCGGGCGCGATCGGGTCCGTCAGCGCGTTGTCGCGGGGTCTGTCGGATGTGCGTGACGCCGTGGACCTGTTCGGCGGGGAGCGGCCGCGCGGGCGGGGCTAGGGTCTGGCTGACCGGGCGGGGCCGCAGGCGTCTGCCGGACAGGTCCGTCAGGGCGCGGCAAGGCGTCTTTCGGTGTGCGGGGAGTGGGCCGGCCGGTGGGGGTCGTACGGGTCGGCGGCGCGTCGTCGTCAGGCGGGGTTCTGGCTCGCCAGTGCCTCGGACAGTTCCCCGGCCACCTGCTGAAGCACCGGCACGATCTTCTCGGTCGCCGCCTCGGTGACCCGCCCCGCCGGGCCGGAGATCGAGATCGCTGCCGCGGTGGGGGAGTCGGGAACGGAGACGGCCAGGCAGCGGACGCCGACCTCCTGCTCGTTGTCGTCGACCGCGTAGCCGTTGCGCCGCACGTCCTCCAGCGCCGCCAGGAAGCCGTCCGCGGTGGTGATCGTCTTCTCCGTGGCGGCGGGCATCCCGGTACGGGACAGCAGCGCGCGCACCTCCTCCGGCGGGAACCCGGCGAGCAGCGCCTTGCCCACGCCGGTGGAGTGCGGCAGCACGCGCCGGCCGACCTCGGTGAACATGCGCATCGAGTGCTTGGACGGCACCTGGGCGACGTAGACGATCTCGTCTCCGTCGAGCAGGGCCATGTTCGCCGTCTCGCCGGTCTCCTCGACCAGCCGGGCGAGGTAGGGCCGGGCCCAGGTGCCCAGCAGCCGGGATGCGGACTCGCCGAGGCGGATCAGGCGCGGGCCGAGGGCGTAGCGGCGGTTGGGCTGCTGGCGTACGTATCCGCACGCCACGAGCGTGCGCATCAGGCGGTGGATGGTGGGCAGCGGCAGCCCGCTGCTCGCGGACAGCTCGCTCAGACCGACCTCGCCGCCCGCGTCCGCCATCCGTTCGAGCAGGTCGAAGGCGCGCTCAAGGGACTGGACGCCGCCATTGGAGCTGGATTTGGCGGAGCCGGTGGTGCTGGCGCTGGACGTCGGCACGGCGCGTTCCTTTCGGGACCGGTGGAAGGGCAGAAGCCTACCCGTCAGTCGGTTGACTCCCCGCTTGTACATAGCTACGTTCTGCTTGCTGGAATTCTAATTCCGCTTTGTGGAAACGTCCAGAGTGCTTGTGTGGGGTGCACTGTGGAGAAGTGTGCCCTTGACGGCTCGGGAACGGGAGTGAAGACTCCTTCAACAGAAAGTTGAATTCCGTCACGCGGAAGTTGACGGCGGCAGAGAGGGGTCCGGGTGTCCGACGCTGAACTGGTGCTGCGCTCGACGCGCGTCATCACGCCCGAAGGGACGCGCGCCGCGTCGGTCGCGGTCGCCGACGGGAAGATCACGGCCGTTCTGCCGTACGACGCCCAAGTGCCCTCCGGCGCACGCCTGGAGGACCTCGGCGACGACGTCCTGCTGCCCGGCCTGGTCGACACGCACGTGCACGTCAACGACCCCGGCCGCACCGAGTGGGAGGGCTTCTGGACCGCCACGCGCGCCGCGGCGGCCGGCGGCATCACCACCCTCGTCGACATGCCGCTCAACTCCCTCCCGCCCACCACGACGGTCGACCACCTCCGCACCAAGCAGGACGTCGCCGCCGACAAGGCGCACATCGACGTCGGCTTCTGGGGCGGCGCCCTGCCCGACAACGTCAAGGACCTGCGCCCGCTGCACGAGGCCGGCGTCTTCGGCTTCAAGGCGTTCCTGTCGCCGTCCGGCGTGGACGAGTTCCCGCACCTGACCCAGGACCAACTCGCCCAGTCCCTGGCCGAGATCGCCTCCTTCGACGGCCTGCTGATCGTGCACGCCGAGGACCCCCACCACCTCGAATCCGCCCCGCAGCGGAGCGGCCCCAGATACGCCGACTTCCTGGCCTCACGCCCACGCGACGCGGAGGACACGGCGATCGCCCAGCTGATCGCCCAGGCGAAGCGCCTCCACGCGCGCGTGCACGTCCTGCACCTCTCGTCGAGCGACGCGCTGCCGCTGATCGCCGAGGCCAGGCGGGAGGGCGTACGGATCACCGTGGAGACCTGCCCGCACTATCTGACCCTGACCGCCGAGGAAGTCCCGGACGGCGCCAGCGAGTTCAAGTGCTGCCCGCCCATCCGTGAGTCCGCCAACCAGGACCTGCTCTGGCAGGCACTGGCCGACGGCACCATCGACTGCGTGGTGACCGACCACTCGCCCTCCACGGCCGACCTGAAGACCGACGACTTCGCGACGGCCTGGGGCGGCATCTCCGGACTCCAGCTCAGCCTGGCGGCGGTGTGGACCGAGGCGCGCGAGCGAGGGCACGGACTGGAGGACGTGGTCCGCTGGATGTCCGCGCGGACGGCCGAACTCGTGGGGCTCGACGACCGCAAGGGCGCCATCGCGGCGGGCCGCGACGCCGACTTCGCCGTCCTCGCCCCCGACGAGACGTTCACCGTCGACCCGGCCGCCCTCCAGCACCGCAACCGCGTGACGGCGTACGCGGGCAAGACCCTGTACGGCGTCGTCAGATCCACCTGGCTGCGTGGCGAACGCATCGTCGCGGACGGCGAGTTCACCGAGCCGAAGGGGCGACTCCTCACCCGGACCAGCTGACCACCACCACCGATCTCGAAAGGCAGACCTGATCACCGTGACGGCGACACCCAGCTACACCGGCGACGCGAACCCCTACGGCGGCGGCGACCCGTACGCGGACTACCGCACCGCCGACTTCCCCTTCACCCAGTACGCCGACCTCGCCGACCGCCGCCTCGGCGCCGGTGTCATCGCCGCCAACGACGAGTTCTTCGCCCAGCGCGAGAACCTGCTGGTGCCCGAGCGGGCCGAGTTCGACCCCGAGCACTTCGGGCACAAGGGCAAGATCATGGACGGCTGGGAGACCCGGCGGCGCCGCGGCGCCTCCGCCGAGCACCCGTGGCCGACGGCCGAGGACCACGACTGGGCGCTGGTCCGGCTCGGCGCGCCCGGCGTGATCCGCGGGATCGTCGTCGACACCGCCCACTTCCGCGGCAACTACCCGCAGGCCGTGTCCGTCGAGGGCACGTCCGTGCCGGGTTCTCCGTCGCCGGAGGAACTGCTGGCGGACGGCGTGAAGTGGACGACGCTGGTGCCGCGCACGCCCGTCGGCGGCCACGCGGCGAACGGTTTCGCCATCGCCGTCGAGCAGCGCTTCACCCATCTCCGGGTCAACCAGCACCCCGACGGCGGCATCGCGCGCCTGCGCGTGTACGGCGAGGTGGCCCCCGACCCGCGGTGGCTGGAGGCGCTGGACACCTTCGACGTGGTCGCCCTGGAGAACGGCGGCCAGGTCGAGGACGCCTCCAACCTCTTCTACTCGCCCGCCACCAACACCATCCAGCCGGGCCGCTCCCGCAAGATGGACGACGGCTGGGAGACGCGCCGGCGCCGCGACCAGGGCAACGACTGGATCCGCTACCGGCTGGTGGCGCAGTCCCAGATCCGGGCGCTCGAGATCGACACGGCGTATCTGAAGGGCAACAGCGCGGGCTGGGCGTCGGTGTCGGTCAAGGACGGCGAGAACGGCGACTGGCAGGAGGTCCTCCCGCGCACCCGCCTCCAGCCCGACACCAACCACCGTTTCGTCCTCGACACCCCGGCCGTCGGCACCCACGCGCGCGTGGACATCTTCCCGGACGGCGGCATCTCCCGGCTGCGCCTGTTCGGCTCGCTGACGGAGCAGGGCGCGGCGGCGCTGGCCGCGCGACATCAGGAACTGGGCGGCTGAAGCCGTAGGGGCGGCGACCGGAGCCCGTGAAGGGCGACTGAACCCGTGGGGCGCACCGGCCCGGACAGCACCGGTGCGCCCCACGTCATTCACGCGCCACGTCATGTCACCCCCACGTCATGTCACGCCGCCGTCACGTCACGCCGCGTGGCCGCCGTCCACCGCGAACTCCGCGCCCGTGACGTACTCCGCCCCGGCCAGGTGCGCGACCGTCGACGCCACCTCCGCGGGGGTGCCGAAACGACCCAGTGCGGTCATCGCCGCCTGGTCGGGCGCGTACGGGCCGTCCGCCGGGTTCAGATCCGTGTCGATGGGGCCGGGGTGGACGATGTTCGCCGTGATGCCGCGCGGGCCCAGCTCGCGCGCCAGGGCCTTCGTCAGGCCGATCAGGGCCGACTTGCTGGTCGCGTAGAGCGTTCCGCCGGGGCCCGGCACCCGCTGGGTCATGCAGGTGCCGATCGTGATGATCCTGCCCCCGGCGGTCATGCGGGCGGCCGCTGCCCGGGAAGCCAGGAAGACGCCCCGGACGTTCACGGCGAGGACCCGGTCCACGTCCGCGAGCGACAGGCCCTCCAGCGGGCCCAGCACTCCGATGCCGACATTGTTCACCAGCACGTCCAGACCCCCGAGCTCCTCCGCCGCACGCCCGACCGCGCCCGCGGCCTCGTCCGCGTCCGCGGAGTCCGCCCGCAGGGCCACGGCCCGCCTCCCGAGCGCCGCCACGCCCCGCACGACCTCCTCGGCCGCCTCCTTGCCGTTCAGGTACGTCACGGCGACGTCCGCGCCCTCCCGCGCGAGCCGCAGAGCGGTCGCCGCGCCGATACCGCGACTGCCACCGGTGACGAGGGCCACCTTGCCGTTCAGAGTTCCGTGAGTGGTTGTCATGGGTCCATCCCAGCGCCGCGCGGGCCCGAGCTCCGGCGGCGAACGGACATGGAGATGAGGCGGCGCCGTACGGCCCACCGATGAGTTGCGGGTGCCGATGGGGTCTGAGGTGATGACAGCGGATCCCACCCCGGAAAAGAGGCACTTCTCATGGGCAAGCTCGTTTCCACCCTCTTCGTCACGCTCGACGGCGTCTACCAGGCACCCGGCGGCCCGGAGGAGGACACCCGCGGCGGCTTCCAGCACGGCGGCTGGAGCTTTCCGTACGCCGACGACGACTTCGGCCAGTTCATCAACGAGGTCTTCCAGCGCCCGGCCGCCTTCCTCCTCGGACGCCGTACGTACGACATCTTCGCCTCGTTCTGGCCGAAGGTGACCGACCCCGCCGACCCGGTCTCGTCCAAGCTCAACGCACTGCCGAAGTACGTCGCCTCCTCGACGCTGACGGACCCCGCGTGGGCCGGCACCACGGTGGTCAGCGGCGACCTCGGCAAGGAGGTCACCGCCCTGAAGGAGCGCACCGACGGCGAGCTCCAGGTCCACGGCAGCGGCGCCCTCGTCAGGTCACTGCTGGCCCTCGACCTCGTCGACACCCTTCACCTGCTGACCTTCCCCGTAGTGCTCGGCGCGGGCTTCCGCCTGTTCACGGAGGGCGCCGTGCCCACCGCGTTCAGGCACACCGGCGGCCGCACCACGAGCACCGGCGTCGCCATCCACTCGTACGATCTGGCCGGTCGCCCCGAGTACGGCTCGTTCGCGCTCCCCGAGAACGCGTGACGACCCGGCGCGGCGCGCGTCCTCCCTCGTCCGCGGCGTTCTCGCACGATTGATGGAGATCGGGTGAGGACGCCGGGGCGCACGTTAACTTCCCGAAAACTGATCGGACTTGCCGGGAAAATCTCCGCCGTTGTCATTGACATGCCACTGTCTACGCGCGTCATCATGAGGGGCATGAGATTCCCCCCACACATCACCCGCATCGGCACCGCGGCCGCCGTCCTGTCCGCCCTGCTCGTCGGCGGCACCGTCACCGCCACGCCGGCGGCCGCCGCGGTCGGCAGCATCTGCTACAGCGACCTGCCCTCCCAGGCCCACGACACGCTCGACCTGATCGAGCAGGGCGGCCCGTTCCCGTTCGAACAGGACGGCACCGTCTTCCAGAACCGGGAAGGCATCCTGCCCAGTCAGCAGTCCGGGTACTACCACGAGTACACGGTGATCACGCCTGGTTCCGACACGCGTGGAGCTCGCCGGATCGTCACCGGTGAGCAGAACCAGGAGGACTACTACACGGCCGACCACTACAGGTCGTTCGACCTGGTCGACTACGGCTGCTGAGTCCGCCGGTCACGGTCGACGCCGATGATCGGCGTCGACCGGCCGGGAGTCCGGTCCGCGCCGGTCGGCGCACCGGCCGGCGCTCAGCCGGACTTCCGGCTCTCGGCGGCGGCGAACAGCGCGAACGCCAGCACGAGCAGGGTGACGCTCGCGTAGATCTCGAAGCCGTCGAGGAAACCGATCCGTTGTACGAGACCCCAGTCCCAGTCCGTGAACTCGTGCACCAGGCCCGCGACGCCCTGCACCAGAGCGATGAATCCCAGGATCTCCAGCAGTTGCTTCATGCCATGACCCTCGCCCCGCGGACCCCCCACGCCAATCGGCCGCGGGGCGAGCCATGGCCGACGGAAGTCCACGTTCCGCCTGGCGTCACCACGACCAAGGTTGCCGATGCCGCGACTTTGGTCGACGAACGCGTCCGTGAAGGCGCACCGAAGCCCGCCACTGCGTAGATTTGTCGATCGTGAGTGGTGACGAGCCGGAGCCCAGACCCCAGGCGTTCGCGGGGCGGCGCTGGCTGCTGCCCTCGGCCCTGATCAAGGAGTTCGACCCCGACGCCGCGCGGACCGCACGCTCCGGGCGGCTCCGGCGCACCGCGCGCGACTGGGTCGTCGACTTCTCCTGCTTCCTGCTGGCCGTGTTCATCGGGCTGCTCGGCGCGGACACGCTGCAGAAGGAGGATCTGCCGGTCGGCTACGCCGCCTTCGACCAACTGCTGGGCGCGCTCTCCTGCGCCGCGGTGTGGCTGCGGCGCCGCTGGCCGGTCGGGTTCGCCGTCGCGATGGTTCCGGTCTCGTTCGTGTCGGCGACGGCGGGCGGCGCCGGCCTGGTCGCCCTGTTCACGCTCGCCGTGCACCGGCCCTTCCGGTACGTGGCCTGGGTGGCCGGCGCCAGCGTGGCGCTGAACCCGCTGTACTTCTGGTGGCGTCCCGAGCCCGATCTGCCGTACGGCTGGGCCGTCGTGCTGGCTCTGCTGCTGACCGCCGTGGTGGTCGCCTGGGGCATGCTGGCCCGGTCGAAACGGCTCCTCATGCTGAGCCTGCGCGACCGCGCCCGGCGCGCCGAGACGGAGGCCCGGCTGCGCGCCGAGCAGGCGCAGCGCCTCGCCCGCGAGGCCATCGCCCGGGAGATGCACGACGTCCTCGCGCACCGGCTGACGCTGCTCAGCGTGCACGCGGGCGCGCTGGAGTTCAGGCCCGACGCACCCCGCGAGGAGATCGCGCGGGCGGCCGGCGTCATCCGGGAGAGCGCCCACGAGGCCCTCCAGGACCTACGGGAGATCATCGGCGTGCTGCGGGCCGGCGAGCCCGACGACACCGGGCGCCCGCAGCCGACCCTCGCGGCGCTGGAGGCGCTGGTCACCGAGTCCCGTGAGGCCGGCATGAAGGTCACCCTCGACCAGCGCGTCACCGACCCGGCCACCGTGCCCGCCTCCGTCGGCCGCACCGCCTACCGCATCACCCAGGAGGGCCTGACCAACGCCCGCAAACACGCCCCCGGCACCGAGGTCACGGTGACGGTGACCGGCGCGCCGGGCGAGGGCCTGTCCGTGTCGGTGCGCAATCCCGCGCCCGAGGGCGAGGTCCCCCATGTCCCCGGCTCCGGACAGGGCCTGATCGGCCTGACGGAACGGGCCATGCTGACCGGCGGCCGGCTGGAGCACGGACCGGCGGCGGACGGGGGGTTCGAGGTGCGGGCCCGGCTGCCGTGGGGCTGAGCTCGGTCCACACCACGGAGGCACCCGCATGCCTGAGGGGCACTCCTCGCGACCCGGTCCATCCCCGCCCCACAACCGTGATTACGTAAGGCACATGACTGCGATCAGACTCCTCCTCGTCGACGACGACCCGTTGGTCAGGGCCGGCCTGTCCTTCATGATGGGTGGCGCCGACGACATCGAGATCGTCGGCGAGGCGTCCGACGGCGCGGAGGTCGACGCGCTGGTCGAGCGGGTCCGACCGGACGTGGTCCTCATGGACATCCGCATGCCGTCGGTCGACGGCCTCACCGCCACGGAGCGCCTGCGCGGCAGGAAGGACGCCCCGCAGGTCGTGCTGCTGACCACCTTCCATGCCGACGAGCAGGTGCTGCGCGCCCTGCGGGCCGGCGCCGCCGGGTTCGTGCTCAAGGACACGCCGCCCGCCGAGATCGTCGACGCGGTGCGCCGCGTCGCGGCCGGCGACCCGGTCCTGTCGCCCACCGTGACACGCCAGTTGATGGAGCACGCCGCCGGCACCGCCGCCGACACCCGCCGCGCACGCGCGCGTGAGCGGCTCAGCGGCCTCAACGACCGTGAGCGCGAGGTCGCCGTCGCGGTGGGCCGGGGCCTGTCCAACGCCGAGATCGCCGCGGAACTCTTCATGAGCGTCGCCACCGTCAAGACCCATGTCTCCCGCGTCCTGGCCAAGCTCGACCTCAACAACCGTGTGCAGATCGCCCTGTTGGCGTACGACGCGGGACTTCTGGAACAACTGGAGGAAGACGGGCACTAGTCGGGGCTCCCGCGCGTTCTCGGTGTACTGGGAGGGGGAGCGGCATGGCAGAAGTGATCGACCTGGGGGAGTACGGCGACGGGTTCCGGACGGACCCGCACCCCGTGTACGCGAGGCTGCGAGCCCAGGGCCCGGTGCACCGGGTGCGACTTCCGGAGCCCGACGCCCACCACGAGACCTGGCTCGTCGTGGGGTACGAGGAGGCGCGCGCGGCGCTCGCCGACCCACGGCTGGCCAAGGACGGCAGCAGGATCGGGGTGACGTTCCTCGACGAGGAGCTGATCGGGAAGTACCTGCTGGTCGCCGACCCGCCCCAGCACACCCGGTTGCGCGGCCTCATCACGCGCGCGTTCACCATGCGCCGCGTCGAGGAACTCCGGCCCAGGATCGGGCAGATCACCGACGAGCTGCTCGACGCGATGCTGCCGCACGGCCGCGCCGACCTCGTCGAGTCGTTCGCCTACCCGCTGCCGATCACCGTGATCTGCGAACTGCTCGGCGTGCCGGAGATGGACCGTACGGAGTTCCGCAAGCTGTCCACGGAGGCGGTCGCGCCCACCAGCGCGGCGAGCGAGTACGACGCCTTCGTGCGCCTCGCCGAGTACCTCACCGAACTCATCGAGGACAAGCGCCGCGCCGGGCCGAGCGCCGACCTGCTCGGCGAGCTGATCCGCACCACCGCGGAGGACGGCGACCGGCTCTCCCCGGAGGAACTGCGGGGCATGGCCTTCGTCCTGCTGATCGCGGGCCATGAGACGACGGTCAACCTCATCACCAACGCCGTCCACGGCCTGCTCACCCACCCGGACCAACTCTCCGCCCTGCGCGCCGACATGACCCTGCTCGACGGCGCGATCGAGGAGGCGCTGCGCTACGAGGGCCCGGTGGAGAACGCGACGTTCCGATTCGCGGCCGAACCCCTGGAGATCGCCCAAGTCCCGATCGCCCAGGGCGAGTCGGTGATGGTCGGCCTCACCGCCGCCGACCGTGACGCGGCCCGCTTCCCCGTCCCGGACCGCTTCGACATCCGCCGCGACTCCCGCGGCCACCTCGCGTTCGGCCATGGCATCCACTACTGCCTGGGTGCCCCCCTGGCCCGCCTGGAGGCCCGCACGGCGCTCCGGTCCCTGGTGGAGCGCGCTCCGGGCCTGGCCCTGGACGGGGCGCCGGGGGAGTGGCTGCCGGGGGTGCTGATGCGCGGGGTGCGGAGTCTGCCGGTGCGGTGGTAGGGGCAGGGCGCCGGGGGACCTCGGAGGGCGGCGGGCGACGAAGGGCTTCGGAGGCCGGCGGGGTGACGGGAGGCCCATCGACGGCGGCCTTACAGAGCCGCGGCGGCAGCCCCGCCCGGGAGCTCCGCGAGCGCGACTGGTCTTCGCTCGCGCCGCGACACCTCGCAGGCCTCCGCGATCCGCAGCGCCTGCAGGGCCTCCCGCCCGTCGCAGGGGTTGGCCCGCTCCCCGCGCACCACCTCCACGAACGCGTTCAGCTCCGCCTCGTACGCCGGTCCGAAGCGCTCCAGGAACCCCGACCACGGCTTGTCCGCGGCGGGCGGCCCCGTGGGCTCGGTGGACGCGATCGGCGTACGGTCGTCCAGGCCGACCACGATCTGGTCCAGCTCCCCTGCCAGCTCCATGCGCACGTCGTACCCGGCGCCGTTCAGCCGCGTCGCCGTGGCCGTGGCGAGCGTGCCGTCGTCCAGTGTGAGCACCACCGCCGCCGTGTCGACGTCGCCCGCCGCCCGGAACATCTCGGGCCCGGCGTCCGACCCGGCCGCGTACGCGATGACGACCTCGCGCCCGGTCACCCAGCGCAGCATGTCGAAGTCGTGGATCAGTGTGTCCCGGTACAGCCCGCCGGACAGCGGCAGCCACGCGGCGGGTGGCGGCTCCTGGTCGCTGGTCACCGCCCGCACGGTGTGCAGACGCCCGAGCCGCCCGGAGCGGACCGCCTCGCGCGCGCCCACGTACCCCGCGTCGAAGCGGCGCTGGAAGCCCATCTGGAGGACCGTCCCGGCCGTCTCCACCTCGCCGATCGCGTGCAAAGTGCCTGGCAGATCAAGGGCGATGGGCTTTTCGCAGAACACCGGAAGCCCCGACCGCGCTGCCCGACCGATCAGTTCGGCGTGGGCCGACGTCGCCGTCGTGATCACCACCGCGTCCACGCCCCACCGGAAGATCTCGTCCACTCCGGGCGCCGCCGTCTCGCCCAACCGGTGCGCCAGTGCCTGGGCGCGCGTGGCGTCCGCGTCCGTGAGGATCAGGGACCCGACGTCGCGATGGCGGCTGAGCGTGTTGGCGTGGATCGTGCCGATGCGGCCCGTACCGATGACCCCGATGCGCATGGAAACAAAGTGCGGGTTCGGCGCGTACCCTGTCAATGCAAATGTCCGGACAATCGAACTACACGACTTCCCGTCAACAACGCGTAGAGCTACAGTCGGCCCGTGCCGAAACCAGAAGTGGACCCGACCGTGGAACTCGAGCTCAGCGTGGACCGGAGCAGTCCGGTGCCCTTGTACTTCCAGCTGTCCCAGCAGCTCGAGGCCGCGATCGAGCACGGAGCGCTCACCCCCGGCAGCCTGCTGGGCAACGAGATCGAACTCGCCGCACGCCTCGGCCTGTCCCGGCCGACCGTCCGCCAGGCCATCCAGTCGCTGGTCGACAAGGGCCTGCTGGTGCGCCGCCGAGGCGTCGGAACCCAGGTCGTGCACAGCCAGGTCAAGCGCCCGCTGGAGCTGAGCAGCCTCTACGACGACCTGGAGTCGGCCGGCCAGCGCCCGGCGACCAAGGTGCTCGTCAACACCGTCGTCCCGGCGTCCGCCGAGGTCGCGGCGGCGCTCGGGGTCGCCGAGGACAGCGACGTGCACCGCATCGAACGGCTGCGCCTCGCGCACGGTGAGCCGATGGCGTACCTGTGCAACTTCCTGCCGCCCGCCCTGATCGACCTGGACACCGCGCAACTGGAGGCCACCGGCCTGTACCGCCTGATGCGCGCCGCCGGCATCACCCTGCACAGCGCCCGCCAGACCATCGGCGCCCGCGCGGCCACCGCCGCGGAAGCCGAGCGCCTTGCGGAGGAGGAGGGTGCGCCACTGCTCACGATGCAGCGGGTGACCTTCGACGACACGGGCAGGGCAGTCGAGTACGGCACCCATACGTACCGGCCGAGCCGCTACTCCTTCGAGTTCCAGCTGCTCGTACGCTCGTGAACGGACCGGCTGGTACGTTGCAATGTCAGGACAATCCAATGCTCCTGTGCTGCAGTGCCCTGAACGGGGCGCGGGGAACCGCGCGACCAGCCCCATACAACCTGTAGACGGCATACGTCATGAACCACCCCATTGTTCCCCCGTACGGCACCCATTCCTACGGTGAGGCAGAATCGGGCCTTGATGAGCACCTACCGCGACTTCACCGCCGCTCCCATCGGCTCCCGCCGCGCGCCGGCGCTCCGAACGGTCGGCCCCCGGGAACGCCGCTCACACCTGTCGGCGCCCCGCGTGCCGACCGTGGGCATCGACATCGGCGGCACCAAGGTGATGGCGGGCGTCGTGGACGCCGACGGCAACATCCTGGAGAAGCTCCGCACGGAGACCCCGGACAAGTCCAAGAGTCCTAAGGTCGTCGAGGACACGATCGTCGAGCTGGTCCTGGACCTGTCCGACCGCCACGACGTGCACGCCGTCGGCATAGGCGCGGCCGGCTGGGTCGACGCCGACCGCAACCGCGTGCTGTTCGCACCGCATTTGTCCTGGCGCAACGAACCGCTGCGCGACCGCATCGCCGGTCGCCTCGCCGTTCCCGTCCTGGTCGACAACGACGCGAACACCGCCGCCTGGGCCGAGTGGCGCTTCGGCGCCGGCCGCGGCGAGGACCACCTCGTCATGATCACGCTGGGTACCGGCATCGGCGGCGCCATCCTGGAGGACGGGCAGGTCAAGCGCGGCAAGTACGGCGTCGCCGGCGAGTTCGGCCATATGCAGGTCGTGCCCGGCGGCCATCGCTGCCCGTGCGGCAACCGCGGCTGCTGGGAGCAGTACAGCTCGGGCAACGCGCTGGTCAGGGAGGCACGCGAACTGGCGGCCGCGGACTCGCCGGTGGCGTACGGGATCATCGAGCACGTCAAGGGCAGCATCGGCGACATCACCGGCCCGATGATCACCGAGCTGGCGCGCGAGGGCGACGCCATGTGCATCGAGCTGCTCCAGGACATCGGCCAGTGGCTCGGCGTCGGCATCGCCAACCTCGCGGCCGCCCTGGACCCGTCCTGCTTCGTCATCGGCGGCGGTGTGTCGGCCGCCGACGACCTGCTGATCGGCCCCGCGCGGGACGCCTTCAAACGCCATCTCACCGGCCGCGGCTACCGCCCCGAGGCCCGTATCACCCGAGCCCAGCTCGGCCCCGAGGCCGGCATGGTCGGCGCCGCCGACCTGGCCCGCCTTGTCGCCCGCCGCTTCCGCCGCGCCAACCGGCGCCGGGTCGAGCGCTACGAGCGCTACGCGAAGTTCGCGGAGGCCCGCCGTTCGTCCCAGGGACCCGCGTGACCGTGACCGTACCCCGCCAGGCCGACTCCCCGGACGAGCCGCAGCAGCCGCCCGAGGACCGTCGCCACATGATCCGTCGCAGGGCGCTCACCCTGCTCATCATCGTGCTGCTCATCGGTGTGCCCGCCGGCTATCTGGTGATCTCCGCCAACCAGAGCCGCGACAGCGGCAAGGACAAGGAGAGGAAGTACTCGGCGACCGGGCTCACCGAGGGCTGGCCGTCGCGGGTGCAGCGTCGGCTCTACCAGATCCCGATCCCGGTTCCGTCGTACAAGGTCGCGTACTACGAGACGAACAACTGGAAGACCAGCCGTCTCTACGTCCAGTTCGAGACCACCCCCGGGGGCCTGGACGGCTACCTGAAGTCCATGGGCTTCGGCCGGGACGACCTGGAGCCGGACGACATCGCCATCAGCACCCGCGACCAGAAGATCACCGGCTGGGAGTTCACGGGCCCCGGGCCGTGGTACGGCGTCGTCCACAAGCAGAAGAACCCGGCGCCCACGCATGACGTGGTCGTGAACATGTCCATCCCGGACAAGCCGTTCGTGTACGTCGTCTCGCGCACCGTTCCGTGACGACCCCCGAACGACACCGGGCCGTCCCCGGCCCGCGTCCCTCGCGCCGGGGCCGATTGTCAGACCCCGCCCGTAGAGTCGAAGACGGTTGATCCGACTCGACGGGCGGGAGGTGGCAGGACGTATGGGCGACAGGGCCGCGGTGGCCGAGCGTGCGGGGGAGACCGTCCCCGTCCGACTCGCGGCCGTCTTCCTGCCCGCGCCCCTCCCGCGCGAGGGGCGGATGGCCTTCTGGGACCCCGACGGCGGCCCGCTGCCCGCCGGGGACACGGAGCTCACCGTCGTACGACGCCATGGCGCCGGAGTCCGCCGCAGGACCACCCCCGCGCTGTCCCTGCCGCTCGGCGAGGCGCTGCCGCTGCTCGTACGGGCCCGCCGCGACCCGGCCGCCCACCCCGCCACCGCCTGCTGGGGCGCGGCCGCGCTGCACGCCCTGCGGCTCACCGCGCGCGGCCGGCTGCTGCCCGGCCTCACACCGACCGGCCACGACGCCTGGCGGGCCGGCCCCCTCGACCCGGACGACATCACCCACCTGCGTGCGGTCGCCGCCGCCCTGCCGTACGAGGGCCACGCGGTCCCGCTCACCGGCCCGGGCCCGCTGCGGCTGCCCGAGCCCGAGGCGCTGATGCGGTCCTTCCTGGACGCGGTCGCGGACACCCTGCCCCGCACCCCCGCCGCACCACACGCCTCGGGGCGGCCCTTCGCCGCGCGCCAGGGCGTGCGCCTGCCCGACGCCCACGACTGGGCGGCCGAGGTCGCCGCCGGCATGGACGCGGGCGTGCGCATCTCGCTGCGCCTGGACCTGTCGGCGTACGACCTGTTCGACGACGGCGATGACGGCGTACGCAGCGCGGGCGCCGCGATCGTCCAGGTGCACAGCCTCGCCGACCCCACGCTGGTGGTCGACGCGGCCGCCCTGTGGTCCGGCGAGGCGGACGCCGCCTTCGGGCCCCGCGCGCGCGTGGACGCGGCGCTGGCGGTGCGGCGCGCGGCGCGGGTGTGGGTTCCGCTCGACCGGCTGTCCGAGCAGGACGTGCCCGACGTACTGGCCCTGTCCGACGAGGAGTTGGGCGATCTGCTCGGCATCGCGGCGACCCGGCTCGCGGCGGCCGGGGTCGCGGTGCACTGGCCCCGGGACCTGGCGCAGGACCTGAGCGCGGCCGCGGTGGTACGGCCCGCGCCGGGCTCGGCGACGGACGGCACCGGCTTCTTCGAGAGCGAGGAACTGCTCCAGTTCCGCTGGCAGTTGGCGATCGGCGGCGACCCGCTCACCGAGGCCGAGATGGACACCCTCGCCGAGGCGCACCGCCCGGTCGTCCGGCTGCGGGACCGCTGGGTGCTGGTCGACCCGGCCCTCGTCCGCAAGGCCCGCAAGCGCGAACTGGGCCTGCTCGACCCGGTCGACGCACTGTCCGTCGCCCTCACGGGCACGGCGGAGGTCGACGGCGAGACCGTCGAGGCGGTACCGGTCGGCGCCCTGGCCGCCCTGCGCGACCGCCTCACGGCCGGGGTACGACCGGCCGAACCGCCGCCGGGACTGCGGGCGACGTTGCGGGACTACCAACTCCGGGGCCTGGCCTGGCTGGACCTCATGACGTCCCTCGGCCTCGGCGGCTGCCTCGCGGACGACATGGGTCTCGGCAAGACGATCACGGTCATCGCCCTGCACCTCAAGCGCGCCCGGACGGCCCCGACCCTGGTCGTCTGCCCCGCCTCGCTGCTCGGCAACTGGCAACGGGAGATCACCCGTTTCGCCCCCGGCGTCCCCGTCCGCCGCTTCCACGGCCCGGAGCGGACCCTGGAGGACCTGGACGGCGGCTTCGCCCTCACCACGTACGGCACCATGCGGTCGGCGGCGGCGACGCTGGCCCAGCACACCTGGGGGATGGTCGTCGCCGACGAGGCACAGCACGTCAAGAACCCGTACTCCGCGACCGCGAAGGCCCTGCGCACGATCCCGACGCCCGCGCGCGTGGCGCTCACCGGCACACCGGTCGAGAACAACCTCTCCGAGCTCTGGGCGCTGCTCGACTGGACGACACCGGGCCTGCTCGGCCCCCTGAAGTCCTTCCGCGCCCGGCACGCGCGCGCGGTGGAGAACGGCGAGGACGAGGAGGCGGTGGAACGCCTGGCCCGCCTGGTCCGCCCCTTCCTTCTGCGCCGCAAGAAGTCCGACCCCGGCATCGTCCCCGAACTGCCGCCCAAGACGGAGACCGACCATCCGGTCCCGCTCACCCGGGAACAGGCGGCGCTCTACGAGGCGGTGGTGCGCGAGTCGATGTACGCCATCGAGACGGCGGAGGGCATGGCGCGCAGGGGCCTGGTCCTGAAGCTCCTGACGTCGCTGAAGCAGATCTGCGACCACCCCGCGCTGTATCTGAAGGAGGAGGGCGGAGCGGACACCGGCCGACTGGCGCTTCGCTCCGGCAAGTTGACGTTGCTGGACGAGTTGCTGGACACCCTCCTGGCGGAGGACGGCTCGGCGTTGGTCTTCACGCAGTACGTGAGGATGGCCCGCCTGATCGCCTCCCACCTCGCCGCCCGGGCCGTCCCCGTGGACCTGCTGCACGGCGGCACGCCGGTTCCGGAGCGCGAGCGCATGGTGGACCGCTTCCAGAGCGGCGCGACCCCGGTCCTGGTCCTCTCCCTGAAGGCGGCGGGAACCGGGCTGAACCTGACCCGCGCGGGCCATGTCGTCCACTTCGACCGCTGGTGGAACCCGGCCGTGGAGGAGCAGGCCACCGACCGCGCCTACCGCATCGGCCAGACCCAGCCCGTCCAGGTTCACCGCCTCATCACCGAGGGCACGGTCGAGGACCGCATCGCGGAGATGCTCGCGTCCAAGCGGGCCTTGGCCGACGCGATCCTCGGCACCGGCGAATCGGCTCTCACGGAACTGACGGTCCGTGAGCTGTCCGACCTTGTGTCGCTGCGGAGGGAGTCATGACCGGAGAGACCGGAGAGACCGGAGGGACGGGAGGGTCGGGAGGGTCGGGAGAGAGGAAGCGGGGAAGCGACGAGCGGGTCGTGGGTGCGGGGCAGGCGCCGGTTCACGAGGAGCCGAGCCGAGATGCCGAGGGCTCGCCGGATCGTCCGTCCCATCCGGCCCGTCCGACTCCGCATGACCGTCCCGCCGATGCCGCACGCCGGGCGCTTCGGGCCGCGAGGGAGCGGCGTGAGGGAGTGCCGGAGGGCTCTGCCGAGGACCGGGACCTGGCACGGGACGAGTCCGTCGGAGACGCGCCGGTGCCGGACAGGGAGGAACGCCTCAAGGCCCGGCCAGGTGACGCGGCTCGGGAGGCGCTGCGCCGTGCTGTCGCCGGGAGCGGCACCTCCGGTGCGGAAGCAGACCGACCTGACACCGAAGCAGGACCCGCCGCCCCGGTGTCCGAGCCCGGCTTCCCACTGCCCGAGCCCGGCTCACCGGTGTCCGCGCCCGTCGCACCGGCGCCCGACCCGGCCTCCGATCGGCGCGGTACGCGTCCTGCCGATGCCGCCCGGGAGGCGTTGCGGGCCGCGCTGGGCGAGAGGCGGCAGGCCCGCGCGGGCGACGAGGGCGGCGGCAGCGAACGCGTGGGGCGGTTGCGGCGACCGGACCCGACCGATGCCCGGTCTCGACGGGGCTCCGGCGCGGGCGTTGCCGGTCACCGCGCCCGTGAGGTGAGGGAGTGGCTCTCAGGATCCTTCCGGATGCCGTCCATGGACGCGTCGTCGGATGCGGACGACTCGGCGACGCCCGGCCCGGCCGCACGGGGCCGCAGCGACGAGGCTCACCACACCCCCGACTCACCCTCCGCATCGTCATCGTCGCCGGAGTCCTCCGCGTCCCGGGATTCCGCGGCGCCTTCCCCGGAGTCCTCCGCGTCCCGGAACCCCGCCCCGCAATCCCCAGAGCCCGCCGCCTCCCCCCAGGCCCCCCGCTCCATGGCCGCCCCCGGCCGGGACGGCGAACTCCGGCGTACCTTCCCCGCGTTCGCGCCCCGTCCGACGGACGACGCGCGCTTCGCCGAGACCTGGTGGGGCGACGCCTGGGTGGCGGCGCTGGAAGAGGGCGCCCTCGATGCCAAGCGGCTGGTTCGCGGACGCGGCTACGCGCAGCAGGGGCATGTCGACGCCATCACGGTGACACCGGGGCTCGTGCTCGCGTATGTGCGGGGCAGCCGACCACGGCCGTACCGCGTCCAGGTGCGGTTGCGGACGCTCGGCGACGGCGACTGGGAGCGGTTCCTGGACGCGGCGGCGGACCGGCCTGGACACATCGCCGCCCTGCTCGACAAGGAGATGCCCCAGTCCCTCGCCGAGTGCGGCGTCCCCCTCCTGCCCGGCCCCGGCGACCTCGACCCCCACTGCAGCTGCCCCGACCGCGGCCACCCCTGCAAGCACGCCGCCGCCCTCTGCTACCAGACGGCACGCCTGCTGGACGCCGACCCGTTCGTCCTGCTCCTGCTGCGGGGCCGTGGCGAACGCGAGCTGCTCGACGCCCTGTCCCGTCGCAGCGCCGCCCGCGCGGCCCGCGCCGCCCAGGACAGGGAACCGGCGCCCCTTCCCGGCGTACGGGCCACCGACGCCCTCGCGCCGGACCGTCAACTCCTGCCGCTGCCGCCCCCGTTGCCCGTGCCCGCGCACCCCGAGCAGCCGCCCGTCTACCCGGCGGCTCCGGGCGGCCCGGACAACTTCGCGCTGGACCAGTTGGCGACCGACGCCGCCGCCCGCGCGCACGCCCTGCTCAGCACCGGGCGCGACCCGGTCGCCGATCTGACCCTGTGGCAGGACGCGGTACGGCTGGCCGCCGCCCGCCCCGGCTCCGGGCTCACCGCCGCCACGCGCGCCCTGTACTCCTCGCTCGCCTCCGCCGCCGATCGCACACCCGCCGAGCTGGCCCGCGCGGTCGCCGCCTGGCGCCAGGGCGGCCTGGCGGGCCTCACCGTCCTCGAAGAACCCTGGGATCCGCCGGCCGGCCGCTTCGACCGGGCCCGCCCGCTCCTCCTCGCCGCCGACCTCCCGGCCTTCCGGCCCTGGCGCAACCGCCTCACCCACCCGCGCGGCCACGTCCAGCTCCGCCTGGGCCGCGACGGCCTGTGGTACCCGTACGAGTCGGAACCGGGCCACGACGACTGGTGGCCCAGAGGCACCCCCGACCTCGACCCGGTCGGCGCGCTGACGGGCCTGGGCGCCTCGCCGGAAGGGTGACAGGGCCGCCTGGGGCTTTACCGCAGGGCAGGGGGTCCCGCGAGCCGCGACGAGTTCTGCGGCGTCCGCGGTCGTACCGTCGAACCCGTCGCCGAGGAGGACTTCTGATGCGCCGCGTGACCTATTCGATGAACGTCTCACTCGACGGCTACATCGTCGGGCCGGACGGCGACTTCGGCTGGACGGCACCCGACGAGGAGGTCTTTCGCTTCTGGATCGACGATATTCGAGAGGTCGGCGTCCACCTGCTGGGACGACGGCTGTACGAGACGATGCTGTACTGGGAGACCGCCGACCAGGATCCGTCGCTCGACGACGCGATGCTTGAGTGGGCTGCGTTGTGGAAGCCGCTCCCGAAGGTGGTGTTCTCGACCACGCTGTCGGCGGTGCAGGGCAATGCCCGCCTGGCCTCCGGCGGCCTGGCGGAGGAGATCGAGCGGTTGCGAGCCGAGCCGGGGGAGGGCGACATCGCGATCGGTGGCGCGACTCTCGCCGCCGAGGCGGCCGCGTCGGGTCTGATCGACGAGTACCGGGCCGTGGTCCACCCGGTGCTGGTCGGCGGTGGCACTCCGTTCTTTCCTCGGCGCGAGCGCCGGG
The DNA here is from genome assembly GCF_040612485.1 of Streptomyces sp. NPDC006385. Lineage (NCBI taxonomy): Bacteria > Bacillati > Actinomycetota > Actinomycetes > Kitasatosporales > Streptomycetaceae > Streptomyces > Streptomyces sp. NPDC006385. Next base: position 21,167 of record NZ_JBEXQG010000078.1, read on the forward strand.
TGGATCTCGAACTCGTCGAGACCCGCACCTTCGGCTCGGGAGTCGTCCATCTCCGCTACCGCGTGCCGCGCTAGCCGGCTCGCCCGCCGAGCCCTGGGAAGCACGGGCCGGCCAGTGCCTGGTTCGGCGGGGGCGTCGATGCAGGCGGTCAGCCCCGCCCGGAACGACCGCCGGGCCGTCCCGCTGGCACGGGACAGCCCGGTCGGACCGGCGTGACCGGGTGGGTCAGGCGGTGTCGGTGCGCCAACCGCTGCAGTCGAAGGCCCCAGCGCTGGAGTTGTGCTGGCAGGCGCGGTAGCGCACCTTGGTGCCTTCGGCGATCTCGTAGTTGACGGTCACCGGCGGGGCGTCGTACCCCTTGGCGTTGATGACGTCGTCGTAGGCCACCCACACGCCCCCGGACCTGATGTCGATCTGGCCGATGGTGCCGACTCCGTTGGAGTCGTAGTCGTGGACGACGAAGACCTCCCCGTACGACTTGAAGTCGACGGCGGCCTCACAGCCCGGATTGCAGACGGAGCCGTCCGCGGACGCGGTGGGAGCCCCGAACAGCAGGGTGGCGCCGAGTATCCCCGTGGTGCCGACCAGCGCGGTGAAGTTCCTGATGCGCACGGTGTTCTCCTTTTCCAGGTGGTTGTCCGGAGGGTGACGTGTGCGAGGAGCAGTGTGCGGACCGGGCGACAGTCCCCCGTCACCGCCGCCCGGCACCACACAACGTACGGACGCGGACTGGTCCGCACATCGGGGCTGGCCCTGAGACGCAAGGGGAGGAGGGCAGCGCTGATCGGCGACATGAAGGCGCGGTCGGCGGGCCGGGCGTGCGGCAGGACGCGGGCTCAGGCGCGGAGGTAGGTGACGACGGCCTGGACGCGGCGGTGGTATCCGAGGTCCGGTTCCAGGCCCAACTTTCCGAAAATGCTGCGTATATGCGTTTCCAGTGTCTTGGTGCTGATGCCCAGGTGCTGTGTGAGGGCCTCGTTGGAGCGCCCCTCGGCTATGCCGGCCAGCACTTCCCTCTCCCGCGGAGTGAGCGTGTCCAGGGGGTGGTCGGGGCGTCGCCGGCCGAGGAGCCGGGCGATCACCTGAGGGTCGACGACCGACTCGCCCTTGGCCACCCTCAGCAGCGCGTCCCTCAGCTCGGCGACATCGGTGACACGCTCCTTGAGCAGGTAACCGAACCCGTTGGGGGACTCCGTCAGCGCCCGTACCGCCGCCCCGGTCTCCACGTACTGCGACAGCAGCAGCACCCCCACGGCAGGGTGCTGCTCCCGGAGCGCGGTCGCGGCCCTGATGCCCTCGTCGGTGTGGGTCGGCGGCATCCGGATGTCCAGCAGCACCACGTCGGGGGCGCGCTCCGCGACCAGCCGGGTCAGCTCCGCGCAGTCACCGACCTCACCGACGACGTCCATACCGTCATCGGTGAGGAGCCGGACCAGACCAGCCCGGAGGAGTACGGAATCCTCGGCCACGATCACTCGCACGGCAACCTCGCCCGGACGCATGTGCCACCCTGCGGGCCGTCGGTGACCCGCAACTCGCCTCCCACCGCGGCCAGCCGCTCGGCGAGCAGCCTCAGTCCGGTGCCCGAGTCGGGGTCCGCGTGGCCGACTCCGTCGTCGACGACCTCCACCACGAGTTCGGCGTCCGCCCGGTGCACGGACACTCGCACCCGCTCGGGGCGCGCGTGTTTGACCGCGTTCGACAGCGCCTCGCAGACGGTGAAGTAGGCCGCGGACTCGATGGGGGGCGGGTACCGGTCCGGGTCGGCGATCACCTCCACGGGCAGTACGGACCGTTCGGCGAGCGCGGTGACGGCGGGGCCGATGCCTTCCCGGGTGAGGAGCGCGGGGTGGATGCCCTGAGCCAGTTCCCGCAAGTCCTCCAGGGCCTGCCCGAGGGTCTGTTCGGCCTCCGCCATGGCCCGGCGCACGGCCGCGTCCTGGCCCGTCCCGCCCGGCTCATCCGATCCACCAGATCCACCCGATCCACCAGATCCACCAGATCCACCCGATCCACCCGATCCACCCGATCCGCCCGGCCCGCCCGAGACCGCCCGGCTGCCGTTCGCCGGGTCGTCGCCCTCGTCGCCGTTCCGCAGGAGCGAGCCAGCACGTCGCAGAGTCATGAGGGCCGGGACGAGACGGGTCTGGGCTCCGTCGTGCAGGTTCCTTTCCAGTTCGCGCCGTTGGTCGTCCGCGGCGCGCAGCAGCCGGGAGCGGGACTCCGCGGCGGCTGCCTCCCGCGTCCGGATCTCCGCGCGCAGCCAGGAGGCGCGCAGGCACATCCGCACGGCGGCTCCCGCGGCGGCCAGCAGCTCCGGTTCGTCGTCCAGCGCCGAGTCGTGCACCAGGACGGCGACGACCCCGTCTTCGTCCTCCGCCTCGGTCAGCGGAGTGAGGCTCAGTCCGGCGCGTGCTGTGGACCGCGGGGACAGCGGTCGGCCGTGGACGTCGGTGTAGCCGGGAGCGCCGGCGTCCGTTTCCGCGGTGGGCAGCGCCAGCCGAACCGAGGGATCGCCGAGCACCTGCGCCAGCATCTCCTCCAGGCGCCGCAGGCTCGGATCACCGGCGGCCTCGGTGACCAGGTCGGCGACGGCGGCGCGGCGCAACCGGATGCGCAGCAGACCGGCCAGGAAGGCGAAGGGCACAGCGATCTGGCTCAGATCGGAGGGCAGCGTCAGGATGGTGGCCGCGAGCCCCAACTCGTCGGGCATCGCCAGGTACAGCATCTCCCAGCCGACGAAGGCGACCGCTACGGCGACGGCGATCCAGACGGGCACCAGCGCCCGTCGGCGTGCCCGTCCTCCGGACCGCCACCGCCGCACGAGCCGGGTGACGGTGGCCAGGGTGAGGGCCACGCCCAGCCACCGGTAGCTCAGATCGACCGCGGAGAACAGGCTCGGGTCCCGGTGGAGCAGCAGGGTGTTGGGTCCGCAGTCGGAGCAGTCGAGGTAGCTGGCGGACGGCGAGGCCGCCGGGTCGTACAGCACAGTGCGCAGCAGTCCGCCGACGGCGACGAGGCCGTAACCGGCGGCGATGATCCGCCGGTCGACGACGGTCGCCGTGTGCCCCTCGGGGTAGACCAGCAGCAGGTGCGCGAGGACGGCCAGGTTCAGCGCCTCCGTCCACGCGCCCAGCGCGAAGAGGACGCCCACGCCCGTGCCTTGCAGATTGCCGAGAAACCAGGTCAGTCCGTGGACGACCATGAGCGGGCCGGTCCGGTTGGCCGGTCGGCGCCACCAGGCGACGAGCCCGGCGCCCGCATAGGACCAGCCCACCGCCAGATCCCGTAGGACATCGCCCCAGGAGGCTCCGGCCCGGCTGTAGGCCCAGGCTGCGCAGCACCCCATGGCCAAGGCCGCCGCGATGCCCGCCGTCAGCCGCGAGCGCTGCGGCGGGCCGGCCTCCGGACGCAACCGCTTCCCGTCCGGCGGTGACGCGGTTTTCTTCATGATCCTCGACGCCCTCCCCCCAGGGCCCCACCGGAAACAGTGGCCACTCGTTTCCGGCCCGCCGACCCGGCGTCACGGCCACCTTACGAGTAGCGGCATGGACACACCAAGACAGACGGATGTCATCCGGCCACCGGCGTCACGCCGTGCGGGCCGGCCGCGGCACCCTGGTGGGTGCTGGTACGGCCGACCCGCACGGTCGTTGTCGCGATCTTCGGTCAGGCGGTGTTGAGCGTCAGGCCGTAGTGGGCCAGCGCGTCGTCCAGGGGCTGGAAGTAGGACGACCCGGGGGCGTTCACGCTGCCGTTGCAACGCTGGCTGGCGGGTCCGCCGGAGGTCATCCCCTGGGCCTGGTTGCCGGAGATGTACGCGCCACCGCTGTCACCGCCCTGCGTGCACACCGAGGAGCTCGCCAGTCCGGTGACGACGGTGCTCGGCCCGCCGTTGGGGTCGGAGTAGGTGACCGTCACGTTGTAGGAGTTGACCCGGCCACAGGTCCACTGCGTGGTACGGCCCGACTTGCACAGCGTGGCGCCGGACGCCGCGCGCCTGCTGCCGGCGACGCTGGGTTCGGCGGCCTTGCCGTAGGTGCCGACCACGGTCGCTATCGAGTTGCCCGAGTCGAGACGGGCGATACCCATGTCCATGCTGCGGGTGCCGGACGCGAAGCGGGAGTCGGTGCCCTGCGCGAAGCGCACTCCCTGGTACGAGAGGACGGGGAGGTCCTCGATGCAGTGTCCGGCGGTGACGAGGAACTGGCGGCCCGCGGAGTCGCGCGCGCCGAAGCCGACGGAGCAGACGAAGCCGTTGAAGCTCATCTCGGCGCCCGGCTTGATGGTCGCCTGCGGGACGACCTCCCGCTGGCCCGTCACCACGCGCACGGCGTCTCCGTGGGCCCGCGCCTTGCGCAGGAAGGCACGGGTCGCGGCTTCACCGCTGTCGTTGACCTTCACGGTGACGGTGTCCGAGGCGAGATCGACTTCCCATGCACTCACCCCGGTGGGCGTCTTCTTCGACGCGGCCGCGTCGAGCTCGGCCTTGATCTTGCTGAGCTCGTCCTCGCCGTGGCGGACGGTGCGGGCCTGGAGGCCGGCGCGTTCCAGTCGGCTGACGGCCTGCTTGTTCTCCGCGTTGACCACCAGGTCGCCGGTGGCGTCGAAGTAGGCACCGTCCGTCGGGACGCCCTGGTCTCTGAGCGCGGAGAGGGTGTTCTGCTGGCGTGCCTCACGGTCGAGGCGGTCCGCCGCGGCCTGCTTGCTCACACCGAGCGACGTGGCGAGGGCACTGATCATGCCCGGGTCGTACTGCGTTCCCGTGTTCTCTGCCGCCTGTGCGCCGGACACGGCGGTGGCCGAGGAAAGCAGCACCGCGGCAGTGAGTATTGCGAGGTTGTTTCGGGAGAATCGCAAAGGGATTCCTTCCGGTCAGGCAGGACAAACGGCCGGAACAGTGGGGGGTTTACCGAAAAGGGCATGGGAATGCCCTTTTCAAGGATGGCCGTTGCCTGACGGCCGTCTGTGACCGAGGGCCGCGCTTGAATAGTGAACGAACTGAATCGATCTTGGCAAGAGAAGGCCAAGATCGACCTGGCGGCTGTCGAAAAATGTGACGGCACATCAAAACAGACTCGAACAAACCGTACACTAAGGCCATTTGGCGGCCGACATGCGCAAAGTGCGGCGCAAGAAGTATGACGCAGCGGTTTTGAAGGCCGGCTGAGAAGGTGCGTTTTATGCCGGTCGTGTTCCTAACCGGCTTCTGGTGCGCCGTAGGAGAATTCGTACCCGGTGAAGTCGGCGACGCGGACGTATCCGATGCGCTGGTAGAGGGCGTTGCTGGTGGGGTTGGTCGGGTCCGCGAACAGGACGACGTCCGTCGCGCCCGCGGTCAGCGCGGCCCTGCTCGCCTCGACCGTCACGGCGCCCGCGTAGCCGCGACCCCGGAGACGGGCCGGGGTGTAGACGGGGTCCACCCGGACCATGCCGCCGACCATCGACGTCGAGCCCGCCAGGGAGGCGGGGGTGCCGTCCGGGGTCTCCCAGAACGTGAAGTGTCTGTCGCCGAAGCGTGAGTCGGCCCAGGAGCCGGAGTCGATCAAGTCGATGGAGGACTGCTCCCCGACGGCGACGCAGAACTCACGGCACCACCGCACGACTTGCTCGATGTCCTTCTCGCCCGCGACGCGGCCACGGCCCGCTGGACGCGGTCGCGGTGGGGTGAGCGTGCCGAGACGGTAGAGATGCGTCCGCCAGAAGGGTGCCGGCGCCGCGCCCGTGTGCCGCTGCCATGCCTCGGCGAAAGCGGTGGCGGTGTCGTGGTCCGCGAGGACGGTGGAGGGGGAGTGTCCGAGGTCGGCCAGGTGAGCGGCGAGGGTGTCGGCCTGCTCGACGGAGAGGGGCGTGAGGGTCAGGCGGCCGCGCGGAGTGCGGTAGAAGATGGCGCGGACCTCACCTCCTGACTCCAGCCGGCCGAAGACGGTGGTTTCGGGTCCGTGCGCGTTCGCCCCGCGTGTGCGCAGTTTCTCGATGTCCGTCAGCGGAGTGTTGTGCAGGGCGGGGCGCGAGCGCAGGAAGTCACCGGCTCGGGCGAGGAAGTCGTCGACGTCTTCGGTGAGTTGCCAGTCATCCGGGAGCATGCTTCATGATCCCGGATGTACTCGATCCGGGGGGGCGATTGCTCAGAGAGGCACCGTCGCCACGACCGGTCCCGCGCCTTTCGGCCACGTGACGCAACCGCTCATGATCGCGCACGAGTTCCTGGCCGCCCTCACCTGAACCCGCCGGCGAACAAAGGTGTCCCGGATCACATCCTTGCGCGGCGGGCAGGACGCGCGAACACGAAGACCACGACGAAGAAGGGGTATGTGAAGCCGGATGCCGAGAATCTTCGCGAAGTCGCCACAATGTGGGATGGATTGCACGGATCTTCGATGAATGAGACAGCGGGTCAAGCGTGAGCGCGGCGACCGTCAGCCAGGCGAATTGCCCAGCCCCATAGCCCAGGACAGCCCGGCGGGCCACGGCGCAGTCGAGTCCGGCAACGCCTGACCTGTCGCAGCCAGAAGAGGGAGAGCCGTTAGGTTAGGACCGGCTATGTGAGATTCCGTGAGAGATGAGAGGGTCTGACGGGTGAGCGAGACACCACCGAACACCCTGCAATACCGCTTTGACGGACCGGAAGAGGCTCCGGTCCTCATCCTGGGTCCCTCCCTGGGCACCACATGGCACATGTGGGACCGGCAGGTCCCTGAGCTGACGCAGCAGTGGCGGGTCTTCCGGTTCGACCTGCCGGGACACGGCGGCGCGCCCGCGTACCCGGCCGGCTCGGTCGCCGACCTCACCGAGCGGCTGCTCGCCACCCTCGACGGCCTCGGCGTGCAGCGCTTCGGCTACGCGGGCTGCGCGCTGGGCGGCGCCCTCGGCATCGAGCTCGCCCTGCGGCACCCGGAGCGTCTCGCCTCGCTCGCCCTGATCGCCGCCTCGCCCCGCTTCGGCACCGCCGACGAGTTCCGGCAGCGGGGTGTGATCGTGCGCACCAACGGCCTCGACCCCATCGCCCGCACCTCGCCCGACCGCTGGTTCACCTCCGGCTTCGCCGCCGCCCAGCCCGCCATCACCGAGTGGGCCGTGCAGATGGTGCGCACCACCGACCCCGGCTGCTACATCGCCGCCTGCGAGGCGCTCGCCTCGTTCGACGTACGGTCGCAGCTCGCGGGCGTCACCGTGCCCACCCTCGTCCTCGTCGGCTCGGACGACCAGGTCACCGGCCCCGCCGAGGCCCGTACCCTGGTCGCCGGCATACCGGACGCCCGGCTCGCTGTCGTCCCCGGCGCCTCCCACCTGGTGCCGGTCGAGCAGCCCGCCGCCGTCACCGACCTGCTGGTCCGGCACTTCTCCACCGCCTGGCAGCCCGCCTTCGACACCACCACCGGCCAGATCGCCATCCCGGCCGCCCCCGTCAAGCCGGTCCTGGCCGCGCCCCCGCAGCCCGCGCCCGTCGCCGAGATCGCCCCGGCCGTCGTACCGCCGCAGACGACCGGACGGCCCGACCCGTACGACGCCGGGATCAAGGTCCGGCGCGAGGTGCTGGGCGACGCGCACGTCGACCGGGCGCTGGCGCAGGCGGACGAGTTCTCCGGGGACTTCCAGGAGTTCATCACCCGGTACGCGTGGGGCGAGATCTGGGACAGACCGGGCCTCGACCGGCGCTCCCGCAGCTGTGTCACCCTCACCGCCCTGGTCGCGGGCGGCCACCTGGAGGAACTCGCCTTCCACACCCGCGCCGCCCTGCGCAACGGCCTCACCCCGGACGAGATCAAGGAAGTGCTGCTCCAGGCGGCCGTCTACTGCGGCGTCCCGGCGGCGAACAGCGCGTTCAAGGTGGCGCAGCAGGTCATAAGGGAGGAGACCACTCCCACGGAGTGATCACGAGCCGGAGCCGGGGGCAGGATGGCGTCATGAAGCTCACGAAGAAGTCGCACGCCTGCGTCCGGCTGGAGAAGGACGGCCGGACGCTCGTTCTCGACCCCGGAGGGTTCAGCGAGGAGGACGCCGCGCTCGGCGCGGACGCGATCCTCGTCACGCACGAGCACCCCGACCACTTCGACGAACCACGCCTGCGCGTCGCCATGGAGAACAACCCGGCCGCCGAGATCTGGACCCTGAGGTCGGTCGCGGAGAAGATCTCGTCGGCCTTCCCCGGCCGCGTGCACACCGTCGGCCACGGCGACACCTTCACCGCCGCCGGCTTCGACGTCCAGGTCCACGGCGAACTGCACGCCGTCATCCACCCGGACATCCCGCGCATCACCAACGTCGGCTACCTCGTCGACGGCGGCAAGGTGTTCCACCCCGGCGACGCCCTCACCGTCCCCGACCGTCCGGTCGAGACGCTGATGCTCCCGGTGATGGCCCCCTGGAACAAGATCTCCGAGGTCATCGACTACGTCCGCGAGGTCAAACCGCAGCGCGCCTACGACATCCACGACGCCCTGCTCACCGACCTGGCCCGCCCGATCTACGACCGCCAGATCGGCGGCCTGGGCGGCTCGGAGCACCTGCGCCTGACGCCGGGAGACTCGGCCGAGGTGTGAGCGGCCCCACCCCGGGCGGGACCGCACTGTCGTACCCGCCCGGTAGGTTGTGAGGCATGCGCATCGCGACCTGGAACGTGAACTCGATCACCGCCCGCCTGCCGAGGCTCCTGGCCTGGCTGGAGAGCAGCGGCACCGACGTGCTGTGCCTCCAGGAGGCCAAGGTCGCCGAGGACCAGTTCCCGTTCGACCCGCTGCGCGACCTCGGCTACGAGGCGGCGGTCCACGCCACCGGCCGGTGGAACGGCGTGGCGGTGCTCTCCCGCGTCGGCCTCAAGGAGGTCGTCAAGGGACTGCCTGGCGACCCCGGCTTCGACGGCGCCGTGGAGCCCCGCGCCATCTCCGCGACCTGCGGCCCGGTCCGCGTCTGGTCGGTGTACGTGCCGAACGGCCGTGAGGTGGACCACCCCCACTACGCCTACAAGCTCCAGTGGTTCGAGGCCCTCAAGGCGGCCGTCGCGGGCGACGCCGGCGGCAGCCGCCCGTTCGCGGTGCTGGGCGACTACAACGTGGCCCCGACGGACGACGACGTCTACGACGTGGCCGCCTTCGAGGGCCTCACCCACGTCACCCCCGCCGAGCGGGCCGCCCTCGCCGCCCTGCGCGAGTCCGGCCTGTCCGACGTGGTCCCGCGCCCCCTGAAGTACGACGCCCCGTTCACGTACTGGGACTACCGCCAGCTCTGCTTCCCCAAGAACCGCGGCATGCGCATCGACCTGGTGTACGGCAACGAGCCGTTCGCCAAGGCCGTCACCGACGCCTACGTCGACCGCGAGGAGCGCAAGGGCAAGGGCGCGTCGGACCACGCGCCGGTGGTCGTCGACCTGGACGTCTAGCCCCCGTACGGCACCCGACCGCCGCACGACGTCACGGCACCAGCGCCCTCAGATCGACCGACCGGGCCAGCGCGGCGAGCCCCGCGTCGCTGGGATGCAGATGGTCCCCGCTGTCGTACGCGGGGAGCATCCGGGACGGCCGCGCGGGGTCCCGTACCACCGCGTCGAAGTCGAGCACGCCGTCGAATCCGGCGCCGGAGCGGATCCACTGGTTCACCTTGACCCGCTCGGCGTCGGCCCACGCCGTGCACCGCACTTCCCCCTCGCACGGCACGATCGTCGCCGCCAGCATCCGCAGCCCCCGCGCATGTCCTCGGTCGGCGATCTCACGCAGCCCGGCGATCACCTGCTCCGCGGTCGTGCCCCAGCGGACATCGTTCACGCCCTCGAACACCACCGCCGTGCGCGCCGACGTCTGCGCCAGTACGTCCCGGTCGAACCGGTTCAGGGCGCTCACCCCGGCCGTGTCCGAGGAGACCCCGTCCCCGGAATAGCGGTCGGAGACCACACGATTGCCGGAAATGCCCTGGTTGAGCACCCCATAGCGCGGCACCGCATGCTGGTTCAGCAGCCGTGCGGCCAGCACATCGGGCCACCGCCGGTTGCCGTCCATCGTGGACTTGTCGCCGTCCGTGATCGAGTCCCCCAGCAGCACCACGGACCCCGGCCCGCCGCCCACGTCCACACCCGTCAGCAGCGGCCAGCTCGTCAGGACCGTGGGGTAGGCCGAGGAGGAGGCGTCGGCCGCGTGGTCGCCCGGGGCGCTCACATACGACCGCTGCTGCGCGAGCCGGTGCATGGGCGCCGCCGGCACGGTCCCGGGCAGATGGAAGCTGACCAGCAGATTGGTGTCCGCGGGCACCGTGAAGGAGAGCGGATCGCTGTACGCCTGCGCCCCCGCCGGGATCTCGACGCCCGCCGCACCCCGGAAGGACACCCGGACCGGCGTGCCCCGCGCCGCCGCGCCCGCCGCCTGCACCGCCACGGTGGCGCTCCCGATCCGTACCGGCGCCGCGGCGAAGGTGTTGTCGAACCGCAGCCGCACCCGCGGCCCGCCCACCGAGGTGTGCACCACCAGCCGCAACGTCCGGTCGGTCCACGGCCCCACGGTCGGATGGCCGCCCGTCGAGGTCGCCCAACTCCCCGTCCAGCCCGGGGCAGGGGTACGTACCGACACGGCGAACACATGCAGCCCGGCGTGGTGCGGGAGCCGTACGGCGGCGACCTCGCGCCCGGTGAAGAGTGGCACGGTGACGACGTACAGCCGTGTGCGCCCCGCGAGTTGACCACCGGGGGTGTTGATGTGCGGCAGCGCCACCGCCTTGGTGGCGAGCGGGCCGGTGCGCCAGTCGGGGGCGGTCAGACGGTAGGCGGAGCGGCTGCCGTCGGCGTAGAAGACGGTCCCGGGGCCGCCGGCGACGGAGCCCGACGTGCTCGCCACCAGGAAGGCCAGGGCGTCGCCCCGGCCCCGCACCCGTACGTCCTGTCCGGCCGCCACGACGTTGTTCGGCTCGCCGGGCCGCCGCTTCGGCCAGGTCAGCCGGGCCCCCTGCACGGTGAGCGCGCGGCCGGGCGTCCAGCCCGCTGCCGCGAGGTCCTGCGCCGACAGGGAGGCGCCCGTCCCGTCGAAGTTCCCTCCACCGGGCCGGGCGTCGTCGCTGACGGCCGTGTTGTCGAAGTACCACTCCAGGGGGAGCGGCCCGGCTCTGCGCTCGGTGGCCGCCTGCGCGGAGACGCTCGGCACCAGGACCGCGAAGAGAGCGAGGACGACCGCGAAACTCCACACATGTCGGCGCAACTCCGACTCCTCCCGTTCACGACTTCGTATGACTGCACATGACAAGGTCGGGTGAGATCACGGACGGCACCTGCAAGCGAGACGTTCAAACGAGACGCAAGACGCACCGTGAAGTTAGAGAGGCACCCGTGACCCGTCAACGAGCCATGCCTGAACTCGGCGTGAACTCGACCGGAATCAGTGACCCGCGCGCCTGTGGTGCGTTCGGCCGTGCGAATGACACGCTGGGTGTATGAAGATCCCTTTTCTGGGCAACCGGTCCGAGAAGCGCGGGGCTCCCGACCCCGAGGGCATCGCCGAACTCCTCTCCGAATGCGAGCTCCTGCGCTCCCACGCGTCCCGGGCGGGGGTGCGACTCGACGACACCGCCGCCTCGTTGGAGGCGCTCGACCAGTTGCTGCCGCGCTGGCGGGACGACGAGGAGATCCTGCCGTGGCTGGGCAACGACGCCGGGCTGTACCTCGGCACCGTCATCGTGCGCACGGTGCCCGGGGCCGCCTGGGAGATCTGGCCGGACGGACAGCCGGTCGTCCGGCTCGCCTCCGGCCGTGAGTTCGACGTCGTGGCCTCGGGCCGGGAGTGGGCCACGAGTGGGGTGCCCGAGCTGTCGCAGTTGTACGCGGAAGTCGCGGAGGCGTGAACCGGGTCAGGGGTGACCCATGAGCAGCGCCGTATAAGTGCGGCGTAAATACGGCTTATGCCCGAAAAGTGCGTGTCGCGTATTAAGTCCGTTCCTGCCTGGATAGTTTGCGGCCACCGCTACACAGCTGAACATGACTGGGGCTGGGCATGGCTGGCGATCCACTGATCGAGCTGCGCGACGTCAACAAGTACTTCGGGGACCTGCATGTCCTTCAGGACATCGATCTCACCGTCGGCCAGGGGGAGGTGGTCGTGGTCGTCGGCCCGTCGGGGTCGGGGTCGGGAAAGTCGACGCTGTGCCGGGCCATCAACCGGCTGGAGACCATCCAGTCCGGCACGATCCTGCTCGACGGGCAGCCGCTGCCCGAGGAGGGCAGGGCGCTCGCGCGGTTGCGCGCCGACGTCGGCATGGTCTTCCAGCCCTTCGACCTCTTCGCCCACGAGACGGTCCTGCGGAACGTCTCAGGGCGCTCGCCATGGAGTCCAAGGCGATGCTGTTCGACGAGCCGACCTCCCCGCTCGACCCCGAGATGATCAACGAGGTCCTGGGGATGATGCGTCAACTCGCCCGTGATGGCATGACGATGATCGTCGTCACCCATGAGATGGGATTCGCCCGCTCGGCCGCCAACCGCGTCGTGTTCATGGCCGACGGCCGCATCGTCGAGGACCGCAGCCCCGACGAGTTCTTCACCGACCCCAGCAGCGAGCGCGCCAGGGACTTCCTGTCGAAGATCCTCCACCACTGAGCGGGGAGCACGACCCATGCCGAGACGAGGGGCGTTTCCCGGTCCGCCATCCTCGCCGTGCCCGACCTCGACTACGATGTTCCGTCCGTCCCCAAAGCCGTGGAGGTGGCCCCGGCCGCGACCAGGGACGCTGCTGCCGGGTGGGGATCCCCCCACGGCCCCTGGAGCCAGGGGCAGCAGGGGGCAGCAGTCATAGAGCCATACCCGCCCGGCGCCGGCCGGAGATCACTGCTCGCGCAGTGGAATCGACACGTACGACGGGTCGTTCGCCGGTGAGGAGAAGGTCAGCCGCGCGCCGGACGGGTTGTGCTCGATGTAGAGCGGGTCGACCGTGTCGACGACCAGGGCGAGCCGGTGCCCGGCCGGGACGTCGTAGGCCGTGGAGAACAGCTCCAGGTCGACGCCGAACGGCTGTCCGGGCGTACGTCCGTGGAAGGTGTACGGCGCGTTGCTGACCAGCTTGCCGAGGCCGAGCGGGCCCACGTCGTACAGGTAGGCGACGAGGGTGCCGCTCTCCTCGGTCGGGGTGAGGGTCGTGTGCAACTTGGCCGTGCCCCGCACGCGTTGGGTCGTCGGGTACTTCTCCGACTGCCATACGGCCGCCCAGCGGCGGGGGATCAGCGGGATCGAGGCCACCGGGGGCAGCTGGGCCACCTGGTCGAGGATGCTGGACAGGAAGACGACGCCGCCGTCCGCGCCGGAGTTGACGTTCGTGCGGATGGTGCTCGTGCCCGCCAGGGCGATCTTCTTGTTCGTCGCGCCGACCGACTTCCAGTCCGGGTAGCCCTCGTAGCCGCCCGCGGAGCGGGACTTGAGCCGGACCGGCAGCTCGCGGTCGATGCCGTTGTCCTCGTCCTTGAGGTGGTGGTCGAACCAGCGCTCGGTGTCCCTCCACACGTCGTTGGGCAGGCCGAACAGCCCGGTCAGCTCCGCGGTGGCGTGGTCGCCGGGCCGGAACTCCAGCCGCTTGGGGCCGGTCAGCTTCTCGTAGAAGTCCGCGTACTGGTTGGGCGGGAAGACCGTGTCGCCCCAGGCGTTGGCCATCATGACCGCGGCGCCGTTCTTGTTCAGTTGGTCCACGTATGATGCGGCCGAACGTTTCTTCCCCCAGGTGATGATGTCCTGTTCCTTGGTCAGGTCGGAGGCGTAGAAGTCGTCGAAGATCTGCCGCAGTTCGGCGCTCTGGCGGCCGGTCACGATGCTCGCGCCGTCCAGCAGCGCGGCCGCCTGGACGTGCTGGGTGCGGCCGGAGTAGATCGAGTCGATGAGGTCGGCCCAGCCGCTGAGGGCGGCGACCGCCCTGACCCGTTTGTCGTGCGCGGCGGTCAGCAGGCTGATCCCGGCGCCGTACGAGACGCCCGCCATGCCGACGCGCCGCGCGTCGGCCGGGGTGTGGGCGAGCGCCCAGTCGATGACCCTGGAGGCGTCGGCTATGTCGGGCGGGCCGGCCACTTCTATCTCGCCGCCGGACTGCCAGAAGCCGCGCACGTTGTAACTCACCACGATGTAGCCCGAGTTCGCGAGCTTCTGTGCCTGCGCGACGTACTCGACCTGGGGCAGTCCCCAGCTCGTGGGCAGCACGAGCAGCGGGTGGCGGCGGGTGCCGTCGGCGCCGGCCGGTGTGATGACGTTCGCCTTGAGGGTGGTGCCGCCGTCGCCGGCGATGTCGACGAATCGCACGCTGTTCGGGGCCGCCTGGGCGGTGGGGGCGACTCCGAACGCGCCGGCGACCAGGGTCGCGGAGACGGCGCCCATGGCGGTCGTGCGCAGGGCCCTGCGATGGTGTCCCACGGTCACTCCTCACTCGTGTCAATGCAAAGTGACCGAACGGTAACCGTGCCCCCTTACCGCAAGTAACCCGCCGGTAAGTTACGTGCGAGTAACGATTGTTGTCCTGTGAACGGACTCAGGAGGCGCGGTGTGAGTTCCGTGCGGGTGCGGTCTCCGTCGACGGCAGGGGCGCCTGCGCGGCCCGGGTCACGTCCGCGACCAGTTCGACGACGTCCGGGCCGTACGCCTGCGAGTTGACGACCTTCAGCAGCAGGACGAACGGCTTGGTGCCGTGTTTGCGGGCCAGTCGCTCGTGGTTGCGGGCGAGATAACGGGTCGCGGCCTGGTTGGTGATCGCGCGCTGCCCGCAGAAGAGGAACACCGGCCGCGCCTCGCGCCGTTCACCCGCGGTGAGGCGGGCCAGCAGGACGTACTCCGTGACACCGGGGTCCATCCGATAGCGCTCACCGCCGATCTGGAAGGCGCCCCGGTCCGGGCCCGGTTCCGGGTCGATGTTCACGCGCACGCCGGGCAGCATCGCGGCCATGTGGGCCAGCATGCGCCGGTTCGAGCCGGGACCGCCGACGCAGAACTCGGTGCGTTCGCCGAAGCCCTGCTGGACGTTGTCCTGGGTCACCATCTGCAGGTGCGCCCCGCAGTCCTTGATCAGCGCGGCCAGTTCCAGCAGGGCGAACACGTCGAACCGGTGGACCGCCGGCTCGGAGGCGGCCGGGTCCCGGTTGACGACGAGCAGGGACTCCGCGTTCTGCGGCAGCCCCAGGAACGCCTGCTTGCGGCGGAGCTTGCGCTTCCACAGGTAGGTGCGGGCGAGCCAGCCCAGGGCGGCGCTGATGCCCGCCGCCACCACACCCAGCACGATGTTGCGCACGTCGTCATTCATGGGCGCGCATGGTAGCGGGCGACCGCAAACCCGTGTTCGAGCACCGCCTGGCGCGGCCGGGCTGACGGGGGCATGCCGATCGAATAGGCTGCGCGAACGGTTCCTGACTGGAGGTGCGGATGCGTCGCCCTGTCGCGCGGAAACTGACCGTCCTGGCGGTCTCGGCCGCTGTGGTCTCGGTGGGGGCGGCAGCGCCGCCCGGCGCCCCCACCGGCAGCGTGGAGAAGGTGCCGGTGGCCGTCGGCCACGGCGGCGCGGTGTCGAGCGTCGACGCGGACGCCTCCGCGGCCGGCATCGAGGTGCTGCGCAAGGGGGGCAACGCCGTCGACGCCGCCGTGGCGACCGCCGCCGCGCTCGGCGTCACCGAGCCCTACTCCGCCGGCATCGGCGGAGGCGGCTACTTCGTCTACTACGACGCCAAGTCCCGTACGGTGCAGACCCTCGACGGCCGCGAGACCGCGCCGCTGACCGCCGGCTCCGACCTGTTCGTGGAGAACGGCCAGGCGATCCCGTTCGCCGAGGCCGTCAGCAGCGGCCTGAGTGTCGGCACCCCGGGCACGCCCGCCACCTGGCAGAAGGCGCTGGACAAGTGGGGGAGCAAGAGGCTCGGCACGCTGCTGAAGCCCGCCGAGCGGCTCGCCCGCGACGGCTTCACCGTCGATGACACCTTCCGCGCGCAGACCGCCGCGAACGAGACCCGGTTCCGTTACTTCCCGGACACCGCCGAGCTGTTCCTGCCCGACGGGGCGCTCCCGGTCGTCGGCTCCACCTTCAAGAACCCCGATCTCGCCCGCACCTACGCGGAGTTGGCGAGGAACGGCGTCGGCGCGCTCTACCGGGGCG
>NZ_JBEXQG010000079.1:0-37044 GCF_040612485.1 Streptomyces sp. NPDC006385
ACACCGGACCACGGCCAACTCCCCACCCAGCACACCCGGTCAACGACACACCCGATCAAACGGACACGCCACCGGCGAATCAACCTGACCAAGCACTAGTAGGGACTTGGCGCGGGATGGCCGCGCCGACCGTGGGAGCGGGTGCTACTCGGTGACAGGGCGCGGAGTGGCTACCGGCCCAGAGCCCTTCACCGGCACAGACGGGACGTACGGCCGGAAGGTTGCGAGCGCCGGGACGTCGGGGGCGAGGTGGGCCGTCTCACGGCAGGTGGCCGCAGCGCCCGCAAGGGACAGGTAGGGAGTGCGGATGCGGGACCAGCCCCCGGAGGTGTCGCCGACGACGGCCAGGCCGGGCAGCTCGGTGGCGATGGCGCAGGCGGCGGAGACGGCCTCAGGGGCGATGTCGCCGAGCGCCATCTTCGCGGACGCTTCGTCGTTGACGCGGTGGCAGACACGGCCGGTGAGCTGGGCCCGGAGCATCGTCGCGCCCTTGCCCAACTCGGCGCCGAACCGCTGTCCGCAGACCTCCAGGTAGATGCCGGCGGCCCGGCCGAGCTGAGCGAGACGGATGAGGTGGGTCACCATCTCATCGCGCCGTTCCTCCTCCTTCCGCGTGGCGACGAGGAACAGTTCTGCCACCTCGTCGATGAACAGAACGATCGAAGCGGGCCGTTCATCCTCCGGCAGTCCCCAGACGTCCGAGGTGATCAGTTCATCCGGGGTGCCGGGGGCGATGCCCTGCCGGGCCTTGATCAGGTCGTAGCGGTCCTCCATTTCGTTCACCAGCACGGGAAGCAGATCGGCCGCCTGCTCCGGATCGGTCGCCAGCGCGGAGAGCCGGGGCGCGAAAGGCGCCAGCTCGACCCCGCGCTTGCAGTCGATGCCGACCAGGACCACCGGCTGAGCGGCCAGCCCGGCGAGCAGGTTCCGCAGGTACATGGACTTGCCGGACAGAGTGGCGCCGAGGACGAGTTCATGAGGCACGGCCCGGTAGTCGCGGACGAAGGCGGTCGCGTCCTCCCGCAGCGCCACCGGCACCCGGAGGGGGCCGCCGACGATCCGACGAGGCATCCGGACCTTCCGCAGGACATCGAAGCCGACGAGCCGGAGTTCGACAACACCAGGCTTGATGTCCCGGACGTAGACGGCGTGCACGCCCCAGGCATGCCGGAGCCGTTCGGCCGAGGCCGCCACGTCCGCCGGTTCCTGGCCGGGGGCCAGCCGCAGCCGGAGACGCAGGCCGGTTGAGGTGGGCCGGATCAGACCCCGGCGAGGCGGGACGGGCCGGACCTCACGGTGAGTGGTCGCTTTGATGGCAAGCGCCCGCCACGGGGACGGTTCGACGGTGAGGCCGCAGGCGTCCATCGTCGAGGAGTACGAGGCCAGCAGCCGGGCCACCGAGACCGGCAGGCCAACCGTGGACCAGTACGCCGCCGGGTGGGCGTGCCGGGCGTAGGCCGCGCCGCCTATCGCAGCGAGCGACCCGCCCAGCTCGGCCCACGTCATCAGGTCGGTCATGGTGTTCAGCCCGCCTGAGCCATCGGGAAGGCGCCGGGAGCAACGGCGGTGGCCCGGTATGCGATGCCGTGCCGCTGCTGGCCGTTGAACACGCTCTCCCAAGGGCGAGCGATCAGCCCCGGAAGCGAGACCGGAGCGCCGACGGTGAGTCCGTCAGTTACTCCGCTCTCCGGGACGGTGACCTGGATCAGAGACGACTCACCCTCGTCGATGAAGACGACACCGACGGTCATCAGGGCCTCGCCGCTCACGGCGTCCTTGGCGATCTCACCGGTCTGCCGGTCGCGCACCTTCGGCGCCGGAGCTTCGGTCAGCAGGATCGTGGCCGACGAGGCGTCAACGCGGATCGCACGCACAGGGAAATCTCCTTCTGGGTCGATCAACCTGCCACCTGACAGGTTGACTTAGCAAGTCGAAGCTAAGGATGCCAGGTTGACTTGTCAAGTAGGGCTCGGCGGGAACTGGCCCCGAACGAGGCTCAGTTCAAGCGATAGGTGTCTTCGAGTTCCTGCCGATCGGCAGGAAGCAGCACGTCAGAGACCTGCAACGCCTGTCCGGCAGCATCGCAGGCAATGACGAGAACGCTGAGGACGGGAACAGCATCGGGGAGGTCGAGAAGCTCCGCTTCATCACTCTCAGGCATGCGGGCCGAGACCCGCTCCGTCACATGATCGAAGCGGACCTTCTTCCGCGCCTCCAAGTGTTCGCGCGTACTGCCGCTCATGGCTTCGGTGCTCCCCAGCTCGGTTCCCTCGACCAGGCCGGCGGGGAAGTATGACGAAACCAGCTCGACCGCTTCGCCCTCCTCCTCGACAAGGAACCGGCGCATGAGGACCTTGGCCCGCTTCGGGAGCCCGAGCGCGGACGCGACGCGGGCGGGAACAGGGACTTCACCGACCTCGACAAGTCGTCCAGGAGTCTGCGACTCGTCGCGCGCCAGTGCCGCACGGCCACGACGGTCCTTCTCCTCGACGGTGGCCGGGCGCCCACGCACGATCGTGCCGTAGCCTTGGCGGGACTCCAGCCAGCCGTCCCGCTTCAGCAGCTCCAGCGCCCTCACGACAGTAGGGCGGGACATCCCGAAGGCCTGGACGAGCTGATTCTCACTGGGAACCCGCGTGCCCGGCGGATACGTACCGTCCTCGATGCGGCGCTGGATCGTCTGCGCGAGGCGAACGTACTTCGGTGCCTCCACTTCATACGCCATGAACGCCGCCCGTCGAGATTGGCCAAGTCAACTGGTCAACCAGACTAGCGACAATTCGACTGCCGCAGTAGACGCAGAGGCGGACTCTCTCAGGGCCGCCAGGCATCAGCCATCACGAAGGAGACGACCGTACCGCCGAAGCGGCTCGGGCCGGAGTGCCACGAGTCGGCAATGGCATCGACGAGGAGCAGCCCGCGTCCGTGGGCGTCGTTGGCGTCGGGGCGGCGCAGCCGCACGCTCGCCGGGAAACCTGGGTTGTGCACGTCGACCCGGAGGGAGTTCGCCTCGCGGTACCACTCCACCCGGACAACCCACGGGTCGTCCGACCGGCCGTAGGCGATGGCGTTGGTGACCAGCTCCGAGATCATCAGCGTGCAGTCGTCGACCGAGCAGGCCGGGTTGTAAGGGGCGATGAACTTCTGGAACCAGCGCCGGGCCCGAGGTACGGACTCGGGGGTGGGGTGCAAGGTCATCGCCCCGAGTCGCGGTGAGTCCGGACTGGGGTCGCGGTCGATTGTGTAGGCCATCCGCGCTCACTCCTTGCCGGTGCCGTCGCAGTCGAGGCACCGTCGCTTCGATGCGGCACGGGCACGGTCGTTGACGATGGAATGCGCCAGAGTCGTACGCGAGCTGACGCGTTTCCAACCGCGCCCCCGGCACCCTCGGCAGGCTAAGCGCGTGCCCTGTTCCGGCCGCTGACTCGTCACGCCGTGCCCCCTTCCGATCAAGTGGCCTTAGCCACTTACTGGATAGTGGCATTAGCCACTCGCGCCGTGCAAGCGGTTCGGCGGAACTAATGCGCCGTCAGGTGAGCGGGTAGCCCTGTTCGAACGCCCAGCGGTGCGGCGGGTATGTGGCTTCGGCGAACTCCAGCGGCCGGTCCTGGAGGTCGAAGACGACGTGATGGACGATCAAGACGGCGGAACCGGGTTCCAGTTGGAGGTCAGCGGCCTCCTCGTCCGTTGCAGAGCGCGCGCACATCCGGTCTTCGGCGTAGCTTCCTTGACGTCCCGTCATGTTCTCGACGTACATCAGGGTGCCCTCCTGAATCCGCTCCGGATCCGTGAGCTTGGGCGCCCTCTGGCCGACGTCCGGAGCGAACCACGAGGTAGACAGAGTGATGGGGCCGTCCTGGTTGTTGGTCACGCGCCGTCGGTGTACGGCCCGCCGGTCCTTGACCAGGCCCAACGCCTCAGCGACGTAATCCGGCGCCTCCAGCCAGCCGGCCGAGGTGATCACGGCGTACTCGCCGGGGGTGTAGATCTTCCCGGTTTGCCGCGCCCGCCCGTACAGCTCACGTGCCCGCCGGTTGACCTCCAGGCTCCGCACGTACGTGCCCGACCCCTGCCGCTTCTCGACCAGGCCCTGATGACTCAGAGCCTCCAGCGAACGAGCGGCTGTCGGCCTCGACACCTTCCAGTCCGCCGCCAGTTGACGTTCCGAGGGAACCTCGTCCCCCGGCCGCAGGTCCCCCCGAAGGATCTGATCGCGGATGAAGTGCGCGATCTGGAGATACTTCGGCTGAGCCTCCTCAATCTGAGGCATGCTTCCTCCTCGTCCAAGTGGCTATAGCCTCTAGCCACTATAGGGTGAGTGGCCAGTGTTCGAACCCGTACGCTGTCCGCATGACGCGGTTGATCGTCGCAGCAGGAGGAGGGGGCGACGCAGTCGCCGCCGCAATGCTTGATGCCGCCCTGTACGGCGGCGACGGCAGAGCGGTGATCTTCACGTACGCGTGGGACCGCCTCCTGGTCGACCCGCTACCGGGCCCAAGAGGAGTGGCCGACTTCACCGGCCTCGAACCCATCACGCCCGCCGTCTGGTCAGTGCCGGCCACTGCCCGCCCGATCGCTCCAGCGGGATCGACGCTCCCCCGACTCGCCGCCGAACTCCCGCACACCTTCGCCCTGATCGACCCGCACCACGGCGTCGAGGGCGTCACGCGCCAACTCGAAGAGCTGGTGAGCCACTTGGAGCCGGAGTCGATCGATCTTCTGGACGTGGGCGGCGACATCCTCGCGCGGGGCGACGAGCCGACGCTCAAGAGCCCGCTTGCCGACGCCCTCACCCTGGCCGCCTGCTGCCAAGTGAACGCGCCCATCCGGCTGTTGATCGCAGGCCCCGGCTTGGACGGCGAACTCTCGTCGGATGACCTGCGTCCCGCGCTCGGAGGTGTCACGCACACCCTCACGGCGAAGGACGTAGAGCCGATCAGCGCAGTCCTGGAATGGCACCCCTCCGAGGCAACTGCGATGCTCGCGGCGACTGCCCGAGGAGTCCGGGGCACTTGCGAAGTTCGGGACGCCGGGCTTCCCGTTCCTCTCACCGACGAGGGGGCGGCGGTCCATGAGGTCGACCTCGATGAAGCCTTGAGCCGCAACAGCCTGACTCGGGCCATCATGACGACCGCCACCTTGGATGAGGTCGAGGCGCACAGCCGCGAAGTCTGCGGATTCTCCGAAATCGACTATGAGCGCAACAAGGCTGCCTGGCTGAAGGAACAGCCGCCCGTAGAGCTCGACGCCGAGGCCGTTCTAGCCCGGCTCGACCAGTTCGAGGCGGAGGCCCGTAGCCGCGGAGTCACCCACACGACGTTCCGCCACATCACCGAGGCCTTGAACCTCGACGGCTCTCAGCGCGATGCCCTGCGCCAGCTGCTCATCAGCAGCCGCCCGGAGCAGTACGACGCGCCCCTGTGGCACATCGCAGCCGCATCCTGAGTAACAACCTTCTTCACGGGTTCAAGGCGGCTCGCTCCGCTCCCCGCGCGCGGCCCGGCCCCCGGCCGGGCCTGCGCTCCTGTCTCCGCCCCGCTCCAGCCCGGCCGGCGCCCCTGCCGCGCTCACAGCAATCAGCCGCCTGATGCCAGAGAAGGGGTACGTCGTGGCTGGGGCGGTCGGCTCCACGGCTTTACGGAGCCACTTTGGCACGAGCCTCGAAGATCATGGCCCCAACGTCGTGCTTTACCGGGCAGGTCCACTACCTGCCCGACGCGCCGGAAGCTTACGGGGCCATGATCACTCGCGCCAAAGCAGCGCCACCCCAAAGCCGCTCCACCGACCTTAGGTGAACCTCGCCACGCCCCTCCCGATCCTCACATCAGTCCAGTCCAGCAGCCATCGAAGACCAGAATCAGCGATCGCCGCTAGACTGCCAAGGATCATGGCAGGGGGGACGGTATCTTGCTAGAGGATGCAGCGCGAGCACGCCAACGGGAAGCCAAGCTGCTACAAGAGCACAACCAGTTGTGCGGCGCTGTCTACTTGGTTGGATACGTCGTCGAATGCAAACTTAAGACTCTCCTGAATAAAAAGGGGAAATCCTTCCCTCGATCAGGCTCGGCTGGACATGACCTTCGGGGGCTCTGGGATGCGGCCGGACTCAGAAGCCAGGATCTAAGCGGCCACAAGAAAGCCTTCATGGATACATGGACTACGAGTCTAAGATATAGCGCCAAGTTGCCTGACGGATCCTCAGCAGAAGAACTCCTCCGTGGAGCACAAGAACTAGCATCATACGTAACCTCTCGCATTCGTTACGCTCGACCGCACAACAGAGGAGGAAGGCGATGACCGGCGAGGCCACGACTAATCGATCTGTCCGGCAACAGATCGAAGGGAACGCCCATTCCGCCGGTTTGACCGATGCTCAAATTTACGTCACTGAAGACGGATTTGGATCTTATCTGGTTCGAGTAGTTCACGAATCGCTGGATGCTCTAAATGATTCAGAACGACGTAAGTTGCTCCTCAAGGGAGTGGCGAATATTGTATCGACTGCTGAACTAATCACTCCCAGCGAAGAGGAATGGTACGGGCCACCATTCAGTGAATCTACCGGTCAAATGCCTCTTTGGCATGAAGTCCTAAGCCGTCCACTCTCAGACGATGAGCTCACATTCGCCACCGATCTCGACCAAGACATCGAACTCCCAGCCATCGTCACTTTCTATTCTCTACGAGGTGGCGTCGGACGCACAACTGCGCTTGCAGCGGCTGCGCGCATTTTGTCTGAGCGTGGGCGTCGATTGCTTTGCGTTGACATGGATCTCGAAGCACCGGGGCTTGCTACCGTCTTGGGCTGCCCCGAACCTAGGGAAGATCAAGGAGTCCTTCCCCTTCTCCTGGCTCTAGAGCGAGGTGATGAAGTCGACATTCGAGATCACGTACTGCGAGTCAACGAGGGTGAGGAACTCTATTGCCTGCCGGCAGGACGGCTCAGTAGCGACTACGCCGATCGGCTTCGTTTGCTGGACCCTGAAATCTGGTACAGAGAGGCTGGCAATCCACTTCACCAACTCTTGCAGTTGGCCAAAGAATCAGCGCTTGAGCCGGATTTGATTCTTCTTGATTCTCGCACTGGCATCTCGCCGGTTGCCGCACCCCTTTTGTTCGACGTGTCGGATCTAGCCATCATTTGTTTTTACCCCCATCCCCAGGCAGAGCGGGGGACTGAGCTTCTCGTGAAAGCTCTAATGTCTGCCAAGAGCCGTAGGGCAACATCCGACACTCCGCTGACACCCGAGCCCCGGTTCATCGTTTCTCCAGTGCCGCCCGGACCGTCTGCAGAGACTGTCCTCACGCGCGCAGTCACATGGATCGACCACTGGATCGGTGACGCCCAAAGCCGCCGCCCTGGAGAATACGACCCCCTTCGAGCAGACGAAATTACTCACGCCGTAAGCTACTCGCCAGATACCGCCTTTCGAGACAAGGTAAGTAATGGCGTCGCAACTCGTGAAGCCTACGGAGCCGTGGCAGATTGGCTGGAGCAGTTGCTGCCCCAGACATACGCCCTCTCAGCTTCAAGCAGGAATCGAAAGCATGATGTACTGGAGCAACTCGACTTCTCTACTGGCACAGCAGAGCAGCAAGCGAGTCTTCTTGATGACTTCGTGCACACTCGCGTAGCGCAACAAGCACTTGATGCTCGATCGCCGCTAGTAATTGGCCGTAAAGGCACAGGGAAGACGGCTGTTTTTCGCTGGCTCATGGAGAGGTATCGCGAAAACGAAAATCCAGTTGTCGTTTTCTCCCCTCACGCCTTCAGGAATTCCTACAAGTGGACCCTCGGGTCCGAGGCTCTGGAAATTGTCGAATCGGAATTCCCAGGGGAGTCCGCGTGGACAACCTTCTGGCCTTGCTACACGGCATTGGCCGCATATTTCGCCCTGCCGCCAGAGGAGCGTGCAGATCCGCCCGCTAGATTCGAAATCAATAAAGAATCTCTTGATGCCGTCTACGACGAGCTGTCCACACTCGACGTGATCAAGCACATGATGAGCCGCCCCATGGCTGGCCTTCTCGGATCTCGATGGCTGAGAGACATCAACAGCAGTGCAAAGAACCGACACATGCTCCTCTTTGACGGCCTCGATACTGGATTCGGGAACAATGCCGAGAGCCGGAAGAGAAGGACTCGTGCTGTAACGGGTTTGATGACCTTCTTGACAGAGTCAGAAGCGCATCTCTCTTTGCTGTCTTTTAAAGTGATGCTCCGAGTGGACATCTGGCAACAGCTTCGGTTCGAAAACAAGAGTCATCTATACGGGCGCTCTGTTCAGCTTATGTGGCGGGATCAGAACGACTATTTCAAGACCGTACTCAAGCAAGCAATTCGCAGTGAAATCTACCGAGAGATGCTTGCGGAAACGCGAGTCGGCCCATCTGTCGACGATTGGCGGGACGATGAGGTGCGCCGTGCCTGGAATGTGCTCGTCGGAGAGCGAATGAAGGGAGGCAAGACAACCTTCACACGTAACTGGGTGTGGAATCGTCTAGCCGACGGTCAAGGAGATCACGGACCACGCTCACTCTCCCAACTTTTCCATGAGGCCGTCCAATGGGAAAAGCGGGAAGAAGCGCGGAGCAGTTACGACCGCAGCATCATGAGGCCGCGGGCTCTCGTACCTAGCCTTGACAAGGTTAGCGTCGAAGCACTTAGCGCTCTGCAAGAGGAGTTCCCTGAGCTCGATGGCGTTGTGGAAGCTCTCAGGAGCTTGCGGAGGACCCCGATCGAGCCGGGCGAAATCGAAGCAGTTGACCCAACCGCTGCCGAGCGTGTTGACCTCGCTCTCGAAGTGGGCCTCTTGGAGATCTACGAAGGCACGCAAGACGACGTACGTCGGTACAGAGTGCCCGACCTATACAGGCTCGCTCTGGGGCTGACGCGGCGAGGTCAGGCATAGGTCCTTGCCTCCACGACCAACTGCCGCCAACAAACGGCACCAGGCTTGTGTATATGCCCAAGGGGGCAGCCGTCGGACGGGCTCAGGGCGCGGTGCCGTCTTCGCTGATGCGCAGGTCGTCTCTCATGCGTGCCCGCAGCGCAGCAAGGGCGTCGTCATAACTTCGGCGGCCTTCCAGGTAAACGGGCTCAGTGGCTGCGACTCCCTCCATGACGCGATCACGGAGGTCTCGCAGACGGCGGAAGGCATCCTCCGATGCCTCTACGACACGACTGGGCGCGCTGATGGTCATCTGGTACCTCAGTCCGATGCACGGCCCGAACGCCTCGCGGGCCGTGGTCCGGCGCGTCGAGGGTGCCATGTCCGGGTCCCGAGCCACGTTGCCGCAGGCGTGACGGGCCTCGGACAGGCCGGCCAGGTACTCCCCGTACAGCGTGCGACGCGCTTGCGTTTTGCGATCAAGGTGCTCTCGCCTCCAGCGTTGACGGTCCAGAAGCATGGCGGACCCTGTAGCGATCGCCGCGCCAACTATGGTGCTGATCAAGGTGATCCATTGCATGGACCGACCGTAGCCATTACCGCGATGTTGACCGACACCGCACCACAAGCGCACCAGATCGGGCGGGGAACAGCGGGGAGTCACGGTAAAGTCAGCCGAACCCGACGACGCCGCACCTCACCCGTTCGCGCAGGTCAGGGCACGGATGGGCTGCGAATGATCGCAGCTTCCCAAGCTGAGAGTCCGGCACCTACCCTTTGCTCATGGTCGACATCGAGCTTCCGCGGGGCTTGGTCGCATTGCAACTCAGCGTGTACGCAGCTCGGCTGAGGCTGGTTGAGCACGTTCGTGCGAACGGGCCGGTACGTGACTGGAGCCCTGGCACCGATGCTGAGGGAGCGGATCTGCAAGACGCCTGCGAGGTGAGTGAGGCCGTACTGCAAAAGGCGATCGACGAGAGCGGCCTGGAGCAGAAGCATGGCCGGCGCGCTCTTCGCCGAGCCCTCATGGCGGCAGCCGGACAGCAAATGCCGAGCCAGCCCCGTACGCCCGACCCCACGTGAGTGTCTAACTGCGTGACAACGCCCACGCACAGCAGCGGACAAGCGCGAACACCCGCGGACCGTCAGCCCAGATGAGAGCCACACCAGCCCAAGGCACCGCCCTCACCCAAGTTGCTTCGGGAAGAAGAAGTCACCGCGCAATGTCTTGTCCACCGCGGTTCCGCCGTCGCAGGTTGCTGACGCCGGCCTGCCCACCATCAGCGCCGGAAAGCAGAAGGGCCCACCGACTTCATCGGCGGACCCTCGCGAAAGATCGCGGTTAGTCACTTCTGCGGGAAGGTCACAGCGTCCAGGGGGCGAGGAGGTGGCAGTCCAGGATCTTGTGGGCTGTCTTCCGGCGGGATCGGCTGGGGTGGAACGGGGCGACGTGCACGATGACGACGTACACGGTGATCCAGATGTACAGGGCCGTGATCAGTGCCCAGGACAGGGGGCCGGTCGTCGGGAGGAGGTCGGTGAAGGTCATCGGCATGGGTTCTCCTGGTTCGTTGCCGGGCCGTGTAGTCCGGCGGTTCCCCAAGAGCACCACGTGCGGGGCACCTGGCCTTGGTGAAGGTGGGGGGTCTCTATATCTTCCGAAGCCACGTCCTCTTGTGGCGGGAGTGGGTAGATTCGCACCATGTCTTCTACGGCTGGTCCGGTATCCGCTGATCAGCAGCTCATCGACCACGCGCGACAGCACGGCTACGGGGTGTCGACAAAGCAGCTCGCGTCCTGGCGGCGGGCGGGTCTATTGCCAAGGCACAGGGTGCGGGCATTGGGCCGGGGGCGCGGGAGTGCGTCGGTTCCGGCCGACGAAGCATTCGGCTTGGTCGTGGCGCTCGCCCGGTTGGCCCGGCGTGGTGCTCGACCGTTTCATTTGGTGCTGGCCTTGTTCGGCGAGGGACATCCGGTGCCGGAGCTCGCGGTGCGGGAGGCCTTCGGGCAAGCCGTCCGGGGTCTTGGTACCGGTCTCGGTGACGAGGGTCCGATAGCCCGAGAGGACGAGGAGGAGTGGGCGGAGCGTGTCGCCGACGAGGTGGTCGCCTCCGGTCAGCGGGTCCGACTCGTTCCCGCTCGGGCCCGCCGGATCGATGAGGGAATCATCCGGTGCATGCGTAACCGGGGTGTGATGTGGCCTCCGCCGGAGCTGGCTGAGCTGGACCTGAACCCAGACCCTCCGAATCTGTCCGACAGCGATGTTACGGCTGCGGTAGTGACCACGGTGCTGCGCGGGGGTGCCGCCATCACGCCGCAGGGAATTGGTGATGTGCTGCGGGCCATGCAGCCTACGGGGTGGTACAACCCATGGGCGTCCTTGGCTGAATACACGGTCGTGGACGTCCCGGATCTTGCCGAGGAGGTGTTTTCCCCCGATGGCGGTATGAGCACCCTCCCCGACCGCCCTGTCCTCGACACCCTGCTGTGTCTGGCGGAGACAGCGCCCCTGGATGATCTACGGGACGCTTGGGAGGCGAGCGGAGCGACCCGGGAATGGGCTATCGACCTGTGCGTACGAGTCGAGGCGGAGATTGAGGCCAACCTGCTGGATGACGCGGCCTACGAATGGATGATGGGCAGAACCCTTGGGATGGGCATGCTGCTGATGGCCGACGTGAGTAAGCGTCACTGGTCCCCGGCGGACCAAGCGTCGACTTCCGTGGGTCTGTTGATGATGCGGCAGGGGTTCCGCTATCTCGATGAGAAGGTGCCCGGCTGCGAGTGGGAGCTGCTCGAATCCCCCGCCATGATGCCACCCCCGCTACTGCCGTTCTTCCGGGCCGGTCTCGGCCGCTCCGGGTGAGGACATAGCCTCGCGCTTTCATGGAGCGGGCTGTCCGAGGGGCGCTCTGGGAACCGGAGAGTGACTTTGAACAGCGATTTTCGATGTCAAGAAGACGCTCTCCCAGACGACTACTACAGCGCGGCGTGCGTACAGGAACATGCCGCCTGACTGCTCGCCTGGTCAGCGGAACCAGCAGCGTGGCCGAGGCGAGTGGGAGCACAGCGAGGAACACACGCGCGAGGCCAGCAGGCACCCCCGCCGTCGTGGCTGACTGCCATCAGCTGAGCTTCAGGCGAGGCATGTCGAGGGCGTGGGCCGTCGTCGAGCGTGCCGAAGCTGGGCCGCCCCTGGGCCGTCCGAGGCCGCTCGGCAGTGGCCAATGACGACCAACGACGACGACCAGGCGCACGAGCCCACCGCCTCTGATCAGCAACAACCCAGCTCACCAAGATCCCCGACAAGACCCAGGGCAAGAGGAAGTAACGCGACGCCATTAAGCCCCCCACCTGCGGTTTCGCTGCGGGTGGGGGGCTTTTCGATGGCTTCGGGTCGTTTCTGGGCCGTCGGCTGCTAGGTCGGGCCGTCAGGTGCGCCGGCGGGACCATGTGGCTTGTGCCGTGCCTCAACGGCCAGTTGTTCCATAGCTGGAACAAGTTGTCCCAGGTGTTGAACGACAGGAAGTCTCCCTCGTGAGGGAGGGTTCCTGTCTCTACTGGCACGTTTGCCGCGAGCTAGCGAGATTTCTTTCTCGCGAGGAAGAAAGACTTCCTTGCGAGAAAGAAAGGAAGTGTTAGCGCTCTCTTCCAGAGCCTGCGTACTCCAGTACTCCAGTGCCACTTCGTGATTCATGTGCGGGACGCATCGGCGAGCTGTCGTCGGTGGTGGTCTCGGCGCGCCTTGGCGTGGTGGCGCGCGAGGCTGCGGCGGATCCGCAAGTGGTGGGTCGCCGGTTTCGATGTGTACCTGGGGCGAGTTGCAGTGAATGCCGCATTCCGATTGTTCGGTGCGGCGGGGGAATGTAGCGTCACGATCATGGAATTACTGACCGGAACCACCACTGACCAGGCACCGGCAAACCCGGCCGCCACCGATGACATGCTGGCCACCCAGCCGGTCGGCTACTGGTGCGGCCTGACCCATGCGACCGTCACCCGGCACCTGCGTGATGCCATGGCCAAGATCGACGTCACGCAGCCGCAGTACTGGGTACTCAACCGCGTGAACGGCGGTCCCACAGCGCCGAGCCGCGAGGAGGTCGTCGCGCAGCTGACGCACCTTGCCGACGGGCCGCACGAAATCGCCAGGGTCGTCGACCAGTTGCTCCACCGCGAATGGCTCAGGATCGACGACGGGCAGCGCCTGCACCTCACGGATGCCGGGGAGGTCGCCAGAGCGCGGCTCCGTGAGCTGGCGACCGACGTACGCGCTGTGGTCCACCAGGGCATCAGCGACGAAGAGTACGTGGCCGCGCTTAAGGTACTGCGCAAGATGGTGGCCAATGTCGAGGGCGTTGGGGGCGCGTAGTCATCCGTTGTCGTTGCGCGCTCTTGTGACCGCCTAGGCGGGAGCGCGTGCGGCCACCCCGTGGTCGCCGCGGCCGTTCGGGGGAGACGTGCGCGACCTTGGGGGCGTATCCCACCCTGCGGGGCATCCCTTGCTGGGACGAAAGGGAGACATGATGCCGCTCTATCTATCGAGGTTCAGCTACACGCCGGAGACCTGGGCGAGACTCATCGGCCACCCCGAGGACCGCGCAAAGGCCGCTCAGTCGTACATCGAGTCCGTCGGCGGCAAACTCCACGGCTTCTGGTACGCGTTCGGCACCCGCGACGGCTACAACTTGTGGGAGGCCCCCGACAACGTCTCCATGGCCGCGGTCGCCCTGGCGATCAGCGGAGGCGGCGCACTCAGCTCGTTTGAGACGACCGTTCTCCTGACCGTCGACGAAACCATGGATGCCCTGCGCAAAGCGGGGCAAGTCCAGTACCGGGCCCCTGGCGCGTAGCGGTCCCGATGGCGCTCGGAACCATGGCCCGGACCAGCAAAAACCCAGCTCACCAAGATCCCCGACAACACCCGGGGCAAGAAGAAGTAAGCCGGATCGCTCAAGCCCTCTGCCTGCAGGTTATCCGCTGGTAGGGGGCTTGTTGCTGTGCTTGGGCTGTCTTTGGACCGTCAGGGGCGACGACGTGAGCGACGCACTCGGATGTCGAGGACGATCACCCAGGGATGAGGTGCGCATACACCCGAAGGGTGAGGCCCGGGCCATGGCATCGAAGCCCCAGCCTGCGCATACGACGGTGATCAGTCTCCCGGGCGGTCGAAGGTCTCCACCGCGGAGCGGAAGTTGTCCTGTTCCGGCGCAACGGGGTTGATGACGGCTACGAAGTCGGAGAGCGCAGTCTCGGACGGAGTGCCGTCCTCGTTGACGCTGCCAGGTTCGTCTTCCCACGCGATCAAATGGATCACCACCGAGTAGCGGCCCACGGGCAGATCGAACCGGACGGTCTCAGAACATGCGTCGTCCCCCACGGCCTCGATGCCGCTGAGCCACACCTGACCCGCCGAATGAAGGAGGTAGGCGTCCGAGGCGACCAGGCAGTGCCTGCTCTCCCGCTCGGTCAGTTGGGCAGGCCGGCCGACCTCACCTATGCGGACCACGACTCCGAAGGCCCCATCACTTCGTATGTTGACGGGGACCAAGGCACCAGTCCGGATGTGCCGTTCAACGTCCTTGTCCTCGCCGAGCCGCGCGTCCCAGGTGTCGTAGTCAACGATGCCGGCGAAGCGCTGCGGGTCCCACAGGGCAAGCATTCCAGCATCGGTTGCCACCGTGGGCACAGCTTCGGCAGGGCGCGGCGAAAGACTCACCCGGGGATCCTGCCACGCGCGTCTGACAACTGGCAGCCCCGGTCATCCAGGCCCCAAGCCGACGCAGCCGAACCCCGCCCCGATCCCAGCG
Source organism: Streptomyces sp. NPDC006385 (assembly GCF_040612485.1). NCBI lineage: Bacteria > Bacillati > Actinomycetota > Actinomycetes > Kitasatosporales > Streptomycetaceae > Streptomyces > Streptomyces sp. NPDC006385. Next base: position 14,702 of record NZ_JBEXQG010000079.1, read on the forward strand.
ACCAGTGACCAGTGACCGGTGACCAGTGACCGGTGACCAGTGAGCAGTGACCGGTGAGCAGTGACCAGTGCGAAGAAACCGGACAGTCAGTCGGAAGAGGAGCAATAAGCCACCTTCCGCCGCCAGTTCACCACTAACCTTCTGTTGTGACTGACATCACCACCATCAGCCGGGCAGGCTCAAGTACGGCCCGTACCGGCTGGTTACTCTGGCGAATCTTCAGGCAGCGCCGCTGGTTCCAGTACCTGCGGTATCAAGCCGTGGTGAGCGCCCTGCTGTTTCAGGACGACACGGACCAGCCGACGCCACCCCGTGTCAACGAGGCAGCGCTGCGTCTGTGCGAGATCCTCGACACGATCGCGGTCCCCATGGAGGTGCAGGGCGGTTTTCTGAACAAGTGGGCACGCAGGTTCCGGGAGAAGATCACCCACGGCATCCGCTACCCCCGTCACGAAGGCCCGGACAGGTACACCTACTACGAGCGGCTACGCGATTGGGCAGAGGCCGCAGCGAGCACCGATGAGGGCGACGCGGCGCTGACCTACGCGAGATTTCCGTCAGGAGATGATCGCGCCCGCTTGTTCGCCGCCAGGGTCGTGGCGAAGACCTCAGGGCTGCTTTTGAGCCATGACCTTCCTGATGCGCTGAACCGGCTCCGAGAGAACATGGCGGCGGAAATCCATCAGGATCGCTCCTGGACGCAGGAGGCAGCCATCCACCGACGGCTCATGGTGATGGCGCGGTCGGCCGGTGCTGGTCTGGCCTCCACTCTCCTGTTCGACGTGGGCTTCAACAACGAACTCCCGAGCTCACTCACCATGGGCGGTCTGGCCGCCGCGTCCACAGCGGTCGTCGAGGTCACCAGTGGAGGTTTCGGAGGGCTCACCGAGCAGATGAAAGCCGCTCGGCGTCAGGCCCGCGCATGGCTCTCCACGACGTCCCTTTGGCTCATCCGGTACGTGACATGGCCAGGCGGAGCGACCGGGGAGAGGCCCGCCGGAGACGGGCGTGAACTCCGTGAGCTGATCCGCATCGTCAACGGGCTCAGGTCGGGGGAGGCCAAGCTTGCGCCTCCTGAAGACAACGCACTGATCAGGGACCATCTGGACCGCCTGATCGAGGTCGCCAACCGAGTGGGGGACCGAGATCTTGAAACGGCGTTGATGAACCTGCAGACCGCGGTCATCTACGATCCCGCGGAGATCCTCAACCCGCTGACGGCGCTGATCACCATGGTCGACGGGATACCTGACAGTCCCGGACCGAAACGCAGTGGCCACCCAGTCGGGCTCCCTCCGGCGCATGGGGTCCCCCACCAGCCCGGCCAAAGAGATCCCATGCCCGAACCAGAACTCGACTAGCAATGGCTACGGCTCGGGCGTTCGGCCGGCTCAGCGCCTCATCCGGCTCCAGGATGCCGCAGCTTCCCAAACTGATGTGCTTCGCTGTCAGCGGCCAGTGCACGGATGTTCATCCGTTCGACAACGACATGGCCGCAGACTTCGCCAACGATCTGGACGACGCCGTCATGCCGGAGCGCGAAGCCCTCATCTTCCTGTCCTGCCCGCGACCTTAGACCGTTGGCCGTTGGCCGTTGGCCGTCGAAGCCTTGGACCAGGTCCTCGCGGACGAATGGCGAGCAAGTATCGGCCGACGCCGCTGTGTTGTTGTTGATGTGACGCCCAGGAAGGTTGTTGCATAACCGCGCACGCATAAGCCCCCTACCTGCGACTTTCCCGCGGGTAGGGGGCTTGTTGCCGCAGCCGGGGCCGTCGTCGCTCCGCCGACCTCTCGGACGGGCCGGACAGCGCGGTCAGAGAAGGTCCCGCCAAAAGGGGACCCTTGCTCGCGGGTTCCAGCTGTCGTCCACGTCGCCGCGTGCCTCGTCGAACTCCTGGTGCATGTAGTCGACCAGGTCCAGCCCATAGAAGATGACGTCGGTCTGCCACATCGAGAGCACCGGATGCCCGTGGGTTCCCCGGCCGGCCGGGAGATACCGATGGGCGTACACGGGCACCAGCGCGGGCGCTTCCGCGAGATGACGCCGGGCCACCGCCAGTGCCGCCGCCTCGTCGGCCGGACGCTCACCCCAGCTCTCGTACCAGAAGCCGTTGTGCTCAACGCTCAGGAGTACACCCTCGACGGGCCAGTCGAGTCGATCACGCAGCGCCTCCGGATCCCCGCCGCGCCATTCGGGCCAAGGCTCGGACCAGGTCTGTCCCTCCTCGGGCGGAACGTTCACGGGAAGGCCGGCCGCGAGGAACGCGCGGTGGTCGTCCGCGAACGTGAAGCCGTACTCGCGCTCGATGCGCGCGAACTCGGCGTCCGACAGCCCCGGCTCGAACTCATAGAGCCCGGTCTGTGCCAGGCGACGCGCGGCTTCCGCCCCCAGACGTGCACCCTCGTTGTCGATCACCTCCGCACGCTAACGCCGACTGGCGCCTGCCGTCGCCCGAATTGCGAGGGGCTCCGACCGGGATCCTCAGCTCTTGCCCAGGGTGCGGTGGAGGAGACCGAGCAGGTGGTCCCCATGGCGTTGCAGCGCCGAAGGGTTGAAGGCGTCGGTGTCGGCCATGGTGTAGCCGTGGACGGTGCCGGCATAGACCTCGCAGGTGTAGCGGACACCCGCGGCGTCCAGCCCCCGGTCGAGCTCGGCCATGGACTCGGGTGACATGTCGTTCTCGGAGAGGCTGAGGTGGACTTCGGCCGTGATCTCGGGGACGAGGCGGTGCGGGCTGTCGGGGCGTCGGTGACCAGGAAGCCGGGGTGGAATCCGGCGACGGCGGCCACCTGGTCGGGGTGGGTCGCCGCGGTGCGCACCGCCAAGGCGCCGCCGATGCAGTAGCCGAGCACGGCGGCCGGTCCGGCGCTGACCTCGGGCTGAGTGGTGAGGAACCCGAGGTAGGCGTCGGCGTCGCGCTGGACGCGTTCGGGGGTGTGGGCCTCGACCAAGGGCATCAGCCGGCCGACGACCGCGGGCCGGATCTCTTCTCCGATGTGCTCGGGAAGGTCGACCACCGGCGCCGGGCCGTGCCGGTAGGAGAGGTTGGGGACGAGCACGTAGTACCCGTGTCAACACGACGGAGGCGGGGCCCGCGCGGCGGCAGCGCAACAGCCCCGTTCGAAGAGTGGGCCCGCACCGGCCCCTACGGCGCTCAGGAGAGCACCGGGTCACCAAACCGTGCGTGGCGCAATGGCGTCCCGGTAGTCATCGCAACAGGCCCTGGCCCACCGGACAGGAGCAGGCGCCGACACCACCCCTGACTCACGGCTGGCAAACTGGCCGCCTGTCGTGGGCACTTCGGGTAGGGGGCGCGATGCGTGGGCGTACGAAAGCGTGGCTGATCGGTGCTTGGGCTGTGCTGGTCGCCGGTAGCTGGTCGTTCACGGAGTCGATCAACGACGGGATCGAGCCGACCTCGGGCCCGCGGCCGAAGTCGTCGTCGGACTCGCCCTCCGCGTGCTCGGCGCCGACGCCCACACCGTCGGACGACGCGAAGAACGACTTCGCCGATTACTACGCCGAGCCCAAAGGAAGCGTCGTGATCGTCTGCCGGAGCCGGTGAGCAAACGTCGTCAACGCGACCTTCCCCTGTCCGCCACCTCGGCGGACAGGGGAAGGAGGACCGAAGAACCGTGCTGTCGCGGCGCCGTACCTCACACCACCAGCGGCACCGCATGGATCTCGTCCGGCGCCGCACCGCCCCCGCGTTCGTGGGCGCGCTTGACCGCCTCGGGTGAGGGGCCCTCGCTGAGGCAGTAGACCGTGCCGGAGTCCGGGTCCGCCCAGGCGTGTTCGAAGTGAACTCCTTCTTCCTGCTCGACGGCGGCGGTGGCGTCGTGGCCCTGTTGCAGTTGTTCGGCCGTGATGCCCTGCATTCCGTGGTGGACGTCCATGAACCGTGTCACGGGCTCCGCACCTCCTTCCCGTTACGTCCCCCGTTTCTCGCCCGTCCCGTCCGGCCCCTTGCCGGGTTCCGGGAGGGTGCTTCTCGCGCCCTCAGACCGTCAGCGGAACCGGATGGACCTCGTCGGCCTTGTGCCCGGCGCGCTCGTGGATGCGCTGGACCGCTTCGGCCGAGGGTGCCTCGGAGAGGCAGTAGACGACGCCGGACTCGGGGTCGGCCCAGGCCCGCTGGAAGTGCACGCGCTCGTCCTCCTCGATGGCGAGGTCCGCGTTGTGCGCTTCGCGCAGCTGTTCGGCCGTGATGCCCTTCATCCCGTGGTGGACGTCCATGAACTGAGCCATGTGTCCGCACCTCCTTCCACAACCCGGGGTGCGCTCACCTGCTCTCTTCTGCTCTCCTTCCATGCTGCGCCCGGACGGCACGGCGAGCGAGGCGAGCACGGTGAAGGGCCCCGGTGTTGCGTCCATCGCACCGGGGCCCTTCACCGTCGTGACAGATCTACGGCGTCGTACGCCGCCGTACGTCCGCCGCTGCCTCCTGCATCCTCACCCGCACTGGCAGGGATTCCCCGACTGGCACCCGCACCCGCAGCCCGAGCCGCAGCCGCAGGCGCCGACGAGCGGGAGGCTCCTGACGTCGGTGGGCTGGTCGGTCGGGCGATACTGCGTGGGGTCCGGTGTCGTGCCGGCGCTGTTGGGGGATTCGGCCATGGTCCCTCCTCAAGGCTGGTGCCTGTGCCCATTGCATGCCCGCCCCGCTGGGCGCATCAACGGCGCACAGAGGCTTGCGCACGCCCCGAACAGGCACCCGCAAGCCCGCCACGAGCCCAGCCGGCAGCCCCGAAGGCTCAGAAGGCTCAGAAGGCTTACGCCCCTTCCGCCCCGGAAACCGGCTGGATCTCCGGCTGGATGTCGGCCTGGAGCTCATCAGCGTGCTCACCCGTCACCAGGTACACCACCCGCTTGGCCACGGCCACGGCGTGGTCGGCGTACCGCTCGTAGTAGCGGCCGAGCAGCGTCACGTCCACGGCCGTCTCGATGCCGTGCTTCCAGCGCTCGTCCATCAGGTGCTGGAAGAGCGTGCGGTGGAGCAGGTCCATCGCGTCGTCGTCCTGCTCCAGCTGGAGCGCGAGGTCGACGTCCTTGGTGACGATCACCTCGGCCGCCTTCGCCATCAGGCGCTGCGCGAGCTGGCCCATCTCCAGGATGGTCGCGTGCAGGTCCTGCGGGATCGCCCGCTCGGGGTAGCGCAGCCTCGTGAGCTTGGCCACGTGCTGGGCGAGGTCGCCGGAGCGCTCCAGGTCCGCCGACATCCGCAGCGAGGTCACGACGATACGGAGGTCCGTCGCCACCGGCTGTTGGCGGGCGAGCAGCGCTATGGCCCGTGCCTCCAGGTCGTGCTGAAGATCGTCGACCTTCTGGTCGGCCTCGATCACGCTCTCGGCCAGCTTCAGGTCGGAGTCGAGGATCGCCGTCGTGGCGCGCCCGATCGCCGACCCGACCAGCCGGGCCATCTCCACCAGGCTGTCGCCGATCGAGTCCAGTTCCTCGTGGTACGCGTCCCGCATCAGGGGTCCCTCTCTTACGTCTGCCTCGGGGGTTCCGGGGGCCGGAGACTGTCGTCGAACCGTCCGGTCCGCTCCGCCAGTCCGCTCCGCCACCCGATCTGTCAGTCCACTCCGCCGGTCCTGCCGACTCAGCCCGGTCCAGCCGTCCCGGCCGACCCGCCGTCCCGATCGACCCGCCGTCCCGGCCGACCCGTCCAGGCTGAACCGACCCGACCCTGTGGGCCTGGCCCGTCAGTCTTGTCGTCAAACCAGCCAAGCCGTCAAACGGTCAAACCGACAGTCTTACCGTCTTACCGTCATGACTCCGACAGTAAGACTGTCGCGAAAACGCCAGTCGGACTGTCGTGAAACCATCAGTGTGATCTCCACGCTAAACCGCCAGGGCGAACCCGACGCTCCCACGATCCGGCCCCTACGCGTCCGTTTCCGCCACCCCAAATGAACCAATACTGGCTCCAAGGTGAACTCTGGGCGACGAGTGTTCGAGGTCGCACTCCGACGGCTGTGGCCACCGCCTGCCCCATGCCTAACCTGGAAGCATGGACGTGAACGCGGCGGTCGCCGCAGCGGCAGCGATCGCCGGGGTACTCACCGGCGTCATCGCCATGCTGGCGTTCCGCTGGAGCGAACGCGACCTGAAGCGACCCACCCGAACCTCCCTGCACACCGACCCGGTCCTGCCGCCCGGCGTGGACACGGTCCTGTCGGTGCTGCGCTCCTCCGCCGTCGTCCTCGACGAAGGGGACGCGGTCGTCAAGGCCAGCTCGGCGGCGTACGCCCTCGGCCTGGTGCGCGGCGGCAAGCTCTCCGTCGAGCCCATGCTCCAGATGGCCCGGGACACCAGACGGGACGGGGAGATACGGCAGGTCGAGCTGGACCTGCCCCGGCGCGGTACCGGACGCGGCGATGCCCTCGCCGTGTCCGCGCGCGTCGCGCCCCTCGGCTCCCGCCTCGTCCTCCTCCTCGTCGAGGACCTCACCGAGGCCCGGCGCATAGAGGCGGTGCGGCGCGACTTCGTCGCCAACGTGAGCCATGAGCTGAAGACGCCGGTCGGCGCGCTCTCCCTGCTCTCCGAGGCCGTCATGGACGCGTCCGACGATCCGGAAGCCGTGGAGCGGTTCGCCGGGCGGATGCAGATCGAGGCGACCCGGCTCACCAGCCTGGTGCAGGAACTCATCGACCTCTCCCGGGTGCAGAACGACGACCCGCTGGAGGACGCCGAGCCCGTCCGCGTCGACGAGCTCGTCGCCGAGGCCATGGACCGCTGCCGGCACGCCGCCGGGACCAAGCAGATCACCATGGCCGCCGGAGGCACCCAGGACCTCAGCATCTGGGGCAACCGCGGCCAGCTCGCCGCCGCGCTCGGCAACCTCGTCGAGAACGCCGTCAACTACTCGCCCGCCCGCACCCGTGTCGGCATCGCCGCCCGCCGGGTCAGCGCCCCGGGCGGAGACCTCATCGAGATCGCCGTGACCGACCAGGGCATCGGTATCTCGGACAAGGACAAGGAGCGTATCTTCGAGCGCTTCTACCGCGTCGACCCGGCCCGTTCCCGTGCCACCGGTGGCACCGGCCTCGGTCTCGCGATCGTCAAGCACGTGGCCGCCTCGCACGGCGGGGAGGTCACGGTGTGGAGCTCTGAGGGACAGGGCTCCACCTTCACCCTGCGGCTGCCGGAGGCCGGTGCGGCCCGCGACCGCGCACAGCAGCACCCCGACCTCGACGACGAGGCCGGACAGTCCGCCGGCTCGAATCCCCGCACATCCCCCGACTCACCCCCAGACACCACCGCGTACGAAACGCTTTCCGCCCCGGAGGTCCTTCCGTGACCCGTGTGCTCGTCGTCGAGGACGAGGAGTCCTTCTCCGACGCCCTGTCGTACATGCTCCGCAAGGAGGGCTTCGAGGTCGCCGTCGCGACCACCGGGCCCGACGGACTCGACGAGTTCGAGCGCAACGGCGCCGACCTCGTCCTGCTCGACCTGATGCTGCCGGGTCTGCCCGGCACGGAGGTGTGCCGTCAGCTGCGCGGCCGCTCCAACGTCCCGGTGATCATGGTCACCGCCAAGGACAGTGAGATCGACAAGGTCGTCGGCCTGGAAATAGGAGCCGACGACTACGTCACCAAGCCGTTCTCCTCGCGTGAGCTGGTCGCCCGTATCCGGGCCGTCCTGCGTCGCCGCGGTGAGCCGGAGGAGGTGACGCCGGCCGCCCTGGAGGCGGGCCCGGTCCGCATGGACGTCGACCGCCACGTGGTCACGGTCTCCGGCTCCAAGGTCGACCTCCCGCTCAAGGAGTTCGACCTGCTGGAGATGCTCCTGCGCAACGCCGGCCGCGTCCTGACCCGTATGCAGCTCATCGACCGCGTCTGGGGCGCCGACTACGTCGGGGACACCAAGACCCTCGACGTCCACGTCAAGCGCCTGCGCGCCAAGATCGAGCCGGACCCGGGCGCGCCGCGGTACCTGGTGACGGTGCGCGGGCTGGGTTACAAGTTCGAGCCGTAGACCGCGGCGGGAACTCGGTCGCCACACCGAGGACGACAGAAGGGCGGGGCCTCCCTCTCGGGGGGTCCCGCCCTTCTTCTCTTCTACTTCTCTGCTTTTCTGCTTCTCTTCTACGCCCGCTCAGTGACCGGCCGTCGTCTGCGAGGCGCTGTCGGACGGGGACGCCGCACCGGCACCCGCACCGGCATCGGCACCGGCGCTCGTGCCCGCCTCGTGCCCGGCCCCGGCCGTCTCCCCGGCCGTCGCGCCCGGGGTGGCCTCGCCGCCAGGCTGGGTGCCACCGGCCGGCGAGCCGCTCGGGGAGGCCTCGCCGCCAGGCGCCGCCGGGACCGCGCTCGGGCCCCACCCCTCGAAGTAGTGCTCGGCCGGGACGACGAAGGCCCGCAGGCTCACGTCACCGGTCTTGCTGAAGGTGAAGGTGATCTTCTGGGCGTTGCCGTCCTGGATGGCCTCGCGGCTGCTGGGCAGCACGGCGGAGGCGTTGTCCTTGCCGCCGAGGATCAGTGAGCCGCCGGCCGGGATGGTCATGCTGCCGCCCTTGGCGGGCTTGAGCTCGGCGGTCTTGTCGGTGCCCTCCACCTTGATCGCTTCCAGCGTCTGGGCGGTGCGGCCGGAGTTGAACAGGGTCGCGGAGATCGCGGCCGGGCCGGTCGACTCCAGGTCGGGCTGGGTGATGACGACGGCGTTCTGGATCTTGATGTCGCCGACGGTGGTGGCCGCGTTGTCCGGCTTGATCTGCAGCGTCTGGCTGTTGTTGCCGGCGCCGCACGCGGCGAGCGAGGTGATCGAGAACGCGATGACGGCGGCGGCGAGGGCGCCGCGTCGAAGGCTGCTGCTCACGGCGGCGGCAACTCCTTGACTCGAACGGGGCGGGCTGCATAAAGCCGCCCTAAGTGTCTGTCAGCGGCCTTAGGTTACCGAGCCGTCCCCGCGCGACCGCACCCGACCCTCCCCTGAGCGGCCGAAGTGCCGAGGAAGCACCTCTTCGTACCTCTTCCGTCATCCGTCCCGTCACCCCCTGGTGAGCCGCCGGTCACATTGCCCGCCGCCCTCGTCCGTCATTCACATAAGCCCCTCGCGAGCACACACGCGAAATTTCCATGAAGGGAATACGCGACCTCGCGGAATTGATCACCGAGTGGGCTGTCGAGCCGGTCTTGATCAATTCCGGAATCGTCCGGCACCCGACTCCGCACGCCGAACGGAGTAGCGGAAGTCGCACACTTGGAACCGGACATATGTGGACGTTCGGCCGCTTGGAGGTGCGTCCGGATGTGTGTAACGTACGCGTTTCTCCTCGCCCGCAGAGCGCCTCCGACCTGCGAATACATTCTTCCGCTCGGGCGGCGAAGCACGTTCCTGTCGGACTTGTCAAGCCCCGAGATATGCCCTGACCTGCGAAAACGCCATTCAGAAGACGCCGTATCCGTGTTACCCTGGATAGCCACGGAAGGGGTACCTGTCACATGACGTTCAAGGTTGGCGACACCGTGGTCTATCCCCATCACGGGGCCGCGCTGATCGAGGCCATCGAAACTCGCCAGATCAAAGGCGTGGACAAGACCTACTTGGTGCTGAAGGTCGCCCAGGGTGACCTGACGGTACGTGTGCCAGCGGACAATGCGGAGTTCGTCGGCGTGCGTGATGTGGTCGGTCAGGACGGGCTGGACCGGGTCTTCGAGGTGCTGCGCGCGCCGTACGCCGAGGAGCCCACGAACTGGTCGCGTCGTTACAAGGCAAATCTGGAGAAGCTCGCCTCCGGCGATGTCATCAAGGTCGCGGAAGTCGTGCGTGACCTGTGGCGTCGTGAGCGCGAGCGTGGACTCTCCGCCGGTGAGAAGCGCATGCTCGCCAAGGCCCGCCAGATCCTGGTGAGCGAGCTCGCCCTCGCGGAGAACACGAACGAGGACAAGGCCGAGGCCCTGCTCGACGAGGTCCTCGCGTCCTGACGCGGTCCATCCGCCTCGGTTCAGCACAGTGCTGAATGTCTTTAAAAAAGTGCCGCGGTGCCCGATGACATAACCACTGTCGCCGGGCGCTGCGGCATGTTCGCTCACAGGCGCTGTACGTCCTGCGTCGGGGGGTGTACCCCGATACTTGGCGTGCCGGGCCGGGCAGCTGCTCGACCGCTGTCACGGAAGGGTCCGGTCGAGACGTCCCACCCGGCACTCCCCCGAGCTCCAGGAGCAGGGGGTACCCCCAGGGCCATACCCACGTAGGCCGAGCGCACAAACCTGACAGGAACCGATGTCTGACGTTTCGCGTCCTTCGCCCTCGGAAGGCCGTAGTGCGGCCTCCTCCGGGACCCGTACGGCCGTCGTGATCCCGGCCGCCGGCCGGGGCGTACGCCTCGGTCCGGGCGCCCCCAAAGCGCTCCGCGCGCTGAACGGGACGCCCATGCTCATCCACGCCGTGCGCGCGATGGCGGCCTCCCGGGCCGTCTCCCTCGTGGTCGTCGTGGCCCCGCCCGACGGTGCCGCCGAGGTCAGGTCACTGCTCGACGCGCACGCCCTCCCCGAGCGCACCGACTTCCGGGTCGTCCCCGGCGGGGAGTCCCGCCAGGAGTCCGTGAAGCTCGGCCTGGACGCGCTGCCGCCGGACTACGACATCGTGCTGGTGCACGACGCGGCACGCCCCCTGGTCCCGGTCGACACGGTGGACGCGGTCATCGAGGCGGTACGGGACGGAGCGCCGGCCGTGGTGCCCGCGCTGCCGCTCGCGGACACGGTCAAGGAGGTCGAACCGGCCGCGGCCGCGGGCGAGCCCGAACCGGTGGTGGCCACCCCGCCGCGCGCCCGCCTCCGTGCCGTACAGACTCCGCAGGGCTTCGACCGGGACACGCTGATCCGGGCGCACACGACGGTGACCGGCGACGTCACCGACGACGCGAGCATGGTCGAGCGGCTCGGGCTGACGGTCGTGGTCGTACCCGGCCACGAGGAGGCGTTCAAGGTCACACGCCCGCTGGACCTCGTGCTGGCGGAGGCGGTCCTGGCACGCCGGAGGCTGAACGATGGCTTCTGAGGCATCTGACTTCCGGCTACCGCCGGGTGGCCCGGTGGCCCTGCCCCAGGTGGGCATCGGCACCGACATCCACGCCTTCGAGGAGGGCCGCGAGTTGTGGTGCGCCGGCCTGAAGTGGGAGGGAGAGGGCCCGGGACTCGCCGGGCACTCCGACGCGGACGTCGTCGCGCACGCCGCCTGCAACGCGCTGTTCTCGGCGGCCGGCCTCGGCGACCTCGGACAGCACTTCGGCACGGGGCGGCCCGAATGGTCGGGCGCCTCCGGCGTCGTACTCCTCACCGAGGCGGCCCGGATCGTACGCGAGGCGGGCTTCCGCATCGGCAACATCGCGGTCCAGGTCGTCGGTCCCCGCCCCAAGATCGGCAAGCGCCGCGACGAGGCCCAGAAGATCCTGTCGGAGGCGGCGGGAGCACCGGTGTCGGTCTCCGGCGCGACGACGGACGGCTTGGGCTTCCCGGGCCGGGACGAGGGCTTGATGGCGGTGGCCACGGCGCTGGTCGTGCGTAGCGACTGAGGGGAGCGGACCAACCCATGGGCGCGGGCCCCGACAAACAGGGCACTGCTCCACGCATCCCCAGAGGCCCACTACCCTAGGTGCCGTGACTATTCGCCTGTACGACACCAGCGCCCGGCAGATCCGTGACTTCACCCCGCTCCAGCCGGGCTGCGTCTCGATCTACCTCTGTGGCGCCACCGTGCAGGCCGCGCCGCACATCGGGCACATCCGCTCCGGGCTCAACTTCGACATCATGCGCCGCTGGTTCGCGTACCGCGGCTATGACGTGACGTTCATCAGGAACGTCACGGACATCGACGACAAGATCATCACCAAGTCCGCGGACCAGAACCGCCCCTGGTGGTCGATCGGCTACGAGAACGAGCGCGCCTTCAGCGACGGCTACACCGCCCTCGGCTGCCTCCCGCCGACGTACGAGCCGCGTGCCACCGGCCATGTCACCGAGATGGTCGAGATGATGCGCGGTCTCATCGAGCGCGGACACGCCTACGAGGCGGACGGCAGCGTCTACTTCGACGTCCGGTCCTGGCCCTCCTACCTGGAGCTGTCCCGGCAGGACCTCGACGAGATGCGGCAGCCCGCCGAGGAGGGCATCACCGGCAAGCGGGACCCGCGCGACTTCGCGATGTGGAAGGCCGCCAAGCCCGGCGAGCCCGACTGGGAGACGCCGTGGGGCCGGGGCCGCCCGGGCTGGCACCTGGAGTGCTCGGCGATGGCGCACAAGTACCTCGGCTCCGCCTTCGACATCCACGGCGGCGGACTCGACCTGGTCTTCCCGCACCACGAGAACGAGATCGCCCAGGCCAAGGCGTACGGCGACGAGTTCGCCCGGTACTGGGTGCACAACGCCTGGGTCACCATGAGCGGCGAGAAGATGTCCAAGTCGCTCGGCAACAGCGTCCTCGTCTCCGAGATGGTCAAGCAGTGGCGCCCCATCGTCCTGCGCTACTACCTGGGCACCCCGCACTACCGCTCCACCATCGAGTACAGCGAGGACGCCCTGCGCGAGGCCGAGTCGGCGTTCGCGCGCATCGAGGGCTTCGTGCAGCGCGTGGTGGAGAAGGCGGGCGTCGTCGAGCCGTCCGCCGAGGTGCCGCTCGCCTTCGCCGAGGCGATGGACGACGACCTGGGCGTCCCGCAGGCGCTCGCCGTCGTGCACACCACCGTCCGGCAGGGCAACAGCGCGCTGGCGGCCGACGACAAGGAAGCCGCCGTCGCCCGCTTCGCCGAGCTGCGGGCCATGCTCGGCGTCCTGGGCCTGGACCCGCTCGATGCGCACTGGGCGGGCGAGACCGACCGCGGCGAGGACCTCCACGGCGTGGTCGACACCCTGGTCCGCATGGTCCTCGACCAGCGCGAGGCGGCCCGCTCCCGCAAGGACTGGGCCACCGCGGACGCCATCCGCGACCAGCTGGGCCAGTCGGGCCTCGTCATCGAGGACAGCCCTCAGGGCCCCCGCTGGAGCCTCGGCCCGCGCTGACCGGGCTCCCGTCGGGAAGATCGATTGTGCCGCCCGGCCCTCCGGGCGGCACACTGCATAGACGTACGTACGAACCCTCACGACAGACAGGTAGGTCATGGCCGCGAACAACCGCCGCATGTCCGGCAAGAAGGGCGCGCAGGTCGGCAGTGGCGGCCAGCGGCGCAAGGGCCTGGAAGGCAAGGGCCCGACCCCGCCCGCCGAGATGCGCAAGGGGCACAAGAAGAACCGCATCGCCACCGCCAAGGCCAAGCAGGCCGTACGTCGTCCCGCGCCGCGTGGCCGCGGCGGCAAGTCGCCGTCCGAACTGGTCGTCGGCCGCAACCCGGTCGTCGAGGCGCTGCGCGGGGGCGTCCCCGCCTCCACCCTCTACGTCCAGCAGTTCATCGACAACGACGAGCGCGTCCGCGAGGCACTCCAGCTCGCCGCCGAGCGCGGCGGCATCAACCTCATGGAGGCCCCGCGCCCCGAGCTGGACCGCATGACCAACGGCCTCAACCACCAGGGCCTGGTCCTGCAGGTGCCGCCCTACGAGTACGCCCACCCCGAGGACCTCGCGAACGCCGCCGCCGACGCGGGCGAGGACCCGCTCATCGTCGCCCTCGACGGCGTGACCGACCCGCGCAACCTGGGCGCCGTCGTCCGCTCGGCCTCCGCTTTCGGCGGCCACGGCGTCGTCGTCCCCGAGCGCCGTGCCGCCGGCATGACCGCCGGCGCCTGGAAGACGTCCGCCGGTACGGCGGCCCGCACCCCCGTCGCCCGCGCCACGAACCTCACCCGCGCCCTGGAGTCGTACAAGAAGGCGGGCATCGTGGTCGTCGGTCTCGCCGCCGACGGCGAGGCCGAACTCGGTGACCTGGAGGCCCTGGCGGGCCCGGTCGTCATCGTCGTGGGCAGCGAGGGCAAGGGCCTGTCCCGGCTCGTCGGCGAGACGTGCGACTTCCGCGTCCGCATCCCGATGCCGGGCGGCGCGGAGTCGCTCAACGCCGGTGTGGCGGCGGGAATCGTGCTGTACGAGGCGGCCCGCCGACGCGGCTGAACACGCGTCCGCCGCTTCACCCGTACGGGGTAATTCTGGTGGCAGTGGTGCGACCTGCGCATCTTTGACGGAGTCCGGACAGATCCGGCCGGTCAAGGCAGTGTCCTAACGTCACGTCACTCGGTTAGTTGAGTGTGGACACCAGAACACCCCGCACACCCACGGGGGACCGCTCGTCGGGATACGACGACGCTCCCGCGCTGAGCATGGTGAAGGTGCCGAGCGATCCGGCGCAGATCATCGTCAATCACGCGAGCTTCCGCGTGTTGTTGGGCGCGTCGACCGGGCGAGCCGAATCCCCGCGCATCGCACGGCACCTGAGCGCCACCGAGGACACCGCCCGCATCCCCGTAGTCAACGCGGCCGGCAGAGCGGGCGCTGCCGCCGGCGCCCGCCGCCGGGTCTCCGTCTGGAACGGCACGTCCGCGCCCGACGACACCGGCGCCCACCGCCTGCTCCAGGCCGTACGGGACGGCAGCGTCCGCCACGGCGAAGAACCGGTCCCCGGCGGCGGGGGCACCCAGGTCATCCCGCGCGTCGAGGTCGGCGGCTACGACGGGCGCTACGACGACGAGTTGACGCAGACCGTCGAGACACCGATCGTCGGCGCACAGCGCACCCACGAATCGGTCGAGACCCGGCTGCTCCCTCACATGCGCACGGTGCAGAGCGCCTACGAGGAAGTCGGCTACGACGACGAGGAGTTCGGGGACGACGCCCACGGTCCGGAGGAGCCCGGTGCGCAGCTCAAGCGGCACGGCGACGACCCCGCCCGGCACGCGTACTACCCCGGCCGCCGCATGAACCTCGGCGTCGTCCTCCTTCCCCTGCGCGTCTTCCTCGGCTTCATCTCCATCTACGCCGGCATGGGCAAGCTCTGCGACCCCGTCTACTTCGACGGCGGCAAGCGCGGCTCGATGGTGAAGTGGCTCAACACCCTGCACCCCTGGGAAGTCGCCGAGCCGCTGCGCCAGTTCGCCCTGGAGCACCCCGTCGGCTCCGGACTCGTCATCGCCTTCTTCCAGGTCATCGTGGGCGTCCTCACGGTCCTGGGCTGCTGGCAGCGGGTCGCCGCGGTCGTCGGCGCGCTGCTGTCCGCCGCGCTCCTGCTCACCGTCAGCTGGAAGAGCGTCCCGGTCTACGACGCCCCCGACATCATCTACCTCGCCGCGTGGTCCCCGCTGATCATCGCCGGCGCCCCCGTCTACTCCGTCGACGGCCGCCTCGCCGGCATGGCCTGGCGGCGCCTCGGCCCCCGCTCCGACATCTGGGAACTGCGCCAGTACGTGCTGCGCCGCGGCGCCCTGATCACGGTGGTCGTCACCGGCCTCACCCTCCTGATCGGCTCCCTGCTCGGCGGTGCCGTGCGCGACGCCGACCGCGTGGTCGTCCCCGGCCCCGGTGAGGCTCCCCGCAACGAACTGCCCGGCTCCCCGCTCCCGCAGGAGCCCGACCGACGGCACGAGAGGACGCCGTCGGCCTCCAACTCGCCCACCCAGGGCGCCACGTCGGGCGCGGCCACCCCGTCCGGCGCCGCGACCACGCCGGGCGCCAGCAGCGACACGGGCAACGCCGGTGCCGGTACGCCCAGCCAGACGCAGGGCACGGGGGGACAGGCCCCGCCCCAGCAGTCGACCCCGGCCGACGAGGCCCCCAGCACCAGCACCGGTCCCACGTCCGGGGGCCCGTCCTCCGGCGGCTCCGACACCGGGGGCTCCACCTCCGGCGACACGGGCCTGGTAGGCGGCCTGTTGGGGTGAACGGGCCAGTGGCCGGGCTCCTCGGAGCCCGGCCCGGCCGCTGACAACCGAGACAACGCCGAGCGCGACGACGACGAGGGCCCTGGACGAATCGACGTCCAGGGCCCTCGTCGTGGGCTCGCATCAGGGCCGCGTCGGTGTCGGCCGGGAACGCAGCCGTAGGCGTCTGCGGGGGGCCCGCGGCTGGGACACGGGCCGTCTCAGCGGCCCAGCGCCGCCAGTTCCCTCGCGGCCTCCGTGAGGTCCTTCGCCGTGTCGATGGCGCGCCAGTACGCCCCCTGCGGGATCGGGAAGCCGGCCAGCCGACGCTCTCGGGCCAGGTGGGGGAACGTCGTGCGCTCGTGGTCGCCGCGCTCGGGGAGCAGGGCGGAGAAGGCGGGGGAGAAGACGTAGACGCCCGCGTTGATCTCGAAGGTCGACGGCGGGGCCTCGATGAAGTCCGTGATGTGCCCGAAGCCGTCGGTCTTGACCGCGCCCCACGGGATACGGGGCCGCGCGAGGGCAAGCGTCGCGACGGCGTCGCGCTCGGTGTGGAAGTCCGCCATGTCGCGCAGCGAGAAGCGCGTCCAGATGTCGCCGTTGGTGGCGTACCACGGCTGATCGGGGTGCGGCAGGTGCGCGGCCGCGTACTTCAGGCCGCCGCCACGGCCGAGCGGCTCCGTCTCGACGACGGTCGTGACCCGCACGGGCAGGTCGGCCGTCTTCAGCCATTCCTGCAGGACGTCGGCGAGGTGGCCACAGCTGACCACCACGTCCGTCACGCCCTCCTCGGCGAGCCACGCGAGCTGGTGGCCGATGATCGGCGTCCCCGTGCCGGGGATCTCGACCATCGGCTTGGGCCGGTCGTCGGTGTAGGGACGCAGCCGGGATCCCTGGCCACCGGCCAGGACGACGGCTTGGACGGGACGGGACGCGGCGTTCGGATCAGTCATGACGGAACTGTACGCGGCGTCCCGCTCGCGGCATTCGCCGGCAACCGTTCCTTAATCAGCCGTTGCCCTCCACAACCGGCTGTTATCAGCCGATATCAGCGGTTTCCGCCCGAAAAAGGGGAGCGGTCAGCTGTGCGCAGCCGCCACGCCCGACGCGAAGGCGGTGTCGCAGACGGGGCGGGAGTACGACTGGGCGCGCGTCGGACCGTACATCCGCACCGCGGCACGCCCGAGGGCGCGGGCGATCGAGGCGCAGTGCCGGGCCAGGGACGGGCGGTCGTCGACTGCCTGCTGGAGGTGGGTCAGGGCGACTCCCGGGTTCTTCTCCTGCAGCTCGGTCAGCAGCTTGTCGCGCAGCACGTCCTGCGGGGCGCGCCGGGCGGCGTTCTTGTTGCCCGCGGCCGAGACGTCGGTCGCGGTGAGTACCGAGTCCGAGGGGCTCCCCGACCAGTTGACCCGGGTGACCGCGAGCGTCCCGGAGAGCACCAGGACGACGGGCAGGACGAGGGCGAGTGTGCGGCCGAGCTGGCGGGCGGGGCCCCGCTGGCCGCGTCGTGTCTGTTGCGTGGTGGAGTGCTTCACGCGAGTGAGGGTAGCGTTCAGTACTGATATGGCGACATTTGGTCACCGTTTCGGGGGATGAACTGACGCCCATCCCCGGCGGAGTGTTGACGCACAGCACTCGAAATGAACCGGTATGCCGGGGTATTTGTCGACAACGAAGAGGGCCCCGCAGCGGTCTGCGGGGCCCTCTTCGTCAACCTGGGTGAATTACCCGGGGTTGTACTTCCTGTTCTTGCCTTCCGGCGCTCCCTCAGTCGGAGAGCCGCTCGCCCGTGGACGTGGAGAACACGTGGGTCTCACCCGAACGCGGGACGACGTGCAGCGTGCTGCCCTTCTCCGGGACGTCACGGCCGCTGACGCGGACGACGAGGTCCTTGGAGTCCTCGCCGACCTTGGCGGTGCCGTAGACGTACGCGTCGGCGCCCAGCTCCTCGACGACGTTCACGGTGACCGCCAGGCCCTGGTCCGAGTCGGAGCCGGCCACGTCGAAGTGCTCCGGCCGGACACCCACGGTGACCGTCTTGTCGGTGGCGGCGGCGAGCGCGTCGCGGTCCACCGGCACGACCGAGTTGCCGAACTTCACACCGCCGTCGGTGATCGGGACCTCGACCAGGTTCATGGCCGGGGAGCCGATGAAGCCGGCGACGAAGAGGTTGGCCGGGCGGTCGTACATGTTGCGCGGGGTGTCGACCTGCTGGAGCAGACCGTCCTTGAGGACCGCCACGCGATCACCCATCGTCATGGCCTCGACCTGGTCGTGGGTGACGTAGACGGTGGTGATGCCGAGACGGCGCTGGAGCGACGCGATCTGCGTACGGGTCGACACACGGAGCTTGGCGTCCAGGTTGGACAGCGGCTCGTCCATGAGGAAGACCTGCGGCTCACGCACGATGGCGCGACCCATGGCGACACGCTGACGCTGACCACCGGAGAGCGCCTTCGGCTTGCGGTCCAGGTACTCGGTGAGGTCGAGGATCTTCGCGGCCTCCTCGACCTTCTTGCGGATCTCCGCCTTGTTGACGCCGGCGATCTTGAGCGCGAAGCCCATGTTGTCGGCGACGGTCATGTGCGGGTACAGCGCGTAGTTCTGGAACACCATGGCGATGTCCCGGTCCTTCGGCGGCAGGTGCGTGACGTCGCGGTCACCGATGCGGATGGCGCCGCCGTTGACGTCCTCGAGCCCCGCCAGCATGCGGAGCGAGGTGGACTTGCCGCAGCCGGACGGGCCGACCAGGACGAGGAACTCCCCGTCCTCGATGTGGATGTCGAGCGCGTCGACGGCGGGCTTCTCGGTGCCCGGGTAGATCCGGGTCGCCTTGTCGAACGAGACAGTGGCCATGGTGAATGGGCCCCCTTCTACCGGCAGGAACGTGCCGGACGGTCCGTTGTAGGAAGGTGGTTGGTTTAGTCCACATGTGCGGACTGGCTCTGGACGGTACCTGGCGTTCGCCTGGTCTGTCAGTACCTGGAGGCATGTGAACTTCGCGGAAATTTTCGACAGGGCCCGCTCGGAACCTGGGTACACTGCACGGGCGCGCGCCTGTCGGCGCGTGCTGGCCTCCTTAGCTCAGCTGGTCCAGAGCGGCTGTCTTGTAAACAGCAGGTCGTCGGTTCGAATCCGACAGGGGGCTCTCCCGGAGCGGGGCGGATGTCGAGGACACCGCCCCGCACGTTTTTTCCCATGCCCTCTCGCACCCCATCTCCCCCCTTGGACACGGGACATGGTCCGGCGTGGAATCGGGTCGCTACTGCTAGTGTTCGTTCAGTCACAGTAGGCAATCAGCCTCAATGTATTTGTCATGAAAACCGAGGGTTCCATGCGCAAGCTCCACCAGGTCATGATCGTCGCTGCGGCGGCAGGCAGCCTGTCCGCCATCGGTGCGGGCACCGGTGTCGCGTACGAGAACGGGCCGAGCAAGACCGACCTGTACCGCCCCTACCAGGAGTGCAGCCCGCAGACGGTGGCCGAGGGTGACCTCCCGATCGCCGTGCTCGGTCTCTCCGAGACCTTCGACACCACCTGCGGTCAGTTCAACAACGCCTTCACTGGCTGACGTCGGCGGCGTAGTCGTGCGCGACGCCTTCCGCGGGCCCCTTCGGGGTCACTCCCCGAAGGGGCCCGTTCGCGTGCGGATGCCCGGAGCGTGAGGCCGCCGCTCAGGTCGGGGCGCGTTCGCGACGCTCTGAACTCCGGTGCGGCGATGAGCGGTTACGGGCATCTCGGCCCGGCGCGCACGATCTGAACCACGAAGCCCCTCGGCTGAGGCGCGGGCTGCGGCGACAGCACCCCTCGGCAGGTCAGTCCTTCACTTCGTAAGCGAAACGGTCCCGAACCTCCCGTCCGTGGGCGGGGTGCCGGGGCCCGTATCTCCGACTCCCCGGGGCCCGGCGCGGCGGTTCGCGGCGCAGGGCGCCCGGGCACCCCTCACAAAGGAGACGCAACACATGTTCAACGGAAAGAAGATCGCGGCCGTCACGGGGCTTCTCGGTGGCCTGGCCCTGACCTGTATCGGCGGCGCCCAGGCTCACGCCGCCGCGAACCCGGGTGCCTGCGCGCAAGACGGCCTGGGCAACATCGTGTGCACCCAGCGGCTCGTGGGTGAGATCCCCGCCGAGGGTGAGGCGCCCGCCCTGCGCCGGTCGGTGACCTGCCAGCCGACGCAGCCCTTGACCCTGCCCGCTCCCGGCCTGCTGTCCAACGGGCAGACGCGGATCGGCCCCCACATCACCTGCACCGACGTGACGCCCCAGGCGCCGGCCGCCGAGACGGGCGACGACAACGTCAGTGCTCTGGCGCGTCTGCTGGGCAGCCCCAGGGCGTAACTTCCCACGCCTTCCTCGACTCTCGAGCAGCGGATGGCCGGACCAGGTCGACTGGTCCGGCCATCCGCTGCTTTGTGCGCCCACGGCGTCCGAACCCATCGGGGTCGGCGAACGGGTGACTGCCTCGGGCTGCCCGTTACCCGCCCTCGGGCAACCGTCGTTTCCCTCAAGGGAGAAGGGCGGCCCGAGAGGCCGCGGCACCGGCTCCCTCATTCCCCTTCAGGTCCATGGCGAGACAGGCAAAGGGTTCCTTGGCATGGGCCGACACGACACAGAGAAGGGCAAAGATCCCAAATTGCTACGGATTGCGTGTATATGCTCACATTAAGTAGTCAGCCAGGGCTTCGTGCCCGGGAAGAAAGGGTCAAACTATGCGCAGGTTTCAGCGCGTTGCAGTCGTAGCCGCAGCGGTCGCGGGGCTGTCCGCCTTCGGTGTCGGCGCCGGCGCCGCCTTCGCCCACGAGGAGGACTTCGACGGTCAGAACGTGACCGCGGTCGCCACCTCGACGGCCAACGCCGTGGGCACGTGGGGCGTCCCGCACGACGACAAGGCGCACGCCGCCCCGCAGCAGGCTCCCCAGGCCGCTCCGCAGGCCGCTCCGCAGGCCGCTCCGCAGGCCGCGCCCGAGGCCGCCGCCGCCCCCAAGGCCGCGGCGCCCGAGTACGGCTACGGCGAGTACACCGCTCCTTACACCGCCCAGTAATAAAAGCGCCGAGGACTCGATGCGCGAGTTTCAGGGCACTGCGGTCGTCGTCGTGACGGCCGCGGAGCGGGTGACTCCGTACTCCGCGCCACGGCCGGCCCCATAAGGGCGTACATCTCACGGCAGGCGCATCGACATCCCTCGGACCCTTAGCAACGGCAGCCCGGACGCGCGGCAGACCCATCAGGGTGCGCGTCCGGGCTGCGTCAGTGTTCTCCAAGGCTCGTGCGGGCGCCGGTCGACGGCGCGGCGTCCGGGCCTCGATCGCAAAGGACGCAGCACATGATCGGTCGACAGAAGATCGCAACCGTCTCCGGCCTCCTCGGGGCTCTCGCCGTGATCTACGGCGGTGCCGCGCAGGCGCACGCCGACGACCACAAGGGCGCCTGCACGATCTCCGCCCAGGGCGACATCGTCTGCATCAAGAAGAGCGAGTCGATCCACAAGGACAAGCGCCGCGGATATGTCGTCAAGCAGAAGCACGACTGCCAGACGATCGAGCGGCCGCGCTTCACGTTTCCCGAGGGGAGCCTGCTGAACGGCGGTTCCACGGAATCCGGACCGGTTGTGGACTGCTCGAACAAGGCGAAGCTGCCCAAGGGTTACAAGCTGCCCAAGTTCAAGTTCTGAGCGCGAGCGGGAAAATGCCGGACCGGGATCGATCCCGGTCCGGCATTTTCGGTTTCTCAGAGGGCCGGAAGCCGGCCGGAAGTCGGCCGGCAAAGTCCGGTGCCCCGGCCTGAGGCCGGGGCACCGGGGGAAGGCTGTGGCTCTGGCTTACTTGAGGGCGCTGTTGTTGCAGCCCATGGTCGAGCCCAGCGACGTCTCCTGCGCGCCCGGGCTGCCCTCGCCGTTCAGCAGGTTGCCACCCAGGCCGTTGGCGATGCCGACCTGGCCGAGGATGGAGGCGTTGGCGTCGTGCGACTTACAGGTGGTGCTCTGCTGGATGCTGAACGTCGTGCCGCTCTTGCCCCGGCCGTGCGAGCCGTAGCCACCCTGGTCGGCCTGAGCGACACCGGCGCTCAGGAGTCCGACGCTGCCGAGAGCGGCGACCACCACGGCGGCCTTGCGGAGCTTGTGCATGTTCATCTCCGGTGGAGTGAAGTGGGTGCGATCTGTGCCAGATCGACTTCGTACGATTACGGAGGCTAATAGGAAATATTGGGGGGTAATCGGCGGCACGCCGAATTACGAATAGGTCTCACCGTCTTGGCCGATGGCCGGGAAATAGCGGGCCGGCAATGAGTCGGCGCAAAAGGGGGTCCCGGCACCGGGCTTGGGGCTCGATGCCGGGACCTTTTTCCCGTTGTCAGTCGTCTGTGCGACTGTCAGGCGCTCAGAACGCGCTGTTGTTGCAGCCCATGGACGAGCCGAGGTGGGTGTCCTGCCCACCGGCGTTGCCCTCGCCGTTGAGCCCGTTGCCCAGCAGGCCGTTGAGGATGCCGACCTGGCCCAGGACGTCGAGGTTCAGGTCGTGCGACTTGCAGCTGGAGCTCTGCAGGACGCTGACCTTGTCACC
>NZ_JBEXQG010000080.1:0-36833 GCF_040612485.1 Streptomyces sp. NPDC006385
CTGCGGCCGGCCGGACTCGCGACGCGAGCCGCGCTGAGTGACGCGCGTCCCGAACAGGTCGCTGCGGATGACCTGCACGGCCACGATCCCGAACACCTCGCCCTCACGGCCGCCCGCCACCGGGCCCTGCGCGAGGCGGTGCGCCGCCTGCCGGGCCGCTGCCCCCGCCTCGTGGAGGCCCTGCTCTCCCCGGACGACCTGACATACCGGGAAATCGCGGGGGAGTTGGGTATCTCACAGGGCAGTCTCGGCCCGGAACGTTCCAGATGCCTGGGATGTCTGCGCCGATTGCTCACACCGGAGGTTGCGGCCCGCGGAGCGCGGGGATAGGAGTGAGGGACGACAGGCGATCAGGTGAGCGGGAGGCGTGCGCACATGGGCATGAGCGTGACCATCTCTGCGGCGGCCGAGCAGGACGCGGAGCAGATCTTCAGGCTGCAGTACCTGTGCTTCCAGAGCGAAGCGGCGCTGTACGGGAACTACCGCATCGACCCGCTCGTCCAAACCCTGGACTCGGTCCGCGCGGAGGTCGCCACCGACTGCGTCTTCGTGGCACGCCTCGGCGACGAGGTCGTCGGCTCGGTCCGCGGCAGCGTCACCGCGGACGGCGCCGCCGTCATCGGCAAGCTCTGCGTCCACCCCCGCCTCCAGGGCCACGGCATCGGGGCCCGCCTCCTGCGCGCCGCGGAAGCCGCCCTGGCCGAGCAGCGGGGCGCCACGAAGTTCCGCCTGGAGGCGGGCCACCGCAGCGAGAGCAACCTGCGGCTGTACCGCAAGGTGGGCTACGAGGCGGTGGGTACCTCGAAGGGCGCGGACGGCGTACCGATGATCGTCCTGGAGAAGCAGGCGGGGACGTACGCCGCTACCGCGTGACGGCTCGTGCCCTGCGGAGCCAGTACAGGGCCGACAGGGGCAGCAGGACGGGGATGAAGAGATACCCCATGCCGTAGTCGGACCAGACCGTCGCGTCAGGGAACGCCGAAGGCTCCACCAGCGTCCAGGTGCCGACGGTCAGCACGCCCACGAGCTCGGCGGCGCAGCACACCAGCGCCGCCTTGCGGGCCGTTTCGCCGCCCCGCACCAAGGTGTAGGTGATGAAGCCGTACACCACGCCCGCCGCCGCCGACAGCGCGTAGGCCAGCGGCGCCCGGTCGAACTCCGTCGCGATCTGGTACGCCGATCGCGACACGGCCCCGACGACCATCACGCCGTACAGCCAGACCAGCAGCATCCCCGGCCCACTGATGAGCCGCGTCGGCTTCTCCTGCGTCACGGCCACCTCAGCCTCCCCAGATGTCATAGAGACGCACCTGAAGCACGGCGAGCACCACACCGCCCGCGGCGACGGTCACGGAGCCCCACTTGCTGCGCTCGGCCAGCGACATGAACCCGGCGGCCGGGACGCACGCGAACGCGCCCAGCAGATACGCCACGAAGATCGTCGTGCCCTGCTCCGGCTTCTCGCCCCGCGCGAGCTGCACGATCCCGACCACGAGCTGCACCAGGGCCAGTGCCGTCACCACGGCCATCCCGATGAAGTGCCAGTCCTTCGTCGGCTGGTCACGGTAGGCCGCCCAGCCGCACCAGGCGGCGAGCAGCAGCGCGGCGACACCGGTCGCCAGCGTCAGGGCATCAAGCATGCGGCGAGCCTATTACGGTCCAAAAGGCCTGATGCGGCCGCCCCCGGGGCGCACCGTAGGGTCGAGGGCATGAAGATCCGTGCACAAGCGCTCCTGTTCGACAACGACGGCACCCTCGTCTCCTCCCTCGCCTCGGTGGACCGCTGCTGGGCACGCTGGGCCGAGGAGTACGGCATCACGGAGGCGTTCGGCCAGGTCGAGCTGCACGGACGCCCGGCCGTCGAGATAGTCGCCGAGCTGCTGCCCGCCGGCGTCGTCCAGGAGGCGCTCGCCCGGATCGAGACGCTGGAGGTGGAGGACGTGCCGAACGGCGGCGTCCACCTGCTGCCCGGCACGAAGGCGCTCCTCGACTCGCTGCCCGCCGACCGCTGGGCCGTCGTCACCTCGGCCACCCGACGGCTGGCCGAGGCCAGGCTCGACGCCGTCGGGATCCTGCCCAAGACGATGGTCACCGCCGACGACATCACGCGCGGCAAGCCCGACCCCGAGCCCTACCTCCTCGCCGCCCGCGAACTGGGCGTCGACCCGGCCCACTGCGTCGTCTTCGAGGACGCGCCCGCCGGTCTCGCGGCCGGTCGCGCCGCCGGTATGACCACCGTGGCGTTGACCACAACCCACCAGGCCCACGAACTCGACGCCGACCTCGTCGTGCGGGACCTGTCGGCCCTGTCCGTGCTGGTCACCGACAGGGGCGTGGAGATCTCCGGCCGCGGCTGAAGGCTGTCCGCCAGCTGTCCACCGCTGTCCAGCATGCGGACAGCGGCGGCCGGTAAGGACCGTAGGTCTGGTTTACTGATCGCATGACCACGACGAGCTACCGCATCCCTGCGACCGAGGCGACCCTGACGCCCGGTGCTCGTTGTCTGTGTCGAATGCGCGCCTTCTAGAGGGCCCCCGCACCACCTCTGAGCCTCGCGCCCCGAAGCGAGCCGCCGTGGCATGTCCGTACGCCCTTCGCCGTACGTGACCGTGTTGCCCCGCGCACCCCCTTCTCTCGTACCAGGGCACACCCACGCCCCATGTACTCGACAGTGACGGAAACCCAGTGATCACCACATCGGGCCTGACCAAGGTCTACCGCTCACGCGGCCGAGAGGTCACCGCCCTCGACGGCGTCGATCTGCACGTCCGCGAAGGCGAGGTGTACGGCGTCATCGGCCAGTCCGGCGCCGGCAAGTCCTCGCTGATCCGCTGCGTCAACCTGCTGGAGCGCCCCACCTCCGGGACGGTGACCGTCGACGGACAGGACCTCACCGCCCTCGCCGGCCGTGGACCCCGGGCCGGCAAGGAGCTGCGCCGGGCGCGCAGCCGTATCGGCATGGTCTTCCAGCACTTCAACCTGCTGTCCTCCCGGACGGTCCAGGACAACGTCGAGCTTCCGCTGGAGATCCTCGGCAGGTCGGGCAGGGAACGCTCCCGCAAGGCGCTCGACCTGCTCGACCTGGTGGGGCTGGCGGACAAGGCCAAGGCCCACCCCGCCCAGCTCTCCGGCGGCCAGAAGCAGCGCGTCGGCATCGCCCGCGCCCTGGCCGGCGACCCCAAGGTGCTGCTCTCCGACGAGGCCACGAGCGCCCTCGACCCGGAGACCACCCGTTCCATCCTCCAGTTGCTGCGCGACCTCAACCGGCAGCTGGGCCTGACAGTTCTGCTCATCACCCACGAGATGGACGTCGTGAAGTCGGTCTGCGACTCGGCCGCGCTCATGGAGAACGGCCGCGTCGTCGAGTCCGGCACGGTCAGCGAGCTGCTCGCGACGCCCGGCTCCGAACTGGCCTCGGCTCTCTTCCCGGTGAGCGGCGAGGTCTCCGGCGACGACCGCACCGTCGTCGACGTGACCTTCCAGGGCGAGGCCGCCACCCAGCCCGTCATCTCCCAGCTCTCGCGCACCTACAACATCGACATCTCGATCCTCGGCGCCGCCATCGACACCGTCGGCGGCCTCCAGGTCGGCCGCATGCGCATCGAACTGCCCGGCCGCTACGAGGACAACGTCGTGCCGATCGGCTTCCTGCGCGAACAGGGCCTGCGGATCGATGTCCCGGGCACGTCGGATCAGAAGTCCCCGCTGGTGAAGGAAGGTGCCAAGTGACCTGGTCCGAGATGCGGCCCCTGCTGGAGCAGGCGTGTTGGGACACCCTCTACATGGTCGGCTGGTCCACCCTCATCGCTGTCGTCGGCGGCCTTCCGCTCGGCATCCTCCTCGTCCTCACCGACCGCGGCGGCCTGCTCCAGAACGTCGTCGCCAACAAGGTCATCGGGCAGATCGTGAACGTCGCCCGCTCGATGCCGTTCATCATCCTGATGGTCGCCCTGATGAGCTTCACGCGCTGGGTCACCGGGACGACGATCGGCCGCGAGGCCGCCATCGTGCCGCTCGCGATCGGCGCGATCCCCTTCTTCGCGCGCCTGGTCGAGACGGCGGTCCGCGAAGTGGACGGCGGGCTCGTCGAAGCCGTGCAGTCGATGGGCGGCAACACCTGGACCGTCGTCCGCAAGGTCCTCGTGCCGGAGTCCCTGCCGTCCCTCATCGCCAGTACCACCACCACGATCGTCGCCCTCATCGGCTACTCGGCCATGGCCGGCACGGTCGGTGCCGGCGGCCTCGGCGACATCGCCATCCGCTACGGCTACCAGCGCTTCGAGACCGAGCTGATGTGGCTCACCGTCGCGATCCTCGCCGTCGTGATCTCCCTCATCCAGTTCGCCGGCGACCACGCGGCCCGGTCCCTGCACCGTCGCGGCGGCCACTCCGGCCCCGCACCGAAGCTGCGCCTGCTGAAGGCATCCACGGCCACGAGCAAGACCGTCTGACCCGTCCCTTGAATCAAGGGGTCGCACCACCCATAGGAAAGGCACTTTTCGTGCGTAACACCGCCAAGATCACCACTGCCGTCCTCGCCGCCGGAGCCCTCACCCTCGGGCTCACCGCGTGCGGCTCGGACAAGGACTCCGGTTCCGACGCGAACGCCCCGCTGAAGGTCGCCGCCACGCCCACCCCGCAGGGCGAGATCCTCACCTACGTCAAGGACAAGCTCGCGAAGAAGGCGGGCCTCGACCTCGAGGTCCAGGAGTTCACCGACTACGTGACGCCGAACACGGCCGTCCAGCAGGGTGAGGTCGACGCCAACTACTTCCAGCACCAGCCGTACCTGGACGACTTCAACAAGAAGAACGGCACCGACATCGTCGCCGTGCCGAACGCCACGGTGCACCTGGAGCCGCTCGGCGTGTACTCCCAGGACGTCAAGAAGCTCACGGACCTTGGGAAGGGCGCCACGGTCGCCCTGCCGAACGACACCACCAACGAGGCCCGCGCGCTGAAGCTGCTGGAAGCCAATGGCGTGATCAAGCTCAAGGCGGGCGTGGGCTACGACGCGACCCCCAAGGACATCGCCGCCAACCCCAAGAACCTCCAGTTCAAGGAGCTCGAGGCGGCCCAGCTGCCGCGCTCCCTCGGCGACGTCGACGCCGCCGTCATCAACGGCAACTACGCCCTGGAGGCCGACCTCAGCCCGGCGAAGAACGCCATCGCCGCCGAATCGCCCAAGGACAACCCGTACGGCAACTTCCTCGCGGTGAAGAAGGGCGACGAGAACGACCCGCGCGTCCGCAAGCTGGCCGAGCTGCTCACGTCGCCCGAGGTGAAGAAGTTCATCGAGGACAAGTACGACGGCGCTGTCGTCGCCGCCTTCTGACGCCGCGTATACGGCTTATCGCCACCCACGGGGTCCACTCGTTCACTTTGAGTGGACCCCATGGTGCGGTTCGGTGCTTTCATGCTGCATGCTGGGCAGTTCAGCAGGCCCTCAAGGTTCACCGAAGGTTACGGAGCGGCGCATGACGAGCACCTTCCCCAACATCTCCATCAGCACGGAGCGGTTGGTGCTGCGCCCCCTCGACGAGGACGACGTGCCCGCACTGGCCGAGATGATGAACGACGAGCAGGTCGGCGCCTGGACGGACGTCCCCCAGCCCTTCACCGAGGACGGCGCCCGCACCTGGATCACCGACCGCGCCCCCGCCGAACGGGAGGCCGGCCGCGGGCTCGACCTCGCCGTCACCGAGTTCCTCACCCAGCGCCTGGTCGGCGTCGTCCAGCTGACCAAGACGAACTGGCACGTGCGCGCGACCGAGCTGTCGTACATCGTCGCCCCCTGGGCCCGCGGCGAGGGCTACGCCTCCGAAGCGGCCCTGGCCACCGCCCAATGGCTGTTCACCGACCAGAAGTTCGAACGCATCGAGCTGCGCACGGCCGCCGACAACACCGCCTCCCAGCAGGTCGCCCAGAAGATCGGCTGCATCAGCGAGGGCGTCCTGCGCAACGCGTGCATAGCGCACGTCCGCACCGAGGACGGAACCTGGACCGACGTACGCACCGACTTCATCGTGTGGAGCCTGCTCCCGGAGGATCTCGACGGCGCCGGTGAGCAACTGGCCGACAGCGGCGGCTTCACCTCCTACGGCGACTGGAACTGACGGGAAGCGAACCCCCCGGGTCCCGGCGGCGCCGACCCGCCGAACAGGTACCCTCACGGAGCCCGCCCCCTCGGGCTGGCCGACGACGACCTGCGCGAACCCCAGGAGACTGACGACGATGGCCGACCGCGTCACGGTGATCGGCTGGGACGGCTCGCCGCTGACCGCCGCGGCGCGCTCCGCCCTCGGTGCCGCCACGCTGGTTGCCGGTGCCGCCCACCACTTGGCGCTCCCCGAGGTGCCGCCCGCCGCCGAGCGCATCCGCCTCGGCAGCGTCGCCCTCGCCGCCCGCCGGATCGCCGCCCACCGCGGCACCGCCGTGGTGCTCGCCGACGGCGACCCCGGGTTCTTCGGAGTCGTACGGGCCCTGCGCGCGCCCGAGTTCGGCCTGGAGGTCGAGGTCGTCCCCGCCGTCTCCTCGGTCGCCGCCGCCTTCGCCCGCGCCGGCATGCCCTGGGACGACGCACAGGTGGTCGTCGCACACCGTCGCACCCTGCGACGCGCGGTCAATGTGTGCCGCGCCCACACCAAGGTCGCCGTCCTCACCTCACCCGGCGCCGGGCCCGCCGAACTCGGTCTGCTCCTGGAGGGCGTCCACCGCACGTTCGTCATCTGCGAGGCGCTGGGCAGCGAACGCGAGCAGGTCACCGTCGTGACCTCCGACAAGGCCGCCGACCACACCTGGCGGGACCCGAACGTCGTCATCGTCATCGGCGGCACGGCCGGCGCGGGGGAGTCCGGGGACTGGATCGCCGGGCGCGACCCGAGCGCCGGTCCGCGCGGCTGGACCCTGCCCGCCGAGTCCTACGGCGGCCTCATGGGCGAGGGCGAGCTGGAACGGCTGCGCGCGGCCCAACTCGTCCGGCTCGGCCCGCGCGTCGGCGACCTCGTCTGGGACATCGGCTGCGGCAGCGGCGCCTTCGCCACCGAGGCCGCCCGGGCCGGCGCCGCCGTCATCGCCGTCGACCGCGACCCGCGGGCCTGCGCCCGCACCGAGGCCAACGCCCGCCGCTTCGGCGTCCAGCTCCAGATCGTGCACGGCACCGCCCCGCACGCCCTGGAGAACCTCCCCGAACCGGACGTCGTGCGCGTCGGGGGCGGGGGCCCGGCCGTCGTCTCCGCCGTCGCGGACCGGCGCCCGCAGCGCGTCGTCACGCACGCCGCGACCCGTGACGCCGCCGAACTCATCGGCCGCGACCTCGCCCAGCACGGCTACGAGGTCGAGTGCGCCCTCCTGCAGTCCGTGGAACTCGACACGCGGGCCTGGACCGAGCGGGAGCGCAGTGTCGCGTTCCTGCTCAGCGGGGTGCTGCCGGACCGGACGGCGTGAGCGCGCGACCGTCCCCGTGATCCGGTTGTCGTACCGCTCGCGGTAGGCTGGCCGATCGTTGTACCGCACTGGGTCGCCCGGCACTTCGTCGGTCAATGTCCGGAAAGCACGCCCCGTTTGGGGTGGGTTGTGGTACGGCGGAACCGGAGGACGCGCAACGTGGCGCAGTCCACAGCGGCCTGTCGCGGATCAACCTGTCGCGACGGCCGAACGGCAACGACAATGCCACTCAATGGCTTTGTCGCCTTTTTGGGCGGGTCGTTCGTGCCGCTGGGCACGCACGCTCGTTCTTCACTGCGGGGGCGGTCGGTGCGCCGTTCCCGGTGAGCTGGTCGTAGAAGCACTAATCGATGGGCGAGGGGTACGCATGACCGACACCGGCCAGGTCCCGGGCGAGGGGCAGCCGGAGAGCGCAGGCATGGTGGAGCAGCCGGGCGCCTCCGCGGCGCACGGTTCGTACACCTACCTCTCCGAGACCACCGCCGAGGACGAAGACCTGCTGCTGCCCGGCTCCCAGGGCGCCTGGGGCACCGAGGTGGCCCCGCCCGCGCCGGAACCGGTCGTCGAGGCCGTGCACGAGCCGGACGCGCACGAGCTCTCGGGCCGCGACAGCGGCTCGGTCGACCTCAGCGCCGTCCGCATGCCGGGCCCGACGGCCCCCACGACGCCGATTCCGCCGATCACCCCGCGCCGTCCGCTGCATCTCGGCCCGCCGATCCCCAACGCCTCGGCCAGCCCGGTCCGCTCCCTCGCCGACCGCGGCGCCGTCGGCGCCCCCGCACGCCAGCCCGGCCCCGAGTACCTCGACGCCCCGCGGCACCGCGAGGCGTCGGCCCCGCAGGCGGCGACGCCCTGGGGTACGCCCGCCCAGACCGCGCACGCTCCGGCCGCCGCGCCGGTGAGCGTCGAGGTGGCGGGCGCCGAAACGGTTGGCCCGGCCGAGCAGCCGGGCGGCGAGCCGGTGGGCGCGGCCCAGGCGGTGGTGGCTCGGGTGGCCACGGAGGCCGGCCTCGCGACCGGCGCCTCGCAGGAGGCGGTGGGCGAGGCTCAGGGCGCCGAGTCTGTTCCGGGTGCCGGTGAGGGCGCGGGTGCCGGTCCTGTTCCTGAGGCCGCCGAGGCTGGTGCGGCCGCGCCCGCTGCGGAGGCCGGCGAGGCTGCCCCCGTCACCGACGAGGTCGCGGTGCCCGCGGATGAGGGCGGAACGCCTGCTGAGGGCGCCCCGGTGAGCGAGGTCGACTCAGGTGCCGGGCAGGCCCCGGCAGTTGGCGACGCGCCGGAGGGCGCTGAGGGCGTCGAGGCCACCGCGACCGTGGCAGCGCAGGTCGCTGAAGTCCCGGCTGAGGGTGAGCCGCTGGCTCAGGGCTCGGCCCCTGAAGCTGCTCAGTCGGCCGAACTGCCTGCTGCTGAGGCGGGGCCGGTGGGCGAGGGCCCCGCCCCTGAGGCCGCGCAGCTGCCTGAGGCGGTCGCCTCTGAAGCCGAGCAGGTCCCCGGCGCTGCCGTTCCTGAAGCCGAGCAGGTCCCTGGCGCCGATGCTCCTGAAGCCGAGCAGGCCCCCTGCGCCGACGCTCCTGAAGCCGAGCAGGCCCCCGGAGCCGACGCTCCCGAAGCCGTCCAAGCCCTGGACGCCGCCGAACCCGAGGCCCCCGCGCAGGCCGCCGACGCTCCCGCACCCGAGCCCCCCGCGCAGGTCGACGAGGCCCCCGCACCCGAGCCCGCTGAGGCTCCTGAGGCTGCTCAAGCACTCGACGCTGCCGAGTCCGCCGAGGCCGTTCAGGCCCCCGAGCCCACCGCGACGGCCCCCGTGCAGGCCGCCCCGGAAGCCTCCCCTGTCCAAGGGACCCCGGAAGCCGCCCCCGTCCAGCCGGCACCGGACGCGGCGCAGGCCGCCCAGCCCGCGGATGCCGAGCAGGCCGCACCGGACCCGCAGCCCACGGACGCCGTTGCCGCATCCGCCGACGCCGCCTCCGCCGTCGTAGCCCCCGAACCGACTCCGCAGGCCACGGACGCCGAGCCGGTCGCCCAGCAGCAGGACGAGCTCGCCGCCCAGGTCGAGCAGCCCGCTCAGGAACCGCAGCAGGCCCCCGAAGCCGAGATGGCGGACCCGAACCTCGCACAGGCCCAGCAGCCGACGCCGGACGCAGCCGCGCCGGACGCCGCCGAGGCCGTGGGGACAGCGGCCGTCCAGGCAAGCGCGCCGGCCCCCGACGCGACCGCCCCCGTCGCGACCGCCCCCGACGCGGAGGCCCCCGTCGCGACCGCCCCCGACGCGGAGGCCCCCGTCGAGGAGGCCCCCGTCGCGGACCCCGCGGCCCAGATGCCGGACGCCCAGCAGACCGAGGGCGTCGACGCCGAACCGGTCGAGGCCCCGCAGCCGCTCGCGGCAGCCACCGACACCGATTCCCACGCCGCCGCCCCGGACCCCGCCGACCCGCAGGCGGCGTCGCCGGACGCCGCACCGGCCGCGACCGAGGCCCCCGAGCCGTACGTCGCCGAACCCGCGGGCCCGCAGCTGCAGCCCGCGGCCCAGCCCGCGCAGGCCCCCGAGGACCCGTCCGGACCGCCCGTCGCGCACACGGAGTCCGGCCAGGGCGAGGCCGCTGCCGGGCTGCCGTCCGGCACTCCGCCGGAGCCCACGCCGGCTCAGCCCCTGGGCCGGTTCGTCCCGGTCGAGGGCACGGTGCCGACTGCCCCGCACCTCGCGCCGACCCCGCCGCAGCCGACCGTCCTGCCCACGCAGGAGGCACCGGCCGCCGTCGTCACGGTCCCCGCACCTCGTGAGGGCGACCCGGAACTCGTCCAGCACGCGGAGGACCTGGAGACCCGGGCCGCCGAGCAGGAAGACACCGCAGAAGAGAGCGCGGTCGCCGTGGAAGAAGCACGCCGGTCCGCCGGCCCGGCCGCGCCCGCCTATGACGAGGCCGAGCGCGAGGCCGTCCTCAAGGTCATGCGCGAGCGCCGCGACATCCGCAACGGCTTCCGCAGCGACCCGATCCCGCACGAGGTGCTGCTCCGAGTCCTGGAGGCGGCGCACACCGCGCCCTCCGTCGGGCACTCGCAGCCCTGGGACTTCGTCGTCATCCGCTCCGCCGAGACCCGGCGCACGATGCACGAACTGGCCCAGCGCCAGCGCGAGGCGTACGCGAAGTCGCTCCCGAAGGGCCGCGCCAAGCAGTTCAAGGAACTGAAGATCGAGGCCATCCTCGACACCCCGGTGAACATCGTCGTCACCGCCGACCCGACCCGCGGCGGCCGCCACACCCTCGGCCGGCACACCCAGCCGCAGATGGCGCCGTACTCCGCCGCGCTCGCGGTGGAGAACCTCTGGCTCGCCGCCCGCGCCGAGGGGCTCGGCGTCGGCTGGGTCAGCTTCTTCGACGAGCGCGAGATGGTCCGCGCCCTCGAACTGCCCGAGCACCTGGAAGTCATCGCCTACCTGTGCGTCGGGTACGTCGACGAGTTCCCGGAGGAGCCCGAGCTGATGCAGGCGGGCTGGTCCAAGCGCCGCCCGCTGTCCTGGGTGGTGCACGAGGAGACGTACGGCCGTCGCGCCCTGCCCGGCGAGGAGCCGCACGACCTGCTCGCCGAGACCGTCGCCCAGATCCGCCCGCTCGACGCCAAGGCGCTCGGCGAGGCATGGGAGCGGCAGAAGCGCATGACCAAGCCGGCCGGTGCGCTCGGCATGCTGGAGATCATCTCCGCTCAGCTTTCCGGCCTGTCCCGCCAGTGCCCGCCGCCGATCCCGGAGCCCGCGGCCGTCGCGATCTTCGCCGGTGACCACGGCGTGCACGCCCAGGGCGTCACCCCCTGGCCGCAGGAGGTGACGGCCCAGATGGTCGCCAACTTCCTCGGCGGAGGAGCGGTGTGCAACGCCTTCGCGGGCCAGGTGGGCGCGGAGGTGTGTGTCGTGGACGTGGGCGTCGCGGCCGACCTGCCGGCGACCCCGGGTCTGCTGCCCCGCAAGGTCCGTGCGGGCACCTCCGACATGACGACCGGCCCCGCGATGACCCGCGACGAGGCCAGGCAGGCCATCGAGGTCGGCATCGAGACGGCCCGTGACCTGGTGGCGGCCGGCAACAAGGCCCTGCTGACCGGTGAGATGGGCATCGCCAACACCACCGCGTCGGCAGCCCTGATCTCGGTCTTCACGGACACCGACCCGGCCGAGGTGACGGGCCGCGGCACCGGCATCAACGACGAGACCCTCGCCCGCAAGACCGAGGTCGTCCGCCGCGCGATCGAACTCCACCAGCCCGACCCCGCCGACCCCATCGGCGTCCTGGCGGCGATCGGCGGCTTCGAGCACGCCGCGCTGGTCGGGCTCCTGCTG
Organism: Streptomyces sp. NPDC006385; assembly: GCF_040612485.1. NCBI lineage: Bacteria > Bacillati > Actinomycetota > Actinomycetes > Kitasatosporales > Streptomycetaceae > Streptomyces > Streptomyces sp. NPDC006385. The sequence goes on from NZ_JBEXQG010000080.1 coordinate 11,774, forward strand.
GGCGGCGCCTCCCTGCGCACCCCGGTGATCCTGGACGGCGTCAGTGCCGGCGCCGCCGCCCTGGTCGCCCGCGCGATCGCCCCCGAGGTCCTCGCGGCCTGCATCGCCGGCCACCGCAGCGCCGAGCCCGGCCACGTGGCCGCCCTGAACAAGCTGGGTCTGCGCCCCCTGGTCGACCTCGACCTCCGCCTCGGCGAGGGCACGGGCGCACTGCTGGCCCTGCCGCTGGTCCAGAGCACGGCCAGGGCGATGCACGAGGTGGCGACGTTCGATTCTGCGGGGGTGACTGAGAAGTAGCGGGAGCGGGGCGCCCGGGGCCGCGGCTCCCGTCTGCGGCCCATTGCCGGTGCGGGGCCGCTGGGCGTTCCGTGGGTCCGTGCGCGGTCGCTCCGCGGCCGGAACAGGCGGGCCCGGACCCACCACCCGCGCCCGGCCACGGCGCCCAGCCACCGGACACCCGATCCGCCCGTCCCACGCGCACCGTAAAATCCGCACGTCAGGGCCACCGCACCGCCGTGAACAGGAGCCGCACCCTCATGGCCGAAAACCCCGCCTACCCGGTAGGCCTCCGCCTCACCGGCCGCAAGGTCGTCGTCCTCGGCGGCGGTCAGGTCGCCCAGCGCCGCCTCCCGGCCCTCATCGCAGCCGGCGCCGACATCCTCCTCGTATCCCCCGAGGTGACCCCCTCGGTCGAGGCGATGGCGGACGCGGGCGAGATCACCTGGCACCGGCGCCGCTACGAGGAAGGCGACCTCGCCGACGCCTGGTACGCCCTGATCGCCACCGGCGACACGGAAGCGAACACCCGGGCCTCCGCCGAAGCGGAGCGCCACCGCGTCTGGTGCGTGCGCTCCGACGACGCGGACCGGGCGACGGCCTGGACCCCGGCGACGGGCCACAGCGAGGGCGTCACCGTCGCCGTCCTCACGACGGAGGCGAGCGGCCGCGACCCCCGCCACACCGCCGCCATCCGCGACGCGGTCGTCGAGGGCCTGCGCGACGGCACACTCGTCGCCCCGCACCACCGCACCCGCACCCCCGGCGTCGCCCTGGTCGGCGGTGGCCCGGGGGACCCGGACCTCATCACCGTCCGCGGCCGCCGCCTCCTCGCCGAGGCCGACGTCGTCATCGCCGACCGGCTCGGCCCGCGCGACCTGCTCGCCGAACTCCCGCCGCACGTCGAGGTGATCGACGCGGCGAAGATCCCGTACGGCCGCTTCATGGCCCAGGAGGCCATCAACAACGCCCTGATCGAGCACGCCAAGCAGGGCAAGTCGGTCGTACGGCTGAAGGGCGGCGACCCGTATGTCTTCGGCCGCGGTATGGAGGAGCTGCACGCCCTCGCCGAAGCCGGCATCCCCTGCACGGTGGTCCCCGGGATCTCCAGCTCGATCTCGGTTCCGGGCGCCGCCGGCATCCCGGTCACCCACCGGGGAGTGGCCCACGAGTTCACCGTGGTCAGCGGCCATGTGGCCCCCGACGACGAGCGCTCCCTCGTCGACTGGCCGTCGCTGGCCAAGCTGACCGGGACGCTCGTGATCCTCATGGGTGTCGACAAGATCGGCAAGATCGCCGAGACCCTCGTCGCGCACGGCAAGTCCGCCGCCACGCCGGTCGCCCTGATCCAGGAGGGCACGACGGCCACCCAGCGCCGCGTCGACGCGACCCTCGCGACGGTCGGGGAGACCGTACGCGCCGAGGAGGTCAAGCCCCCGGCGGTCATCGTCATCGGCGAGGTCGTGAAGGTCGGTCCCACGGCCGTCGCACCCCGCGAGTAACCCCGGGTAACACAACCCGTACCGAACCGTTGGCACCGCACCCAGGACAAGGCAGTATCACCCTGTGGCCGATCTCATCACCGTCGAGGACCCCGACGACCCGCGCCTGCGCGACTACACGGGCCTGACCGACGTCGAGCTGCGCCGCAAGCGCGAGCCGGCCGAGGGCCTGTTCATCGCCGAGGGCGAGAAGGTCATCAGACGGGCGAAGGAATCCGGCTACGAGATGCGGTCCATGCTGCTCTCGGCCAAGTGGGTCGACGTCATGCGCGACGTCATCGACGAGCTCCCGGCCCCGGTGTACGCGGTCAGTCCGGAGCTCGCCGAGCAGGTCACCGGCTACCACGTGCACCGCGGCGCGCTCGCCTCCATGCAGCGCAAGCCGCTGCCGACCGCCATCGAACTCCTGAGGTCCGCCCGCCGGGTGGTGGTCATGGAGTCGGTCAACGACCACACCAACATCGGCGCCATCTTCCGCTCGGCCGCCGCCCTCGGCATGGACGCCGTCCTGCTGTCCCCGGACTGCGCCGACCCCCTCTACCGCCGCAGCGTCAAGGTCTCCATGGGAGCGGTCTTCTCCGTCCCGTACGCCCGCCTGGACACCTGGCCCAAGGGCCTGGAGTCGGTCCGCGAGGCCGGCTTCACGCTCCTCGCCCTCACCCCCGACGAGAAGGCCAAGACCCTCGACGAGGCCGCCCCGCACCGGATGGACCGGGTCGCGCTGATGCTCGGCGCCGAGGGCGACGGCCTGTCCAGGCAGGCCCTGGTGGCCGCCGACGAATGGGTCCGCATCCCCATGTCCCACGGCGTCGACTCCCTCAACGTCGGCGCCGCGGCCGCGGTCGCCTTCTACGCGGTGGCCTCGGGCCGCCCGCAGGCACAGGGCCCATCGTGACGGCGCGGCGCGAGGCGATCGTGGCGGTCCTGCTCCGCGCCGACCGCGTCCTCGCCATCCGCCGCGGCCCCGCCGGCCCGCTCCCCGGTTACTGGCAGCCCCTCAGCGGCAAGGTGGAACCGGGGGAGACCCAGCGGGAGGCCGTCGTCCGGGAGGTCCGCGAAGAGGTCGGCCTCACCGTCGTCCCCCTGGCCAAGGTCTGGGAGTCCGCGACCGACGACGGCCATTTCCGCCTCCACTGGTGGACGGCCCGCGCCGACACCGGCGAGGTGGTCCCCGACCCGGACGAGGTCGCCGACGCGCGCTGGGTCACGCCGGAGGAGTTCCTGGCCCTGGACCCGGTCTTCGACGGCGACCGGGAGTTCTTCGAGCGCGTCCTGCCCGGCCTGTGAGGCTGCCGCGATGCCGGGGGACGGCTATTCGGTGATCTCGAACGTCGACTCGTACCGCTCGGACATCACGTCCCCGTCCAGCGGCTCGTACCCCGGCTCCACGTGCTCCTGCCGTTGCCGATCGCCGTTCCCGTCGTCGCCCAGCCCGCGCTGCGGGCCCTGACAGCCCTGCGCCGCGGCGATGCCGAGCGCCACGAGCAGCGTCACCACGACGAACACGAACAGCCGCTGCCGCAGCAGCTGCGGGTTGGCGGGCCGCCGCCCGGTCCCCGTGTTCCGCGGCGCCGGACGGCCGGTGCCACTGCGCGGGGCCGGCCGGTTGCCGCTGCCGGAACGGGAGGTGTTCCGTGAGGAGGGGATCGGCCGGGCGCCGGACCGGGACGACGCCGTACCGCTGCGCGACGGGGCTCCGTCGCGGGCGGGCCCGGGCACCCGAGGGGCGCCGGTGCCGCGCGGCGGGGGAGTGCCCTGCGCGCGGCGCTGGGCACGCTGCTGCTCCGCGTAGGTGTCGGCGAGCCGCCCGGTGGGGCGGTCCGTCTCCGCGCTGCGTGGCGCGGGCGGGCGTACGTCCGAAAGCCCCTGTGCCTCCCGGGCCGCGATCTCCTTGAGGCGCAGCGACAGCTGGAGCGTGCTGGGCCGCTCCTCCGGGTCCTTCGCCAGACACGCCCGTACGAGCGGGGACAGGGCGTCCGGTACGCCGTGGAGCTGCGGCTCCTCGTGTACGACGCGGTACAGCATCACCTCTGAACTGCCGTGCCCGAAGGGGGAGTCGGCCATCGACGCGTACGCGAGCGTGGCGCCGAGCGAGAAGACGTCCGTGGCCGGGGTGACGGCGGCGCCGCGCACCTGCTCCGGGGCCAGGAAGCCGGGGGAGCCGACCGCCGTACCGACGTGGGTGAGGGTCGAGGCGCCCGTGGCCCAGGCGATGCCGAAGTCGATGATCCGCGGGCCCTTGGGGGACAGCAGGATGTTCGACGGCTTCAGGTCCCGGTGGACGACCCCGGCCTCGTGCACGGCGACCAGCCCCTCGGACAGGGCCGCGCCGATGGCGGCGACCTCCGCCGCGCCGAGCGGGCCCTCGTCGGCGACCTTGTCGTGCAGGGACGGGCCGGGGACGTACTGGGTGGCGAACCACGGGCGGTCCGCCTCCAGGTCGGCGGCCACGAGCCGTGCCGTACAGCCTCCGCGAATCCGCCGTGCCGCCGAGACCTCACGCGCGAACCGCGAGCGGAACTCCTGGTCCTCCGCCAGGTCGGGCCGGATCACCTTCAGCGCGACCCGCTGCCCCTTCTTGTCGGAGCCCAGATAGACGACGCCCATTCCACCCGCGCCGAGCCGTCTGTGAAGCCTGAAGGAGCCGACGACGCGCGGGTCCTCGCGCCTCAGGCGCATCATCGCCATGTTCATCCCCGCTGCCCGGTCCGTCTGACGAGCCACAGCTTACGTTTCCACGGGCCGCGGTGCGCAGAGGCCGCGCCCTCTCGACGCGATGGATTGTCAGTGGTGGGTGGGACACTTGAAAGGTGGTCAGGGAGCGGGTGAGCAGGCCGACTTAGGCCCTTTTCCACCCCCAACCACCCGTCGCAGAAGGGGGATTGAGCCCGTGAAGGGTGATCGTGTGGAGATAGTCGTGGACGCAGGCGACACGACGCGCACGTACGAGGTGGTGGCGAGCAGAGCGGGCCGCCGGGTGGAGACGGCGGTGCGCCGGGGTGTCGTGGAAGTGAGCGAAGTCACCCGAAGCGGGACGGTCGTGCGTACGGCCCGTTTCATGGCGAACCGGGTACTGGCGCTGGTCGAGCAGCCGGTGCCGCGTGAGCACGGCTCGGAGAAGGCGCCGGAGACAAGGTAGGGGAAATCCGGGCAGGCCGGGCGTCCCCTCCGGGAAGACCCCGAGACCTAGGACCTCGTCTCCACCCAGGGGAGTACTCCGCACGTCGTGGCTCATCCTCCGGGAGGCCCGGCAATGGGTACGAGGGCATGACGTGCCGGGGCGGTCGCACGCCTAGATTTGAAGTCAAGCGGCGGGTGGCAGCACTCGTCCCCCGAGGTCAGACACCCGCCGCTGCCAACGACAACTGACACAGGTCAGGAGAGGGACCATGGCCCAGACGGCACCGCGGACACTGATCCGCACGCAGGAGCGCATCGGGCTGCGCCCCCGCCGCCAGGGCCGCCGCCACCCCCTGGTGGCGACGCTCATGGCCCTTCCCCTGGCGGTCCTGCTCCTCGTCGTCTTCGACGGCTGGGAGGCAGTGGCCACACAAGCGTCGTCCGTGGGCGTGATGCTGGGGCGCTGAGCGGCGACCCCAGGCCCGGAAGAGCGGTCCGGGCGGGGACATCCACCCATGAAACCCCGTGGGGACGGGGGTGCGGCGGACGGCACAAATGCCGGCGCAGCTGGGGAGCTGCGCCGGCATTGCTTTGTGCGTGTCCGCGGTGATCCGGGCGGGGCGAGCCCGGTGGGTGCCTTCCCCGCGTACGCTCGCGCCCAAAGCAGCCGCACCCAAGGGACCCCCCGTGACCCCGAACCCCCTCCTGCCCGCCCTCACCGCGCGAGCCGAAGCCGCGGCACACGCACGTACCTCCGTCTGTCCCTGCGGAGCGACCGTCACCCTCGCCGACCGCCCCGACGCCACCGTCATCCGGCACGCCGACACCGTCGCCAAGGCCCACGCCCCGGACACCACCCCCGCCGACCTGACCCCGCGCCTCACCGCCGCCACGCACCTGCCCGGCCTCCTCCTTCCCCCGCTCAACCCCACGCCCGTGGACCTGCACGGTCGCCTGGTGACCTGCTGGCCCTACGGCACCCCGGTGGACCCCACCGACCCCGACGCGGCCCCTTGGGAAGCCGCGGCAACCCTTCTCGCCCGGCTGCATCGCACCCCCGCCCCGACTCCGCTCCCTCCCATGCGGGGCCCCGTCAAAGCCGCGCTGGCCGTATCCCGCCTGCGCACGGCTACGGCCACAGCCACGGCGACAGCCGCGACGAACACCGCCCCGACCACCGGCGCCACCGCCGTTCTCCGCGCCTGGGACACCCTCCCCGCCTGGGCCCGCGCCCAGGCCCCCCAGCCCGACACCACCACTCTCTGCCACGGCGACCTCCACCTCGGGCAACTGGTTCGGCACCCGGCCCCGGACGGCCCCTGGCTCCTCATCGACGTCGACGACCTCGGCGTGGGCGTGCCGGCCTGGGACCTCGGACGGCCCGCCGCCTGGTACGCCTGCGGGCTGCTCCCGCCCGACGAATGGGACCGCTTCCTCACCGCCTACCGCGACGCCGGTGGCCCGGCCGTCCCCGCCGACGGCGACCCCTGGCCCACGCTGGACGTCCCGGCCCGGGCCCTCACCGTGCAGACCGCCGCCCGGGCGATCACCAAGTCCCTCGCCGAGGGCCGCCTCCTCGACGAGGTCGAGCAGTGCCTCGTCGACGCCTGTGACCGAATGGCTTCCGTCCCCCCTGAGTTGACCCATGGACGCGCGAAGTAGGGTGCAACCGACCGCAGCCGGACAGAGTCTGTCCTGGTGATATGCGAAGCAGGACCGACCGGCGAGGAGTTGAGCCGACCATGCAGTGTCCGAAGTGCCGAGCCCCGATGCACACGTACAACCGCAACGGCGTCCAGATCGAGCAGTGCAGCGGCTGCCGCGGGATCTTTCTCGACTACGGCGAGCTGGAGTCGCTGACCCGCCTGGAGACCCAGTGGTCCCAGCCGGCCCCGCCACCCCCGGCCGCCCCCGCCCCCCAGGCATATCCGCCCGCACCGCAGGCCCCGGCCTGGGGCGCCCCGCACGGCGGTCACCACGGCGGTCATCACGGCGGTCACTACGGCCACCGCCGTCACAAGAGCTTCGGACACATGCTGTTCTCCAGCTGAGCCGCACCGAGCCACGAAGAAGCCCCCGGTCATCGACCGGGGGCTTCGGTGTGTGGACGATACTGGGATTGAACCAGTGACCTCTTCCGTGTCAGGGAAGCGCTCTCCCGCTGAGCTAATCGTCCTCGGGACCGTGATCCAGCATCGATCGAAGATCACGGGCTGCTGCGTGCGCGATACTGGGATTGAACCAGTGACCTCTTCCGTGTCAGGGAAGCGCTCTCCCGCTGAGCTAATCGCGCGGGGGGATCCGAAGATCCAGTGGACGATACTGGGATTGAACCAGTGACCTCTTCCGTGTCAGGGAAGCGCTCTCCCGCTGAGCTAATCGTCCTTGGAGGTGGAGACGGGATTTGAACCCGTGTAGACGGCTTTGCAGGCCGTTGCCTCGCCTCTCGGCCACTCCACCAGGAGTGCAGGGGGTTCGGGAAGATCCCCTTGTTCCTTCGAGCGGACGACGAGGCTCGAACTCGCGACCTCAACCTTGGCAAGGTTGCGCTCTACCAACTGAGCTACGTCCGCTTGTCGTTTCGTTCCGCTCTCGCGGCCCGGCGACGAGTTGAACTCTAGCGGATTCCGGGGCCAGCACAAAAACGCGTTTGTGCAGCGTGCTGCGCTACGCCTGCTCAGGGACCTGCCGAGGACCCGGAACCGACATGGCCAGGTCAGCCGCGGGACACCCGCCATAGACTCGACTGCGTGCTCGACCTCCCTCCTCTCGCCCGCTTCGGCGACCGTGTCGCCACCGGCCTGCTCGACGTCACCAGCGACCCGACCGCCCTGGACTCCAGCGGTTTCTGGGCTGTCTGCGCCGACTTCGAGGGCCGTCTGACCTGCGCCCGCTTCCGGGACGTGCGCGAGGAACCCGTGCCCGCCCCGGTTCCCGGACGGTGGCGCGGTCCGGCGATCGGTGACTGGACGTCCTCACTCGACCGTGCCGCGTACACGGCGGGCGTACGGAGCATCCGCGAGTACATAGCGGCCGGCGAGGTCTATCAGGCCAACCTCTGTCGCGTCCTGAGCGCGCCGATCGGCCCGGACGCCGACGTGGACTCCCTGACCGCGCTGCTCGCCCGCGGCAACCCGGCGCCCTACGCAGGAACGATCCGGCTGCCGGCGCACGGTGTGGAGACGGCCACCGCGTCCCCCGAGCTGTTCCTGCGGCGTGACGGGCGGATCGTCGAGTCCGGGCCGATCAAGGGAACCGGGCGCACCGAGGCGGACCTGCTGCAGAAGGACTACGCCGAGAACGTGATGATCGTGGACCTCGTGCGCAACGACATCGGCCGCGTGTGCGCCACCGGGACCGTGACCGTGCCCGACCTGTGCGCCGTGGAGAAGCATCCGGGGCTGGTGCATCTGGTGTCCACCGTCCGCGGTGAGCTGCGCCCCGGCGCCGGCTGGCCCGAGCTGCTCGACGCCGCCTTTCCGCCCGGTTCGGTCACCGGGGCGCCCAAGTCCAGTGCCCTGCGGATCATCGACGCGTTGGAGACGGCGCCCCGCGGGCCGTACTGCGGCGGCATCGGCTGGGTCGACGCCGACCGGCGTGTCGGCGAGCTGGCCGTCGGGATCCGTACCTTCTGGGTCGACCGGGCCGAGGGGGTACTGCGGTTCGGTACCGGCGCCGGGATCACCTGGGGGTCGGACCCCGAGGGGGAGTGGCGGGAGACCGAGCTGAAGGCCGCCCGGCTGCTCGCGGTAGCGTCGGGAGCGTACGAGGTGAGTGGAGAGGGACTGCAATCGTGAGGATCTGGCTCGACGGCGGGCTCCAGGACATCGAGTCCGCCCGTGTCTCCGTCTTCGACCACGGGCTGACCGTGGGCGACGGCATCTTCGAGACGGTGAAGGTGTTGGACGGCCGTCCGTTCGCGCTGACCCGGCACCTCGACCGGCTGACGCGCTCGGCGAGCGGGCTCGGCCTGCCCGACCCCGACCACGACGAGGTCCGCCGCGCCTGCGCCGCCGTCATCGAGGCCAACCCGATGCCGCTCGGCCGGCTGCGCATCACCTACACCGGCGGCCACGGCCCCCTCGGCTCCGACCGCGGTGAGTACGGTCCCACCCTCGTCGTCGCCCTCGGCGAGACCGCCCGGCACGCCGACTCCACGGCCGTGATCACCGTGCCCTGGACCCGCAACGAGCGCGGCGCGCTCACCGGCCTGAAGACGACCTCGTACGCCGAGAACGTCGTCGCCCTCGCCCGCGCCCACCAACACGGCGCCACCGAGGCCCTGTTCGGCAACACGGTGGGGCAACTGTGCGAGGGCACCGGGTCGAACGTCTTCGTCGTCCTGGACGGCGAGATCCACACCCCGCCGCTCGCCTCGGGCTGCCTCGCGGGCATCACGCGCCAGTTGACGATCGAGTGGACCGGCGCCAAGGAGACCGATCTGCCGCTGGACGTCGTCGAGCGCGCCGAGGAGATCTTCCTCACCTCCACCCTCCGGGACGTCCAGGCCGTGCACCGCGTCGACGAGCGCGAACTGCCGGGCGCCCCGGGCCCGGTGACCGCCAAGGCCATGCGGATCTTCGCCGAGCGGTCCGGCGACGACCTGGACCCGTGACACGCCGGTGTGACCGACGCTGACGCCACGGACGCCGACGCGAGGGACGCGACCGGACGACCGCTGATGCGACGGGCGCGGATATTCGGCTGACCGCGGGCGCCGTGGTGGGTAGAACACCTGTGATGACCACGACCCTGCGGCCGACCGAGCCGCTTCAGCGCAATGCGGACGGGACGCGTTCGCGCCGCTTCCAGGTGTGCGTGAACGGCCGCCCCGTGGGCGTCCTTCACCTCGGTACGCACCCCGTCTTCGGCGACGCGGTGGCACGGATGTCGCGGCTGCGGATCGAGGAGGCGGACCGCCGACGCGGCCGTGGCACGGTGGCCGCCCTCGCCGCCGAGGAGGTGGCGCGCGGCTGGGGCTGCAAGCGCATCGAGGTGACGGTCCCCGCCGACGCGGCACCGGCGCTCCGGCTCGCCACGGCGCTCGGCTACGTCGTGCGCAACCGCGGCATGGAGAAGACGCTCGGTGACACCCCGCCCGAACTGCCGCCGGGCAGCCGGGCACGCCCCATGACGGAGGCCGAGTACGGGCCCTGGCTCGACAAGGGCCACGAGGACTACATCCGGGACTGGGTCGAGCGCGGGGTCCCGGAGTCCGAGGCCCGGACCAAGTCGGAGCGTGACCACGCCGCACTGCTGCCGGACGGCCTGCGCACACCGGACGTGTTCCTCAGCGTCCTCGAACACGAGGGAACCCCGGTGGGCACCCTGTGGGTGGCGTCGCTCAAAGGCCGCGCCTACGTCTTCGACGTCGAGAGCGACCCGGCCCGGCGCGGCGAGGGACACGGACGCACACTGATGCTGCTGGCCGAGGCCCAGGCGATCGCGGCGGGGCACCGGGTCATCGGCCTCAACGTCTTCGCGGGCAACACCCCGGCCGAGCGGCTCTACGAGTCACTCGGCTACGAGACGAGGCAGTACGCCCTGTACAAGACGTTGCTGTAGCGGAGGTGTCGGTCAGGCGGTCCGCTCGGCGAGCAGCCGGTCCACGATCTCCTCGACGCGCTCGCGCAGTCCTTCCTGGCTCTTGCCGCCGTCGAGGCGCTCGCCGCCGATCACATACGTGGGGGTGCCGGTCACGCCGATCGCCTTGCCCTCGGCCTGGTCGGCGTCGACGATCAGGATGTGCCGGCCGTCGATCAGCGCCGTGTCGACCTCCTCGGCGTCCAGGCCGAGTTCCCGCGCCACCTCGACCAGGAAGGGTTCTCCCTTACGGTCCAGCTCCTCGACCCGGCCCAGCACGGCCTCGACGTACGGCCACCCCTGCCCCTGCTCGATGGCCTCCTCGGCGGCCTGCGCGGCGGCGAAGGCGTGCTTGTGCTTCTCCAGCGGGAAGTGCCGCAGCCGTACCTCCAGCCGGTCGCCGTAGCGGTCGCGCAGGGCACGCAGATCGTCCAGGGCGCTGCGGCAGTCGGGGCACTGAAGCTCGCACCAGACGTCGAGAACGGGGGCGGCGGGACGGTCGGGGGAGGAGTCGCTCATGGCGCCAGTCTCCCAGCAGCCGCGCGGACGACCCAATCCGACCTGGTGCTTCGGTGCCGGTCGGCCTGTGTCGTACGGCTCCGACAGGTTCTCCTACGGCTCCCACCGGCACCTGCGGAGGAGGCGACCCGGAGATGTCCCTGATGTCCGGCCCAGGCGTGGCCGGGCGGGGTCGTCACGGTGCAGGATGGAAGGAAGGAACGAAGGGCCGTGACCTCGACCCAGCCTGCCTGGAGGACACCGGATGATTGCCGAGACCGTCTGTTCCGCCGTCGCCGCGGCCGGCCTGGGCATCGCGGCGATCACGGCCTACCGCAAGCGGTTCCTCGCGGCCGCGCGGACCGCCGCGTACTCGCTCGTGCCGCTCGGCCTGGTGATGACCGGTGTCGTCGACTGGCTCGCGGACACCGCGTTCAGCCCGACGGCCTGGGCCGGCTTCGGAGTCCTCGGCGTGTCCTGGCTGCTGTTCGCGACTACCCGCGCGGTGGAGCGCCGCCGCGGCGGCACCCGCAAGGAGCGCAAGGAGGCGCGCGCCGCCGGCCGGCCCGAGGCGGTGGCACCGTCGGCCTCGGCGCCGTCCTTGGGCTCTGGCTCCCGCCCGGCGACCGGCCCGGCGACCGCGCCCCGAGCCGATGCCGGTGACGACTTCAGCGACATCGAGGCCATCCTCAAGAAGCACGGCATATGAACCCCGTCGGCGGGGCCGAAACGACACAGTGGGTCGCTGCCCGTCCGTAAGCGATCACGACTCGAACCGGACATCGCGGAATACAGCGAACTCCCGCTCATTCCGGGCGTGTTGATCGCGCGGCGAGGGGCAACTGCGTCATCATCGCCGCGAGATGCTGGACACGACTCAAAGCGAGGCCGCGCCACCTCAGGACGAACCTCGCGGGTGCCTCTTCGCCCTTTCCCAGCCACCGCTGATGATCTTCCTTGCGGTGATCGGGTGTCTGCTGCTCATGGCTGCGCTGCACGACCTGCTGCTGCTGTGAGCCGTACTCGCGGTCCCCGGCGCCATCCGCCGGGGTCCGCGTCGACACACACGTCGTGCCCGACCCTCGACGCCGACCGACTCGATCGCCGCCGCCGCTCAGCCGGCCGCTTCCTTGCGGCGCGCTCGGTAGGCGGCCACATGCAGACGGTTTCCGCAGGTACGGCTGTCGCAGTACCGCCGTGAGCGGTTGCGGGAGAGGTCCACGAAAGCGTGGCGGCAGTCCGGGGCCTCACAGCGCCGCAGCCGCTCCTGCTCCCCGGCCACCACGAAGAACGCCAGCGCCATCCCGCCGTCGGCCGCCAGGTGGTCGGCGACGGAGGCGCCGGGGGCGAAGTAGTGCACATGCCAGTCGTAGCCGTCGTGGTCCGTGAGGCGCGGGGTGGTGCCCGCGGCGGCGACCAACTCGTTGATCAGCCCGGCCGCGATACGGGTGTCCGCCGCCTCGAAGATCGCGGCGAACCGGCCCCGCACCTTGCGCACCGCCGACAGATCGAACTCGGAGAGAACCCCGACATCGCTGATTTTGTGCTTTCGCACGTAATCGGCAAGAGCCGGGACATCGGGCAGCACGTCGGGTGCGTCGTCGTCCTCCGGGGCGGTGTTCACCAGATCCACCACGGCATCGAGCGCACACCGGACGTCATGGGTGATCAGCACGTTTCGCTCCCTGGCCTGGGGGGTCGGGCGGGCGCCCGCCGATGGTGGCCGATCGTAACGGGATCCGCCCGGACGGCACCGGCCCCGGCCCCACGGGTGACGTCGATTACAACGCCAGGGCAAGGCCGACGGTTCCCGCCGAGTGCCCTTGCCCGCACGGCGGCCGCCCGGCGCGGCAGCCCACGAGCGCCGCGCCGTGCGCCCCTCGGCCGCAGCAGGCGCCGCACTGGGAGGCCGACGGTTCCCGCTGCCCGCACGGTGGCTCCCCGGCGCGGCAGCCCGCGAGAGCCGCCATGCGCCCCTCGGCCACAGCTGACGCGGCACTGGAACGCCGAGCCACGAGGCCGACCCTGACCCGGCCCAAACCCCGCCGCCACCATGGCCGCGTCCGACACCGGCCAGCACCGCGTCGGCATCGGCCAGCGTCGCGCGCGTCTACGCGCATCAGCCCCGCGTGCGTACGCGTATCAGCGGCCGGGGCCCTGGCGACCAGGGCCGGCATTCCACGTCCGCCGCGCCCGCGCTCAACGCCACCGTCGCCTCACTCCGCGCGCACCGCACCCGCCGCGTCCACGCATCTCCGTCACGCGCGTTCAGGCACACCAGGTCGCGCCGCGCAGCGCGCATCAGGCCCGCGCACCTGAGCGCACCAGCGCTCGCCCCCCAAGCCCCAAAGTTCCCCAGGCCCTCAAGTTCCCCGGCCCCCCACAGACCTCCACCCGCACTCCACGCTCCCCGTAGCCCACACCCCACCCACCAGCGCCACGCGCCCCAGCCGACGCGCCGGCGCCGTCCGCCCGACGCACGCCAGCGCCGCCCCCGCGGAGCGGAGACGGCGCTCGTGCTTGCCGTATACGGCTGTCTTGGCCCGAGCCGTCTCCCCGAGTCGACGGCACCGGGCGGCTTGTACGGCCTCGCCCTAGCTCTCCGCCAGGATGTGCGAGAGCTCCTGATCGAGGTCGAAGTGCCGGTGCTCCGTTCCGGGAGGCACAGCGGCATCCGTTCGCTTCAGGAAGGACTCCAGAGCCCGTGCCGGGGCCTCGAGCAGCGCCTCGCCCTCCGGAGAGCTCAGGGCGATGCACACGACGCCCTGGCCGTGACTGCGCGACGGCCAGACGCGGACGTCGCCGGTTCCGGTGGGCCGGTGGAGGCCCTCCGCGAGGAGGTCGCGGGCGAACACCCACTCGACGGTCTCCTCGGCTCCGGTGTGGAAGGTGGCGTGCACGGCGTAGGGGTCGGCCGTGTCGTACCGCAGGCCTGCGGGGACAGGCAGGGAGGACTCGCTCGACACAACGAGGCGCAGGTGCAGCTCGCAGCTGACCGTGGTGTTCATAAGCGCCAGGGCCTTTCGCTCAGTGTGCGCTCGGGGATTCGCACGTCGGCGAAATCGACATGCCACCTACGGTGCCGTTGTAAACCCCTCTGAGTGTTTTGCGTGTGTTTACGTAACTCTTCCGGCCGAGAACCCGTTCGCGAGGTACGACCATTCCGGTGACCGGTTTCGGTCCGGTAGGGTTTGGCCGTATGAATACGGGGAGTAACGAGCCGGGTGAGGTTGCCTTGGCGGCGGACGAGACCGAAGTGGATGGTGTGAAAGGCGACAGCGAGCAGGGCCTCGGCTCGAAGGCGCCGGAGTTCATCAAGGCGCGCCGTGTGCTGCACCTGAGCTGGCAGGTGGGCATTTTCGTCATCGGCCTGGCGATAGTGGTCGTCGGCATCATCATGCTGCCGTTGCCCGGCCCCGGCTGGGTCGTGATCTTCGGCGGCATGGCGGTCTGGGCGACCGAGTTCGTCTGGGCGCAACTGGTCCTGCGCTGGACCAAGCGCAAGGTCACCGAGGCGGCCCAGCGCGCCCTCGACCCGAAGGTGCGCCGCCGCAACATCATCCTGACGACGATCGGGCTCGTGATCGTGGCCGTGCTCGCCGGCATCTACGTGTGGAAGTTCGGCATCGTCATGCCCTGGAAGATCAAGGACCAGTGATCAAGGACCAGTGATCAAGGACCAGTGATTAAGGGCCGGTGATCAGGGGCCGGTGATCATGGGCCAATGATCAAGGACGAGTGATCCGCGACGGGGGTGCGGGTGTCGGCCGGTGCGGGTTCGCGCTGGTCACACGCACCCCCTGACATCGGGTAATGTACTTCCTGCGCCCGGGCGATTAGCTCAGTGGGAGAGCGCTTCGTTCACACCGAAGAGGTCACTGGTTCGAACCCAGTATCGCCCACCCCGGTTCGGCGGCCCGTCTGCGACAGTGCAGGCGGGCCGTCGGCGTATGCGGCCGGCAGCAGCGCTCCTTGGTGCGCCCGGCCGGTGCCGGTCAGGCCCTGCCGCCCCTGATCGGTAGGCGACTTCTGGCCGACCGGCATGCGTGTGCGGTTGGCCAGTTCCCGTTCGACCCCTCGGTCGCACGCGCCCCACCTGCGGAGTTGGGTGATCCGGTGCCCGGATCGTTCCCGATGGGTCGTCAACTTGCCGCGTCGGCCCACAAGAAATTCCTGTCCGAATCATTGACGCACCACGGGGCCCCTCGTAGCTTGTGCCAGCAAGCGCTTACTTGAAACGATTCATGCAGACGGCGATGACGCTGCGGGGAGGGGGCCCAACCATGGGAACCAGCAGGAATGTTGAGAGGCGCACGATCCTGAAGGTGGCCGGGGCCTCCGCGGCCACGCTCGGCCTGGGCGCGACGGCCGCGTGCGGCGGTGACGGCGGTTCCGGAGACGGGACGGTGACGCTCCGTTACGCCTGGTGGGGCGGCGAGCCGCGCACCATCGCCATCAAGAAGACGATCGCACTCTTCGAGAAGAAGTACCCGAAGATCAAGATCAAGCCTGAATTCACCGACTATGAAGCGTTCTGGGAGAAGTTCCAGACGCAGGCCTCCGGCGGGAATCCGCCGGACGTTTTCCAGAATGCGATCGGCTTCCTGCGCAAGTACGACAAGCGCGGTGTGCTGATGGATCTCAAGTCCCAGGCGGACGCGGGCAATCTGAGCCTGGACAACTTCCGCAACGGCGTTCTGGCGAACGGTCAGGTCGACGGCAAGCAGATCGGCGTACCCGTCGGCGCCAACACCATGGCGCTCGTCATCGACCTCAAGGCCTTCGAGAAGGCGGGCGTGGAGGCGAAGTTCGGCTGGACCTGGGACGAGTACTTCGAGGCGCTCCAGACGATCCAGGACAAGCTGAAGATCGCCGGCGACACCGGCTACTGCAGCATCATGTACCTCTACGACCTGTACCTGCGTCAGAACGGCAAGGCCTTCTTCACGGACACCGATCTCGGTTTCACCGAGGACGATCTGACGCAGTGGTGGGAGGACGGCTACAAGCGCGTGCGGTCCGGGCTCGTCGCCGACCCGAAGAAGGTCGAGCAGGTCAAGCCCAAGTCCGCGCTCTCGGCGGGCCTCGCGGCGTCCGAGTTCACCTGGGACAACTTCTCCATCCGCTACGAGGGCGAGGGCGAGTCGGACTACGGGCTCGCGCCGATCCCCACCACGGACGGCAAGCAGACCGGCCAGTACCTCGGCTCCCTGATGCTCAGCGCCTTCTCGGGGACCAAGCACCCCAAGGAAGTCGCCCAGTTCATCGACTTCATGGTCCACGACCCCGAGGTCGGCAAGATCATGGGCTACGACCGCGGCATCCTCGCCACCACCGAGCAGTACGACGCGTTCACGCCCACCGACGACAACAACAAGGGCGTCAAGGCGTACGAGGAGGAGGTCGCGAAGGCCGGCGTCCTCGGCAAGATCACCCCGCACCCCTCGGGCGCCGACGTCATCGAGGCGGCGTTCCTGCGCATCGGCGGCGAGGTCACCCAGGGCAAGACCAAGCCGGCCGACGCCGCCAAGGCGCTGTTCAGCGAGGCCAAGGCCGCGTTCGCGGGCTGAGGGGACGTACCACCATGACGCTCGTCAAGGAAGCGCCCGCGCGCCCGGCCGGGAAGCGGTCCGCCGCCCCCGTCGCCGGGCGGCGCGGGCGACGCCGCGAGAACCTCGCCGGTTATCTCTTCATGTCGCCGTGGATCGCGGGGTTCCTGCTGCTCACGGCGGGGCCGATGATCGCGTCGCTGTACTACGCGTTCACCCGGTACAACCTGTTCACGCCGCCTGAGTGGGTGGGTTTCGACAACTTCACGACGATGTTCCAGGACCCGCGCTGGCAGAAGTCGGTCGAGGTCACGTTGAAGTACGTCGTCGTGGCCACCCCGCTGAAACTGCTGCTCGCGCTCGGCGTCGCGCTGCTGCTCGCACAGAAGCGGCGCGGGCAGGGCCTGTACCGGGCCGCGTTCTACATGCCCTCGCTCATCGGCGCCAGCGTCTCCGTCGGTTTCGTGTGGCGGGCGCTGTTCTCGGACGACGCGATCGTGGACCGTACGCAGAAGATCTTCGGTCTCGACGTGGGCGGCTGGATCGGCAACCCGGACTATGTCCTCTACTCCCTGGTGGCCCTGAGCATCTGGCAGTTCGGCGCGCCGATGGTCATCTTCCTGGCCGGCCTCAAGCAGGTCCCGCAGGAGCTGTACGAGGCCGCCGAGGTGGACGGGGCCGGCCCGCTCCGCCGGTTCTGGAACATCACGCTGCCGGTGATCTCCCCGGTGCTCTTCTTCAACGTACTGCTGGAGTCCATCCACGCGTTCCAGGTGTTCGGCTCCGCGTACGTCGTCTCCGACAGCCGGTGCGGGCCCGCCGACGCCACGCTCGTCTACACCTGTTACCTCTACCAGAAGGGCTTCAAGGAGGCCCAGATGGGCTTCGCCTCCGCGATGGCCTGGACGCTGGTGATCGCGGTGGCGCTCGTCACGGCGGTCCTGTTCTGGTCGCAGAAGAAGTGGGTGCACTACGAGGAGGCCGCCAAGTGACCAGTGCCACCACCAGCCCTGCCCTGCGCACCGCGAACGAGCGGCGGCGCACCGCATCGATCGCCTGGCACGTGGGCGCGCTCGTCGTCCTCGCGGTCGTGCTGTATCCCGTGATCTGGGTCTTCGGTGCCTCGTTCAAGCCGAGCAAGGACATCATCGCCAGCCTGGAGCTGCTGCCCACCAAGCCGGTCTGGGCGAACTTCTCCGGGCTCGCCGACGGCATCTCCGGCATCTCCATCAGCAGCTTCTTCTGGAACTCGCTGATGTACGCGGTCCTCGCCGTGGCCGGTGTCGTGCTGTCCAGCTCGCTGACCGCGTACGCCTTCGCCAAGATCCGGTTCGCCGGGCGGAACCTGCTGTTCACGCTGATGATCGGCACGCTGCTCCTGCCCTACCACGTGCTGCTCATCCCGCAGTACGTGCTCTTTCGCAACCTCGAACTCACCGACACCCTGGTGCCGCTCGTGGCCGGCAAGTTCCTGGCCACGGAGGCGTTCTTCGTCTTCCTGATGGTGCAGTTCATGCGCGGGCTGCCGCGCGAGCTGGACGAGGCCGCCAAGCTCGACGGCTGCGGGCACTTGCGCACCTACTGGTCGATCGTGCTGCCGCTGAGCCGGCCCGCGATCATCACCAGCGCCATCTTCACCTTCATCAACGCGTGGAACGACTTCATGGGGCCGTTGATCTACCTCAACACCCCCGAGAAGTACACCGTCTCGCTCGGCCTGATGATGTTCCGCGATCAGGAGGGCATCTCCAACTACGGCAGCATGATCGCGATGTCGCTGGTGGCGCTGGTGCCGGTCATCGCCTTCTTCATGGCCTTCCAGCGCTACCTCATCGACGGCATGGCGACCTCCGGACTGAAGGGCTGAGGCGGTCACCATGGCGCAAGCACGCGTGAAGGGCCGCGCTCCGCGCAAGGAGTCCGTGTTCGGCGAGCGCTTCGCGGTCTTCGCCGAGTGCCTGCTCACCGGCGTGTGGATCGCCGTGGCCTGTCTCGGGGTCGTCACCTACCCCGCGGCCTTCGCGGCCGGCGCGCGGCATCTGCGGCGTCGTACGGCTCACGAGGGCGGTGGTCTGCGGGAGTTCGTCGCGGACTTCCGGGCCGCCCTGCGCGGCGGATGGATCGTCGGGCTCGCCGGGTGGGCGGTGGCCGTCGCGGTCTGGGTGGACGTCCTGGCCGCGCGGGCCGGGCTTCCCGGCGGACCGCTCGTCGGCGCCGTCGGTGTCTTCGCGCTGATCGGGGCCGCCGTGGCCCTGCTGCGGGCGGCCGCCGTCTGGACGCCGGGCGCGGCCTGGCGGGCGTTGCTCGCGGACGCCGGGCGGCGGACCGTGCTCGACCCCGCCGGGTCCTTCCTGGTCGTCTGCGGACTGGCTGTCGTGGCCCTGTCCGCCTGGTTCGTCCCGCCGCTGGCGGTCCCCGTCCTGGGGGCCGTCGCGGCTGCCGGCGTCGCCGTGGAAGCCCGGTACCGGCACCGCTGAGCGGCGGTGCCTCGCCCAAGGTCGGCCCGGGCGCCGCTCCTCCTTCTGTCATGCCCTTGACCACCCCCCTTGCATCCGCACGGAAAGGAAAGGCCATGTCCCCCATCCCTCGCAGGTCCATCCTCAAGGCGGCCGCCGTCGCCGGCGCCGCCGCACAGTTCAGCTGGGCACTGGGCGCCAAGGACGCGCAGGCCGCGCCCAGAGCCGCCGACGCCGACGACGGCCCCGTGACCCTGGACTGGCTGGAGGACGGCGGCCTGGGCGCCGCCCCCGGCTCCACCGTCGGTGTGCCGTGGCCGAAGGGCGCGTGCCGGGAGGACCAGACCTTCGCGGTGACGGACGCGGACGGCAAGGCCGTGCCCGTGCAGTCCTGGCCGATCGCCTACTGGCCGGACGGCTCGCTCAAGTGGACCGCACACGCGGTGAGTTCGGGCGACGGCAAGCTCACCCTCACCGCCGGCGAGGCCGCCGTACCGGACAAGAAGGTCACCGTCGACAAGAGCGGCGGAGCGATCACCGTCTCGACCGGGGTCATCACCGCCAGGATCGGCAAGTCCGGCGCCACCCTGATCAAGTCGGTCACCCGGGGCTCCACCGAGATCGCCAGGAACGGGCGGCTCGTGCTGATCCGTCAGCCGGAGATCGAGGACGAGGACCAGGGCGCGGTCAGGACCGAGCGGTTCGAGGGCGCGATCTCCGACGTCACCGTGGAGCAGGAGGGCCCGGTCCGCGCGGTCGTCAGGATCGACGGCAAGCACCGCAAGGGCAGCCGCAGCTGGCTGCCCTTCTCCCTCCGGCTCTACTTCTATGCGGGCGCCGACTCCTTCCGCATGGTGCACACCATCACCTACGACGGCACCCAGGAGCCCGGCAAGGCCAGCGGCGACTTCATCCGCGGCATCGGCGTCCGCTTCAGCGTGCCGATGCGCGACCAGTCGTACGACCGTCACATCCGCATCGGCGGCGAGGGCACCGGCATGCTCCGCGAGGCCGTCAAGGGCATCACCGGACTGCGCCGCGACCCCGGCGCGGCCGTACAGGCGGCGCAGTTCGCCGGGCAGAAACTGCCGGACCCCTCGACGTGGGACCAGCGGGTGACGACCCGCCTCCAGTACATCCCCGAGTGGGGCGACTACACCCTCTCCCAGCTGTCCGCCGACGGCTTCACCCTGCGCAAGCGCACCAAGAAGGGCCACGGCTGGATCGGCGCCGGCGGCGGCCGACGGGCCTCCGGGTTCGGTTACGTCGGTGGCGTCAGCGGCGGGCTCTCCTTCGGACTGCGGGACTTCTGGGAGAAGTTCCCCGCCCAGCTCGACATCCGCGACGCCCACACCGACGAGGCCGAGGTCACCCTGTGGCTCTGGTCGCCCGAGGCACAGCCCATGGACCTGCGCTTCTACCACGACGGCATGGGCCAGGACACCTACCCCGAGCAGCTCGAGGGCCTCAACATCACCTACGAGGACTACGAGCCGGAGTTCGGGACGCCGTACGGCATCGCCCGCACCTCAGAACTCCTCTTCTGGGCCAACGAGTCGACCCCGAGCGCCGAGAAGCTCGCCCAGCAGGTCGAGGCCGTACGGGTGCTGCCGCAGCTCGCCGCACCGCCCAAGCAGCTCATCAAGGCCAAGGTCTTCGGGCCGGGACTGTACTCCGAGCCGGACCGCTCCACGCCGGCCAAGGCGAAGATCGAGGACCACCTGGACTTCCTCTTCACCTACTACAAGGACCAGGTGGAGATGCGCCGTTGGTACGGCTTCTGGGACTACGGCGACATCATGCACACCTACGACACCGTCCGGCACCAGTGGCGGTACGACATCGGCGGCTACGCCTGGGACAACTCCGAGCTGTCGCCGGACCTGTGGCTCTGGTTCGCGTACCTGAGAAGCGGCCGTGCGGACATCTTCCGGTTCGCCGAGGCGATGACCCGGCACACCGGTGAAGTCGACGTCTACCACCTCGGGAAGTGGGCCGGACTCGGCACCCGGCACGGCGTCCAGCACTACGCCGACAGCGCCAAGCAGCAGCGCATCGCCAACACCACGTACCGCAGGTACTACTACTTCCTCACCGCCGACGAACGCGTCGGTGACCTCATGCACGCCAACGTCGACTCCGACGACACGTTCCTCGCCCTCGACCCGCTCCGCAAGATCCGCACCGAGCCGTACACGCCCGACCGGCACGCCCTGTCGATCGGCTTCGGCACCGACTGGAGCGGGCTGGTGTCGGCCTGGCTGACCGAGTGGGAGCGCAAGGGCCCCAAGTGGGAGAAGGCCAAGGCGCGCGTGCTGTCGACGATGGAGACGATCGCCGCCCAGCCCAACGGCTTCGTGCAGGGCAGCGGCCTGTACGACCTGGACACCGGCAAGTTCGCCGTCGCCGACAAGGCGAAGGTGGAGGTCTCGCACCTGTCCGCCGTCTTCGGACTCAACGAGCTGTGCGCCGAACTCATCGACCTCGTCGACATGCCCGAGTTCAACGAGGCGTACTTCGACTACTGCCGCTACTTCAACGCCACCAAGGCCGAGCAGGCGGCGCGCTACGGCTCCAACTTCGGCAATCTGCTGCTGTTCCAGGGACACTCGCGCCTCGACGCGTACGCCGCCGTAAAGACGGGTGACGACAAGCTCGCCAAGCGCGCGTGGGAGAAGTTCTACAACTCCGACGGCTACAAGGAGTCGGCGCCCTGGCGGACGGAGAAGCTGAGCGGGCCGGCCTCGCTGGTCCCCGGCAGCGAGGCGGCGTGGGTGTCCACGAACGACACCGCGCTGTACGGGCTCGCGGCCATCGAGAACCTGGCGCTGCTCGGGGACAGGATGCCGTAGGGCCCGTTACGGGGCGCTTCAGCGCAGCTTGCCCAGGGCCTCCCGCACTCGTCGCGCGTCCCGCATGCGCTGCTCGTACGTCGCGCCGAGTGCGAGCAGCAGCAGTCCGGCGAGGGCGGGAGGCACCCAGCGGGGGAGCGCGCCGGTCACCTGGACGAGATACGGGGCGAGTTCGTGCAGCGCGTCCAGGGCGAGCACCGTCCCGCCGAGCAGCAGGGGCGCCTGGAGGTGGTGCCGGGCGCCCAGCAGGGTCACCGCCAGGGCCGCGAGGCCCAGCAGCAGGGGGCGCGTCCAGTGCGGGTCGCCCCAGGCCGTGGCGAGGCTCGGCAGGAGCGTGGCGGCGAGTCCGGGGCCGTACGCCGTCCAGGACGGGACCTGCGGGTCGCGGCGCCTGCGCAGGGCGCCGACGAGCAGCGCCGGGACGGTCACCGGCAAGGTGTACGCCTCCGGCGTCCCGATGTCCCACGCCGCCAGGCGCACCCAGGTGGCCAGGACGAAGAGGGCGGCGGAGGCGTGGGCGACGGGGCGGCGGTCGGGACGGATCGCCGTGCCGGCGGTGATCACACCGCACAGCGCCAGGACCAGGGCGAGCATCGGCAGATCGGTCGAGACCGCGGCCAGCCCGACGGCGAGCAGTCCGGCGAGCGCGCCCGTGACCTCGACCGGGACCGTCGCCCGCGAACCCCCGAGCCGTGCGGCGAGCACGGCCGCCGCCGTCGGGACCGCCAGGACCAGCAGGGCGGTGTACTGCGGCTGCCAGTCGGCCGCGGCACCTGTCGCGCAGGCCAGCGCGGCGGCGTACCCGAGCGCGGTCGGGGCCGTGACCGGGGCGAGGTGCGGCTTCCAGGAGGCGGCCGCGAACAGCGCCGTCAGAGCCGAGAGCACGGCGAGGGTCACGGGCTCGGTGGTCAGGGCGAGGAAGGCGAGGGTGAGTGAGGTGAGGAGGGCGAGGACCGTGGCGGTCGGACCAGGGGTGGGGAAGGCGAGGGCGGGGGCTGCGGCCGGCTGAGCATCCGGTTCCGCCTTCGGGCGCCCGGCCGGACGGGTCCGCACGGCTACCGCGAGCGCGCCGGCCGTCGTGATCCCCAGGGCCACCAGACCTGCCGCGTACGGGACTTCGAACACCGGCGGAAGGACCAGCGCCGTCGCCCACGCCAGCACCAGCACACCGGTCAGCGCCCGGGGCCGCCGGACCGCGTCACGTGCCGCGAGGACCAGCACGACGGCGACGACCGCGAGGACGACGGGCACCGCCTCGGCGTCCAGCGGCCACGGCGTGGCCGTCGTCACCGCCTGACGTACGTCCGCCGGCGCCCCGGACCACACCTGCTCCGCCCACGCGACCGGACCCAGCAGCGTGACCCCCACCAGGGGCAGCGTCCACAGCAGGGCAAGCCCCTGTACGGCGGCGGAGGCCCGGACGAGCCCGCGCCGTACCGCCTCCGGCAGCCGGCCCACCCGTACGGCCGCCAACAGAGCGACACCGCACGCCAGATACGCCGGAACCGTCCAACCGTCCGGCACCAGCGAGCGGGCCGTGCCGCCGACCGCGGCGACCGTGAGGAGGCCGGCGGTGACCGCGAAACCGTCCGCCTGCTTCTCGGCGACCTCCTGCCGGGCCACCGTCAGCGCGATGCCCGCCGCGAAGAGGAGGAGCGCCGCCGCCCGGGCGGCGGCGCTCGGGCCGGTGGCCGTCCAGGACAGCCAACCGGCGGCCCACACACCCCAGGCGCCCATGACGTACGCACCGATCACCGCGGTGATCCGTACGGACCTGGCGGGCACCCGGAGCGCCACACCCGTGTCGACCCCGGCCGTCAGGAGCACGGCGGCCGTGACCGCGTACAGGTCCAGGTCGGCAGCCACCGCCCAGAGTGTCAGGGGAAGCTGGGCGGTGACCAGTGCGGCGGGCAGGGGCAGGCACAGCTCGCGGGTGCGCGGCAGCAGGCCGTACGCCGTCCACAGGGCCGCCAGTGCCGCCGAGGCGGCCGCGACGTAGCCCGTGGCGTCCACGTCGGCCAGCGCGACCTCGTGCAGCGCGTACGCGTCGAGCACGGTCAGCGCGAGCCCGAGGCCCGCCACCGACTCGGCCGTCGACCGCAGTCCGCGCCTGAGCAGCGGCACCGGCGCGGCGAGCACCGCGACCGTGACCCCGCCGAGCACCAGGGCCCGGCCGGCGATCCCCATGTGCCCCCAGCTGACCAGCGTGAACGCCACCGCGGCGATGGTGAGCAGGACCCCGCCGAGCACCAGCAGGACGTTCTGGACCCGGGGTGCCGACGCCTCGGGTCGCGGCGGCGCGACGGGAGCCGGGGTGGGCCCGGCCGCCGCTTGGAGCGCGGTGACCAGCCAGGCGCGGCGGTGCAGCAACTGGGCCCGGCGGGCGTCCAGTCGGCGCAGCTCGGCGTCGAGGAACCGCAACTCCTCGGCCGGGGACGGAAAGTGCGTCATGCCCTGGAGTGTGGGCCGCGTCACGTCGTACGGCATGAGTGCGCGTACTCAGCACGTACTCAGATGCGGTGGAATCCCCCTGGTCGGGGCAGACTCCGCCCATGGACTGGAGTCACTACCGCTTCCGCAGCCTATGGGCCCTGCCCGCGCCTCCCGGCACCGTCTACGACCTGCTGGCCCGGGCCGAGGACTACCCCCGCTGGTGGCCCCAGGTGCGCGAGGTGAACCGGATCGACGACACCACCGGCCTGGTCACGATCCGCTCCGTCCTCCCGTACGACATCGTCTTCACCGCCCGCGAGGTGCGGCGGGACCCCGAGGCGGGGGTACTGGAGATCGCCATGTCCGGTGACCTCGACGGCTGGGCGCGCTGGACCGTCACCCCTCACCGCAGGGGGAGCCTCGCCCGCTACGACCAGGTGGTCGACGTGCACAAGCCGTTGCTGAGGCGTCTGGCCGTACCCGGGCGGCCCCTCTTCCGCGCCAACCACTGGCTGATGATGCGCGCCGGACGGCGGGGGCTGACGGCGTACCTCGCCGGTGGGCGACAAGCGGTTTGAAGGAAGAGTGCCGGGACCTGTATTGTTCACTGCGTTCCCGGGCGATTAGCTCAGTGGGAGAGCGCTTCGTTCACACCGAAGAGGTCACTGGTTCGAACCCAGTATCGCCCACCGGGAAAGGCCGGTCTCGGCGCGGGCGGGCTGCCCGGCCGGCCCAGTTGGTCGCCTGACGGCCGGTACGTGGCACTGTGCGACCGGAACCGCCTCAACCAG
>NZ_JBEXQG010000081.1:0-35026 GCF_040612485.1 Streptomyces sp. NPDC006385
GCGCCAGCAGGCCGAGCGGGAGCTGGAAGCCCTGGTCCTCGCGGTCGGCGGTGGCGCCGGGGACGCACCCCGCGTCGGTGAGGCCACTCTACACAGTGATCTTCGCGGGCGGGGCGGCGCGTACGGCCGTCAGCTCCGGACGATGTTCTCGGCCTGGGGGCCCTTCTGTCCCTGGGTCACATCGAAGGTGACCGCGTCGCCCTCCGCCAGCTCACGGTAGCCGCTGCCGGCGATGTTGGAGTAGTGGGCGAAGACGTCCGGGCCGCCGCCGTCCTGGGCGATGAAGCCGAAGCCCTTCTCCGAGTTGAACCACTTCACGGTGCCGCTGGCCATACTGCGTGTCCTTCGATCTTGCCGAGGAATCCCGGCTGGTCTGGAGTCGGAGCCCTCTGAAAACGGAGGGCACCCGGCGTCCGTTCTACCCCGTCGGCGCCGCAACTATCCGGGCTCCACGCAGTGATCGTCTGACGGAGTGCGACCTGGTGAAGCCAGGTCGCGGTCCTGGAGTGGGTCACGGCACGAGGGGGACGGGGCTACTTGCCCTTCGCGGCTTCCTTGAGCTTGGAGCCCGCCGAGACCTTCACGCTGTATCCAGCTGCGATCTCCAAAGGCTCGCCCGTCTGGGGATTGCGGGCCGTACGGGCGGCACGATGGGTGCGCTCGAAGGTCAGGAAGCCGGGGATGGTGACCTTCTCATCGCCCTTGGCGACGACGTCGCCGACGATCTCGGCGAAGGCGGCCAGAACGGCGTCGGCGTCCTTGCGGGTCACCTCGGCGCGCTCGGCGAGGGCTGCGACCAGCTCACTGCGGTTCATGCGGTACTCCGTGACGTTCGGGTTGCCGCGGCCGCTGCGCGGACGCGACGCTTCTGACGCCATCCTGTCACCGGGGTCCGACAATGCTGCACGCTGCACCAGCAGCGGAGCGCTCCGTGTGACTGGTCACGATAGATGACACCTGGTCGGGGTGGATGACAGTGGCGCCTCGTCGGCACGGTCTCGGGATGCGCGGGGCCGTTGTCCGGCAGACACCTGGGTTCCGCGACCAACGCGAGCGAGTGCTAACAGCGATGCTCAAACGGTGCCATCTATCGCGACCGCCACGGCGCATCGTGCCTGTCCGGCAGGCTCCGCCGGTGCCCACTGTGGCGACCAGTCATAGGCGTACGCCGATGGCCCATGCCGCGTTGTTGGTGGTCGTCAGCCGTACAGCCACTGCTCCCAGGCTTTGCGGCCGGTCAAGGCGGTGGCCGGGATGCCCAGTTCGGTCAGCGCGCCGGGGTACACGCGATCGTAGGCCGTGTTGTAGGCGCTGGCGAGGGCGGCGTCGCCGAGCAGCCACGGCGCGGGGGCGTGGTCGAGGTCGAGCACGGCGAAGTCGCCTTCGCAGCGGATGCGGCCGTGGAGGAGGCCGCGCTCGAGCAGGGTGTGCCAGCCGCGCCCGACCCGCTCGACCTCGGTCATGCCCTTGGCGGTGTCGATGACGGAAGCGACGTCGAACCGGCAGGGTGGGATGCGGGCATAGAGCTTCGCGATCATCCAGGGCAGGCCCAAGATCCGAAAAAGGTGTGTGCGATGGGCGCCGCCCATGGAGACGTTGTAGAGCGGTCCGGCCGGTCCGTTGATGACGCTGAGGGAGATTGCGGGTTCCTCGGCAAGGTGGTGGCGGAGGAACGCGGCGAGCTGCTCGGGCTTGGTGGTGAGTAGTTCGCGGGTAGCGCGGGGTATCCAGCTGCGGCCGCGAGAGGCTTCGGACCGGTCGAAGTCGCCCCAGACCTTATCGATGGCGTGCACGATGGCGTCGGTACGCACCCAGGCGGCGCTCTCGCCGGCTGCCCAGTCGTGCTCCCGCTGGCGGTTGTAGAGGTTGAAATGCGGCGACTGCGGCGCACTGGTCTGGAGCTGGGTGGTGGCCGCGCGCACCCGATCGCTGATCTCGTGCTCGGGCCAGGCCCGCTGGAGTTGGGTGATGGCGGCGACGGTGGCGTCGAGCGCGGCGCGGTCGGCATCGAAGGCGCGCAGGACATCCACCCGATCGATGCCGGGTGGGTCACTGCCCGCGGCGGGGGCTTCTGGCCGTTCGCCATGCAAGGTCAGGGTGATCTGTGGGCGGTGGCGGCTGGTGGCCTCGAACGACTGCAGGGCTTGCCCGGTGGCGTCGGGGGTGGCGCTCCAGCCGCGCACACAAAGACCGTCTTCGCGGTGCGCGGTCAGGTTGCCGTCGCTGTGCCATGTCGCTGCCCAGGTGCCGCCCGGCCGGTCGAGGTGCACGGGCCGGCGTGCGAGGTCGGCTTCAAGTCGCTGAAGATCGCCGCGGCGCCGGGCACGGGCGAGCAGGCTCGGCGCTGGGCGCAGTACACCCGCCAGGAGCTCTTCGTCGAGCGGATACTCTGCGCGCTCGCTGTGCCATTCACGCAGGAGGTCTCGTGCCTGGGCGATGCGGTGTGCGGCTTGCTCAGCTGCGTCGCGAATCTCGTCGCCGTCGAGGTGGCCCTCGACGGCGGCCGCCGCGTGCCGGCCGGCCGCGGCCACCACCTGGTCCCACAGGTACAGCTCGTCCGTGGTCTGGTGCCACAGGTAGCCCTCGCGGGCGGACGTGTCCGACTCCTGGACCGTGGTGAGGGACCGTACGATCTGGGCGCGTTCGGCGGGCGGCTGGCCGCGGCCGCGGCGTACGGCGAACTGCAGCAGGATCGAGGTGAAGCGGCGGGCGAAGTGTGTGGGCCGGGGGCGGCCGTCCTTCGTGGTGCACGTCGTCATGCGCGAAGCCACGCACGTGGGGCATGTCCAGTCCAGTGCATCCCAGTCCGCCGCCACGCATCGGTCCTCTCGTCGGCGATCAGGTCAACCACCCCCGCAATGGGGATGGTTGCAGTGTGGCAGCGGGGACTGACACGGGAGCGCGAATATGCCGCAGCGTCGGCGCGATCCGCTCGCTCCGGCACGCGCCCGGTCCCGGTTAACCCCGGGCCCGCGCTTCTGCTACGTGGTCGTGGCAGTCTGGCGGCGCTTGGCGCGTTCGACCTGCCGCAGCAACAGGTCGGCGAACTGAATCATCTCGGCTGCCTCGATGGGGTCGTCGAAGTCGACGGTGCGGTGGCTGGCGGGATTCTTGTACGCGCCCATGGCACCGGCGAACAGTGCGGAAGCGGCCTCCTGTTCACCGCCTTCGGCTCCGGCGTCGGCGAGCGGGCCGCCGGCCTTGCCGTTCTGGTGCGGCTGGAACGCCTTGCGCATCAGCGGCACGCCGACCAGGGAGTTGTCGAGGCCGGACGCGTCCCGGACAGCGACTTCGACCGCCTTCATCGCGGCGAAGCACGCGGTCTCGTAGTCGCCCAGGTCGAAGTTGGTGCGCACCGTGTCTTCCAGGGCCGGGTGGAGCGGGCCGGACAGCCGCTGGCGGGCTTCGAACCGCGTGATGCCCTCGGGATCCTTCGCCAGGTTCCTGCCGTCGCGGGAGAGCTGGCGGAAGGCTTCCGACTGGCTGGGCACCCGGGACAGCAGCGCATGTGCCTCCAGCCAGGTCCAGGCATCGGAGAGGCGGTCGACGAGAACGTCGGTGTCCGGCTCGTCCTGGAACGCCTGGCGGGCCGAGCCCATCGTTCCGCCGTACTGCAGGAAGCCGGTTCCGCCGGCGAGGTGCTGCAGGAGGAGGAGCGCAATGTCCCGGGTGGGCAGCTGCCGGATCTGTTCCGCCGGAACCGGCGGTATGAACGTGAACGTCATGGCCGCACGCTACGGCGTGGCACCGACAGCCGAGTGCCGTACCTCGGCAGAGGGACACCGATGGGCCGAACCGGTGACGGCGCGCATCGGTGCTCGTCCTGCCGGGTGGAGGGTGAGGCCCTGCAACAGCCCAGAGGCATCGGCAGGGAGCGGCACGTGGTGTACGAGGTGATCAAAGTGGAGTTCCGTACGGAGCTCCACGCCCGCTGGTCGGTGTTCTTCGACCACCTGCGGGTGCCGTGGGCGTACGAGCCGGCGACCTTCTACGACAGCGAGGGCTCGCCGCGCACGCCGGCGTTCTGGCTGCCGGAGCAGCGGATCTGGTTCATGGCGGAGGTCGAGGCCCCGGTGTGGTGGGCCCGGTTCGCGATGGCGGCCTCCGGCTGCGACGAGTGGTTCAGCGGCCGGGACGAGGAGGCCGACAGCTGCCCGCCGGTGAAGGTTCCGGAGGATTGGCACGGCAAAGCCGTGCTGGCCGAGGGCCCGTTCTTCCCTGACGACACGGCAGGCGTCGACACGTGGGGCCGCCCCGACCCGTGGAACGGGCCATGGCGGTTCCACGAGGCGAACGGGATGAGCGTCTACGACGACGAGCCCTACCAGTGGACGATGTGCCCGCAGTGCGGGGCCTTCGGCGCCGAGTTCTGCGGATACGCCGAGCGGCTGCCCTGCGGCTGCCTCGATGACCGCGAGCACCACAAGGTCGCAGGCGGCAGCGACAAACGCCTGCTGGCCGCCTACCGGGCCGCACAGCTCGAGCAATGGCATGCCGACGACTTCACCGACCCCCACGCGACCGCGCTGTGGCCTACCGTGCGCGAGGCCCTGGTCCATCAGCCCGGCGCCGCGGCCGCCGCCGCGAACTGCGCGGGCGAGTGCCGGTCGCTCGCCGATCAGCTTCGCCAGGAGCTGTGCCCGCCTGCCGCTGGGGACAGCGAGGGCCTCGAAACGCTGTGCTCGGCATGCCCGGGGTTCGTCTGCGGGCAGTGCGGCGAACGGCCAGCCCCCGCGGCCGGTGTTCCATGCCGGACGTGCGAGCCGGTCGTCCTGCTCACCGAGAACCAGGCGAGGCAGCGGCTCAACTGGAAGGTGGAGCAGCTCGCCGCCGCGACGGACATCCACGGACGCCGGGTCAACGGCATCGTCAACGACTCAATCGGGGCGAAGACGCGGTCAGGGATCTCTCTGGCCCAGCTCGGCGTCGCGCTCACCAACGTCGAGCGGTGGCTGGAAGACCCGTCGTCCATGCCGACCGGGCTCCCCGCTCCCTCCTCGGAGGATCTCGACAAGCTGCACGGGGCCGAGCTGCGCAAGCTCCTCGCCACCTACGTGGGGCCCCTGGCGGGAGCGCTACGCGAACCGATCCCCTTCGTCCAGAAACAGCTGAACGAATGGATGGTCGCGCCCAGCCGCGCCGAGGCAACGGACGAGCAACTGCGCGACGCCATCATCCAGGCCCGGGCCTGGATCGAGAACCCCGACTCATACCGCGCATACACCCACCCGGAACCGCCCGAGCCCGACGGCCTGACCGCGCCGATGCGCGCGAAGAACGCCGTCACGGACTCCTCCTGCAACCTGTGCGCCGCGCCGGTGATGGCCGGCGAACTCATCGGCCGGATGCCCCACCCGCGCCAGCCGTACGTTCCGATGGCCTGGCTGTGCGCCCACTGCCTGTTCGACCGGCGGGCCAAGCCCCGCCTCACCGACGTGCTTCTGCGGGTCTTCCACCACACCTTCAGCGGCAGCAGCACCACACTGCTGAACACCACCGAGGCCGCGGTGCTCCTCGAAGCGCTGCTGACGGTTCCCGCACCGCAAGACGACGCGCACCTCCAGGAGGCGATCACCGCGCTCCGGCAGGGGATCGACGCGCCGGAGCCCGTGATGGGGCTGAGTTACCACCCGGCCCATGCCGCTGTGACCGCGCTGCACGCGGCGAGGCCGCAGGAGGCCGCGGCTGGTGACGCCGCTGTCCTCGCCGCTGTCGCTCAGCACCTGGCCGAGTGGCAGCACAACCCCCAGGACATCGACCAGGTCCCCTACAGGAACCGCACCCTGTGGCGGCAAGCCGTCCTCGAGAGCACGCTCACCCCCACCGTCCTGTCGCAGCGCGGCGGCCCCTTCTGGGTATGACGCCACTGGCGCCGTGATCCGCCCCGCCTGACCAACCTGGAGGAACACCCGATGCCGTACGACGTCACCCGCGACATCAACGCCGGCCCCCTCGTCCTGCCCGGCGTCCGCGGATCCGTAGGCGCCGTCTACTCCGAGCACCGCACCGACAAGCCGGGCTACGGCGCCGCCGTGGAGCTCCCCGCCGTGCTGGAACTCCTCGCCGCCATCGAGACCGGTCAGATCACCGCGGCCCAGGCCCAGGATGTGTTCGCCCCCTTCCTCCACCGGCTCGAAGAGTACGACCGCGAGATGGATGACCGGGCCGCTCGCTACGAGTACAGCTGAGGAGCAGCAGCCATGGCCGACGCCGAAAACTGACGCACGCACTGGCCCCCGTTTCCACTGGAAACGGGAGTCCGACACTGCCGGAGCCACATCCCCACCCCCGAGGGCAAGGGCTGACTGGTCTCCGCGGGCGGTCCTCGACTTGGCCCTCGGCTCCAGGCCCGGCAAAACCATTGACCAGCCCTTTCGTTGAAGGTTGGATGGCGCTCCCAGCGATCAAGGGGGCGCCATGGCTCACGTATCCATCCAGCGCAGTAACGACCTGCCCTCCTGCTCCCGATGCAACGGCCCGCTCATCCTCGCCGCGCAGATGCCCCAACTCGATGCGTCCGGAAAACCGATCCGCCTGGAGTTGTGCCGAACCTGCGATGCCGGGGACACCGCGGCTGGCGCTCTGGTCCGCTTCTTCTCCTCCGGCGCGGGCAACGACACTTCCCGAGCCAGGGAGGGTGCCGAGCTCATGGTGGAGTTCCAGAAGGAAGTGATGGCCGCACACGGCTACGTCTTGATGGATAACTCGGCCCCCGGGTCCTCCGACTATCCACCCCACATCGGAACGCCCCCCAAGGGCGTCGGCTGACCGCTTGCTCATGCGCGCGGGCCGCGCGTCGGACGCAACTCATCACCGTCGGCCTGTGCGGTGGGGAAGTCGCACGTCGGGGAAGGCCGCCCGGCGGCGCGGCAAGAGGTGGGCGTACCTCGTTGCCGGATGGGGCACCGGCCGTTGCGCCTCCTTGACTGGACGCCGGGCTCCCGATGTCATCAGCTTGGGCAACGTGAACGCCCGGCCGCGCGATGGAAGAAGCCCCCGCAGCTCCTTCGCCGAGGACCGGCCAGAAGTCTCACCGCTCGCACCACACCGACAGGACCACCGTACAAAGCGCTCGCCGCCGGGGGCCG
This sequence comes from Streptomyces sp. NPDC006385, assembly GCF_040612485.1. Taxonomy (NCBI): domain Bacteria; kingdom Bacillati; phylum Actinomycetota; class Actinomycetes; order Kitasatosporales; family Streptomycetaceae; genus Streptomyces; species Streptomyces sp. NPDC006385. Next base: position 7,089 of record NZ_JBEXQG010000081.1, read on the forward strand.
GTCCGGCGCGGAAAAGCGATCATGCCCCCTCTGGCCGCCTTGGCCTTCACCGAAGACCGCCGCCGCAGCACCGGCGAATCCCACCAGGCCCTCTGCACACTCCTCGGGGAAAGCGGCCAAGCGCTCCCTATCCCCGCAGCCCGTCACCCGGAGCAGGCGCAGCTGGAGACCGCGGTCTTTCTTGCATGCTGCAAGATCGGCGGCCTCTCCGAGCACCCCCTGGGCATCGTCCACGTCCGACCCGAGGAAGATCAACTGACGATCCGGGTCGTCAACGAGCCGTACGTCGCCCACTACTGGGCTGAGTTCCTCCTCCCCCGCCTGAGCAGCGAAGACGCCTTGGACCCCCGGGACCAGGTCAGCGGCGTGGCCGGCCTCCGCTTCCGTCGTGAAGGCAGCCAGATCTGCCTTCACCGGCCTGGAATGCCAGCCCGCATCATGCTGACCGGGTTCAATCCGTGGTGGTGGCAACGCATCGTCGACCGGCTCACCGCCGACTACGACCTGCTCCAAAGCGAGCCGGACTGGACACCTGTGGAGCGCGCCGCCTACGCCGCCACCGCAGCCTCGTCCTTCGAATCCGCCTCGCTTTTCTCCCCCTTGCTTCGCCGAATCCGGGCGACCGCCGGCCCCGGCTCGATCAACAGCACCGACGCCTGGAGCGCCATCGGCGGGAACTTCCGCCTGGAGACGACCGACGGTCCTCCGTGCCCGGACCTCATTCGGCTCCTTGGGAACGGCCCCACCGGACTCGGCTGGGAAGTCGACGACAAGAGTTGCACCTGCCTGTGCGACCACACGCACACAGCCGTCGGATGCAATATCGACTTCCGGGAACCCGCCACCGGACGGTTCGTGTACTACTCCAACACCAAGTGGGGACGCACACTCGATGACCGCCGCCGCCAGACCATCTCCGAAATGAACCGCGCAGCCTTCACCTGAACCTCGGGTCTGTCGTCGGGTACGCGGTAGGTGGCCCGCGAGATGAGCTCGGCGTGCTGGCGGATATGAGCGATGAGGCCGTCTTCTGCGGCGATGAGGGCCTGGGCGAGGGAGGCGGTCATGCTGCGGGCGTTCTCCGATGGCTGTCGCATGGTGGGTATACGTGCCTCTCGTGCTCGGGGCCCTTTCGCCGGCGGAACCCGGCCCTCGGTGGGGTGGGACGTTCAGCCGCTGATCGTGGCCTCGGGTGTCTGTGGGTGGCGGGTGAGGCCTGCGGCGGTGACGGCGTGGAGGTGTTCGGGGGGCAGCTCGTCCCAGCGTTTGCGGAGGTTCTTGAGCCACTGACCGACCTTGTACTCCTCACCGTCGAGAGTGACGGTGTCGCGTTGGCGGATGTGGAGGTGACCTTCGCGGTCGCGGAAGGCGGCGACGGCTGCCAGGCCCTGGTCGAGCTGCCGCTGCTGGCGGGCGGCGCGGCCGGTGGGCTGTGGCGGTTCGTCTTCGGCGGATTCGATCAGGCTGATGCCGAGTTCGCGCACGAGCCGGAGCTGTTCGGGGTGGAGGGTGCTGTAGTCGGTGCTCTGGGTGCGGACCCATTCGCCGAGGGGCTCGTCGTCGTCGGTGACGAAGTCGGCGGGGAGGTCGTCGAGGGTGATGCTCGCGTTGGCGTAGGTGCGGGCGGTGTAGTAGAGGCGCTGCCAGGTGATCGGCCACGGCGGGTTCCAGTACGGGTCGATCTCGGTGAGCGCGGTGTCGGTGGGGTCGGGTTCGAGTCCGCTGTCCGCGCGGGTGCGGGCGGCGGCTCGGCGGTTGGTGAGCCAGCGGCCGAGGGCGAAGTCGCCGGCCATCTCGCCGGTGGGAGCGGCGAGATGGCCGTGGCGGTTGGCCCAGTTGCGGGCGTGGAGGAGTCCGCGTTCGGCGGCCTGGGTCTGGAGGTTCCAGATGATGCCGAGGTGTTCGAGGGACTTGATCTGGGCGGGCTTGAGGGTGCCGGCCGCGTACGCCTTACGTGCCCGGTTGATCCAGCGGCCCAGTGCGAAGCCGTTCTCGTCGTCGTAGAGCCGGGGGACGTCGAGGTGCCCGTGGTGCTGCTGGTAGGCGGTGGCGGCTTCCAGGCCGCGGCGGAAGGACGCTTCGCGGGGGTGGAGGACGCGCAGCCGGAACGCCTGGGCGATGGTGTCGGCGGGGAAGGGCCGGTCGAAGACGACGTCCACGGGCACGCCCGTCTCCTCGTCCTCCTCGTCCGGGACGGGGTGGGCGGGCTGCTGGGGGACGGCGAGACGGTCGGCGATGCGGTCGTCGTGAGCACGCAGGGCCTGGAGGACGCGCCAGAGCGGCCGGTACAGGTTCGAGCCCATGAGGTCGTCGGCGTCCTCGCCGGGGGCGACGTACACGGGGACGATGAGGGTGGCCTTTTTGCCCTGGCCGGGCTTCTGGCGCAGCGCCCGGCCGACGGCCTGGACCGTGTCGACGATCGACTCCTTGGGGTCGGCAAAGACCACGGTGTCGATGCTGGGGATGTTGACGCCCTCGCCGAGAAGGCGGGCGTTCGCGATCAAGGTGCGGTGAGCGGGCTCGAGGAACTCGCCGGGGCGGCCGTCGAAGCGGTCGAGGAGCTCGCGGCGGTAGGCGGGGTCCTGTGTGCCGTCGAGGCCGGTCGCCCACAGCTCGCCCGGGTCGGGACAGCTGGTTCCGGTCTCGTCGAGCGCGTAGAGGAGGGCGGCGGTCTCGCGGAGGGTGCCGGCGAAGGCATGGGCGTCGGCAACGCGGTGGTGAAAGGAGACGACGCGGCGCAGGTCGAGCTCGGCCATGGCCCGCAGGACGGCGATCTGGAGCGCGGCCTGGCGCAGTTCGGCTTCGGTGGCCTTGTCGGAGATCCCGAGCCGGGTGCGGATGGTCGCCTCGTGAACTTCCATGACGACCACGCGGTAGTCGGCCAGGAGGTCTATGTCGATGGCCTCGGCGAGCGGGAGGCGGAAGCAGGTGTCGCCGTACAGGTCGGGGTTGTCCATGGACGCGACGAGCGAGTCGTCCTCGTCGTCACCGGGCTCGCCGGCCGACCAGATCCTCGGGGTGGCGGTGAGGTAGAGCCGCTTGTGTGCGGGGATCAGCTCGTCGTCGTGGACGGCAGCCCAGCGATTTCCCAGGTCACCGCTGGTGCGGTGGGCCTCGTCGATGGCGATCAGCGACCAGGCGGGCAGGGCGAAGCGGTGGTGGGCGTCTTGGACGCGGTGCAGCGAGTGGTAGGTGGCGAACACCGTCAGGCCGGGGTTCTGACGGACGGTGGCGGCCAGGGCAGCCGGGTCCGTGGTGAACGCGACCGGCTCGCCCAGGGTGGTGGGGCGCTTGGAGCACAGGGCCAGGACCGGGCCGCTCATGCCGGCGGTGCGCCAGTCGTCGATGGTCTGGGCGAGGAGTTCCAGGGTGGGCAGCAGCACCAGCCGGGTGCCCTGGGGGGCGACGCGGGCGGCGGTGCGCGCGGCGACGTACGTCTTGCCGGTGCCGCAGGCCATCACGACGGAGGTCCGGGCGGTGTGGCGCAGCGCGGTGTGCGCGGCGTGGACGGCCTTGGACTGGTGCGGGCGCAGCCTGATCTTGGGCGGCGGGGTGGTGATGGTCGCGGTCACGGGGTGGCCGGTCCTTTCAGCCGGGGGTGGTCGGCGGTCAGGTGATGCTGAAGCGGATGTGGTCGATGCCGGTCAGCTCGACCTGCTGGAGGGAGGTGGCGCGGGTGCCGCCGTCGGTGAAGTAGTCGTCGCGCAGTCCGTCGGCGACGATCTGGGCGAGGTCTTCCTCGGCGGCGCCGGCGGCCTTGGCTTCGAAGAGGGCGGCGGCGGTGGTGGCGTCCAGGCGGCGGGTGAGGCGGCGGTAGCGGGGGTCGTTGGTGGTGCCCTTGGGGGACGTGAAGCCGAACTTGCCGCGTACGTCGACCTTGATGCCACCGGTGGTGACGGCGGCCTGGAGCTTCTTCGCCTTCACGATCGGCTGCCAGAGCTTCTTGACCTCGGCTTCGACGAGGGCAGCGGTCTCGGGCTTCGCCGTCTTGATCTTGTCGTCACGGTAGCGCTCGACGGTGCGCTGGGACTTGCCGATCTTCTCGGCGACCGCGCGGGCGGCCTCAGCACGGCTGACGCCCTTCTCCTGCTTGAGCAGGAAACGGATCCGGGCGCCGAGGGTCTTGGGGATCGGCTGCGAGTAGGCGGTCTCGGCGGCCTCATCCAGGCGGTCTTCGATCAGTCCCACGGTCAGTCAACTTCCTTGGGTTCAGGCCACGCGCACAAGGCTGGCGTCCTTGATCTCGTTGGCGATGTTCACTCCGTCGGCGAGCAGGTCCAGCGCCCAGCCGATGGTCTGGGAGCCCTGGTGCTTGACGGAGCCGGGGTTGACACCGAGACGGAACCCGCCGCGGATCGGCTCGCCGTCGGGGCCGAGGAGGAGGGGCAGCGGCGACAGGCCGTCGGTGGCGTAGACGACGCAGTCGTTGTTGACCGCGAGGGGGTAACGGCCCGCCGTGGTGGCGAGGTTGTGCATCTTACGGTGCATGTTGGTCCGCGCCTTCGACAGGATCATGGCACGGATGTCGGGCCGCCACGTCAGGCGCTTCAGGGCCGGCCACGGGTCGCCGAAGACGTGGTCGACGCCCATGTTCGGGCGCTGGCGCAGCTTGCCGATGCCCGACTTGGCGGTGGCTTTGATGGCGTTCGCCAGGGTCACCAGCAGCGGGTCGCCGTCCTTGTAGACGGCCATGGCCGCGAGGAAGGCTTCGTCGTCGAGGTCCTTGGTGACGCCGAGGTCGGCCATCACGGTCAGGTAGGCGTCGCGCAGCGTGTCGTACCAGGGCTGGAGGTAGGGGCTGTGGGTCTCCCGGACCCACGCCTCCATCGGGCGGACGTCGGCGCCGAGTTCGACGGCGTAGGCGACGGTGGGGGTGGCGTACCAGCCGGGGCCGTCGGGGCGTACGCCGCTGGAGGTGAAGGGGCTGGGCAGGCGCGCGTCGGTCTCGACGTGGGAGAGGTCGAGGAACCAGGACCCGGGCAGGTCGGGGTCGAAGTCGGGGTTGCGGGGGTAGTGGATGGCCGGACCGGTGCCGACGTGCAGCCGGCGGCACGCCGCCAGGAAGGCCACCTGCACGTCCAGAGCTGCGACGTGGGTGCACGCCCGCTCGGCGTCGGTGATCAGCTCGGCGGGACGGACCCAGATGCACGCCTCCTCGTCGAGGGCCTCGCTCGCGGGCCGGGAGCCCTCCTCCGGGTAGTCGGCGGCGACGACGGGGTGCTCGTCGGGGGCCTCGCACGGGGCGGGGTCGACGAGAGTGTGAAGGGTGTGGGGCACCTTCGCCGAGACGTACTTGCCCTCGTCCTGGCTCCACTCGGCCTTGGTGGGCGGGCGCAGCGAGGTCATGAGTTCTTCGCCGGTGACGGCGACGGTGCCGCGGGGGGTGATGACCAGTCGGGCGTACGTGCCGAGCATCGTGGCGAGGTCACCCGCGGGTAGATCGCCGGCCTGGCCCCACACGCGGTTCTCCAGGGCGCCCCAGGGGGTGAGGAAGAGCTGGATGCAGTGGCGCTTGCCGTCGAGGCGCTTGAAGATCCGCGGCCAGGGGCCGAACCCCGCCTTGGTGAGTTCCCATCCGGCCTTGGTGAGGCTCTTGATGGCCTTGTGGTCGGCCGGCAGGCGGAGGTCTTCCTGGTCCGCGAGGTCGGTGGGCAGGCCGAAGTGGGCGACGGCGCTCTCGGTGAGGATGATCAGCGGGTCCTGGTCGAAGCCGTTGTCGTGGACCTTGGCCGCGCCCAGGCGGATCTTCCGCTTGTCCAGTGCCCACGCGGCCAGGGCCTGGAGGGTCTTGGCCGGGCACGGCACGGTGCGGCCGTCGGCGAGGTGCGCGGTCAGGGCGCCGTCGGTGATGTCGAGAACGGCCAGCGGGCCGTCGGCGTACTCCGGCGGCACCGGCTTCGCGGCCGGCTTCTTCGCCGTGCGGGTCGTACGGCGGGAGGCCGGAGGGGTGGCCGGGCGGCGCGGCCCGGCCGACGGACGGGCGGACGGTGCGGCGGCAGCGGGGAGTTCCGGTGCGGGGGCGGCCACCGGTGCGGCGACCGCCGGTGCCGCGGGGATGGGGGCGGGGGTGGCCACGGCGGGCGTGGGCGCCGTCGTCTCGGTACGCGGGGTGGAGGCGGGCTCGGCCTGAGTGGTGGGCCGGGTGCCGCAGCGGGGCATGCCCATGGCGGCCATGGCCTGGAGGTACACGTGACGGGGCTGGCCGTCTACGACGCTGGAGGTCGGGTGCCCGCAGCGGACGCACAGCCGGGTGACGCCCTCGGGCAGGTCGATCCAGGAGCCGGGCGCGTCGAACTCGGGTACCGCCGTCTCTGCGAGGGCTGGGGCGGGCTCGGTGTCCGACCAGGCGAGCTCGGGAGGGTCCTCGATGTCGAAGTCGAACTCGAGAGGAGTCGCCTCCGCGGCGACCGCATCCGGCGCCGGCTCGGGCTCGCGTTCGGGCTCCAAGGTGGCCGAGCCACCCTCCGCACCAGCGCGAGCGAGTTGGGCGGCGAAGTAGGCGAGGATCCTGGCGTACCGCTGTCCCTTCTCACCGCGCGGTGTGCGGGGCGGGTCCGATTCCCAGGTCCACACCGTCTCGCGGCGAACGTCGTTGGCCTGGCCCATCTGGGTCACGGTCCAGCCGAACGCCTCGCGGAGCCTGACCCGTTCCGCCGGGTCCGGCAGTGGCGGCACCGGGCCGTCGAACGAGATCCGGTCGAGTACAGCCGCGACCGGGTCGCTGCCCCCCATCTCCACCTCCACCCTCAGAGTTCAAATCTAACGCGAATCTAACGCACCCGTCCCGACGGGCGCAAGCGCCTTGTTGATATTCCAGTATGTATTGTGATTGTTGCCTGATTGAATTTCAAGATGTATTGTGATTGACCGTTGGCCAGGGCCGACAGAGATGGCGGCCACGTCCGCAACGAGGCCGTACGCGCCGGAACTTGCCCGTTTCCTGGCCCGCCGGGATCTTCCTCCCGCGTCCCACATGACACCCGAGGAGTACGACAGCCATGCCCCATCTGTCCCCCGAACCAGGGGAGCCCGCCGCGCCGGGGTCGCGGATCGTCCTGGAGGCCGGCGACATCCTGTTGCGCCGCGGTCTCACCGATCACGCCCCCGCGGCCCAGGTGCACGTGATCGAGGCCGCCAAGGCCCTGGAGGACTTCCGCCTCGGCCACGGCGCTGCGCTGGAGCGCGCCGAGGTCCTCCTCGACCGGGCGATCGCGACGTTCCAGGAGCGCACGGGCGAGCACGACGAAGCGGCCTGGCAGGCCGCTGCGGTCTACATGGTCGAGCTGTGGGCCACGCGTTACAGCGGGGCCCGCCCGGCCGCGTTCGATCCGGCCCCGCCGCCGCCGTCCCGGCTCACCCCGGCGCATCCGCTGCGGCTGGAGACGATCAGCCGCGAGGCCCACGACCTGCTGCTCGGCGCCGGCCGGTCCCTTGAGCGGTCGGCGCGCGGCCTGGACTCGATGGCCGTGGTCCGCGCCCAGCACGGAATGCACGAAGCCGCCCGGCTGCTCCATGACCAGCTCGACGGGCTGTCCATGCCGCTGTGGGTGCTCATCGGCCGGTTCTGCGCCGAGATCCAGGCGGAGAACCTCCGCATCCTCAAGGCCCCCGCCCCCGGGGCCACGGCCTGACTGAGGCCCCGTTCCTACGCTCGCCCCCGGGCGCGCCCGCCGCCCGGCACCAGCCCTTCGCCCCCGTTGAGGAGTTCCCCATGAGCACCAGCCCCTCCCCCGTCTCTTCCGCCCTCGGCCCCGTCCGGGTCGGGCAGCTGTGGCAGGACATGGCCCCCGACATGGTCGACCGCGAGCGGATGCTGCGCGTGGTCGCCCTGACGGACACCCACGCCGAATGCGTGGTCGAGCGCGACAAGCAGGGCACGGCCGGCCGCAAGGCACGGCCGCTGGCCCTCCGGCGCTTCGCGACGAGCGCGTTCAAGCTGATCGAGGACGTCGTCGACGACGCCGACCAGGCCCTCTACGCACGCTTCCTGGCGGCGATGACGGGCATGCAGGGTGCCAACCCGTCGCCCGTGGAGTACGCGACCGCGGCACTGCGCGTGCACCACGAGCTCACGGCCGAGGCAGCGAAGGCCCAGAACTGACCAGCCCCGCGAAGCCCCTCGCCGCTACGGCCCGGCCTCCTCCCAGAAGGCGGCCGGTCCGCCGGTTCGCGACTTCGGGCGACCGCTCGTCTGAGTACTGCTGGAAGGAAGCTGGAAAGAAATGGTGACGTCTACTCAGTCCGCGCTCTGGGCCCCCGAATCCCCATCCGGCGACGAGGTGTTCAGGGCCGGTGAGATCGTGGGGCTGGAGGGCCGGCCGGGCGAGTGGGAGCTGATGAAGCCCGGACCGGGTCCGGGTGTCTGGACCATAGAGCCCGCGCGGCTCGAGGACCGCGCGAGCGCGCAGGTCACGGTGAGCGCGCTCCGGCGTCTTGCGGATGCCCCTCACGTCCGGCGGGGCGACCTGGTGATGCAGCGCTTCCCCGAGCAGGAGCAGGCCGCAGTGGTCGGCGCCGTCGTCCGGCTCGGGCAGTGGGTGGCAGAGAAGTCGTACACGCTGCCTGACGGCGGTGTCGGCCGCGCGTTGGACTCGGTCGACCGGCTGGAGGTAGTCACGGAGGAACAACTCGCCGCGGCCATCCGCCTGGATGTCGTCCACGGCACGCACGTGGGCCGGATCGTGCAGGCGGTCGTGTCCGCCCGCGCCGGGCAGTTCCGGGTGGTGTGCCGGTGCGCGCCGGGTGCCGGCGAGATCTGCCGCGACGGCCGCAAGGTCACCTGGTGCCCCAGCCTGGACAGCGCCCGCCAGCTGTGGGACTGGCACGTCTCCGGGCCAGCCCCCACCGGCAGCACCGCGTAGCCCCCTGTCCCCTCGCCGTGCGGTGCCGGCCGGCGGCCGGCACCGACGAGTGGTACGACGAGCCGCTCCCCGAGGACTGACTCAGCTTGCAACACCCTGTTCCCGTAGCGGATTTCAGCCGAAGACACACGTCCTGGTGAACCGGCTCGCAAGACAGCAACCGGCAGGCCGTCACGCGGCAACGCCGAGCTCCTTGCGGGTCCGGTGGATGAACTCGCGGACGGCTGGCTCGCGCCGCCAGGGGGCGAGGGCTGCATTGAACTCGCGGACGTAGTCCTTGGCCCGGCTCGACTGGACGCGGGCAAGGATGTCGACGGACCGGTTGCCGAGCTCGAGGCCGTGGTCGAGGTCGCGGGCCTGGAGGTGGGCGGTTCCGACGATGGCGAGCCGCATGCCGACGGAGCGGGTGAACACCCCGGTCGGCATGGCGGCGGCCTGCTGGTTCCAGGCCAAGGCCATCTTCGGGTTCTTCAGGTCGCGGAAGATCTCGGCGGCGTCCGCGGAGAGGCGGGCGTGGTGATAGAAGTCGATCCAGGCGGGCTCGTCGCCGCTGTCGTCCTTGGCCTGGTCCAGCATGTCCTCGGAGGTCTTCAGGGCCTTCGAGGCGGCCTTGGCGTCGTTCTCGCGGGCATGGGCTCGGGCCTCGATGAGCTTGGTGAAGGCCAGCACACGGGGCACGGCCTGGCCCTTGGCCCGCTCGAAGGCGCCCTGAGCCATGTCCACGGCCTCGGACGCGAACCCGCGCATGAGGCTCTGCATGGCCATCGTGGTCAGGACATAGCAGCCGAGCTGCACGTCCCCGCCGGCGCGGGCGAGGCGGAGAGCCTGGATGAAGTGCCGCTGGGCGGCATCGTGCTGGCCGACATCGAAGGCCGTCCAGCCCGCGAGCCTGGACAACTCGGCGGTGACAGAGAACAGTTCACGGCCGATCTCGTCCGAGAAGGAGCCCTGCAGCAGCGGGCCGGCCCGGTGGTCGAGGCAGTCGGTGACGGAGTTAGCCTTCCAGTTCCCGCCGCCGTATTTGGAGTCCCAGCGGCGGGCGTCGTCGGCGGCCTCACGCAGTTCTTCGAGGTCGGCCCGGCCGACCTGTTTGCCGCCCTTGTGGTCGGCGGTCTCGTCGGCGGGGGTGACGAGCCATCGGGTGACGGGGGTGGTGAAGGCGGAGGCGGCGAAGCCGGATCCGGCCAGAAAGTCGCGGCGGTTCACGGAGCTCCAGAACGTGGTGGCGACGCGGACGGCGTCGGCGGGGTCTCGCGGGAAATCCAACCCCACCGAGGCGTCGATTGTCTCCGCCTCGCCCATCCCCATCTCACTGAGGTTGACGGCCCGGCCGAGCCTCTCGCCGATGGCCTGCGCCAACAGTTTCGGGACCGGCCATTTCGGCGTCATCCCCCGTCTGCACCAGTTCGCCACGGACGTGTGTGAATAGTCGGTCTCTATCCCGGCGGCATGGGCGAGCTGGTTGACGCGCAGAGCCAGAGACTTATGGCTCGCGCCGCTGGCTTCGATGAGCCGGGCCAGGTCCGCGTTGGGCGGACGGGTCCGGCGGGTGGTCGATGCCACGACTCTCCCTTGGCCGGCGGGCGGGAGCATGCGCGACTCGAACAAGTAGTTGAGTACGTATGTCTGTACTTGGTGGAGCACGAGGTCCGTACTCGACTGGGGACGAAGAGCCGTACATGTTCCGCGTGTTGGGTCTCTGACGATATTCCTCCTCGGCGGGCCGTGAACCGCGTTTGCGAGTTGTGAGCCCCCTTGCGAGCCCTCCCCCCGACCCGCGCGCGCGGCTGTGATGAGAGCCCAGGCCGCCGCCGGGACCGGAATGGATCTCCTTCCGGTGGCGGCCGCCGCCAAGGCACCACCACACTCGGGGGTGAACCAGATATGTGCGGAATCGCAGGACTGGCCGGAGCCGACGCCGCCTGGCACGAGCACACGGTCGGCGCCATGGGCGCCTCGCAGGCCCACCGCGGCCCGGACGGCACCGTGCACGCCGCCAGCTCGGACGGGCGGGCGGTGCTGGGCATGAACACGCTGCTGATCGTCGACCCGCAGGCGATGCCCGGCCCCTACCTGGAGCGCGAGACCGGCGTCCTCCTGGCGTTCAACGGCGAGATCTACAACTACCGCCAGCAGGCCCAGGCTTGGGGCGTCCCGCTCGGTCCTCGGGACACGGACGCGCACTTCGTGCTGCGGGCCTGGGCCAGGATCGGCCCGTCGTGCCTGGACGGGCTGGACGGCATGTTCGCCCTGGCGGTCTATGACCCGCGGGCCGGGAAGCTGTTCCTGGCCCGCGACCGGCTCGGTGAGAAGCCGCTCTACTGGCGCCTGGACGGCGGCCGGCTCGCGTTCGCCTCCGAGGTCACCACCCTGACCGGCTACGGCCCCGCCCCCTTGGTGCTGCGGCCCGAGGTCCTCGCGATCGAGACACCGGCCGGCGTCGACACCCCGTTCCAGGGCATCCAGCTGCTGGCCCCCGCCACCTTGCTGACCTTCGACATCGCGAGTGGCTCGCTCGACCAGCACACCTACTGGACCCTGGCCGACCGGCAGCCCTTCGAGGGCGCCTACGCCGAGGCCCTGGCGAAGTTCTCAGTGGTCCTGGCAGAGCAGGTCCCGCTGCGGGCCCCGGCCTGCGACTTTGCCCTCTTACTCTCCGGCGGGCTCGACTCGTCGGTGCTGGCCTACCTGCTGCGGCCACCGGTCTGCGTCACCGTCCGCTACCCCGGCCAGGACCGGCTCGACGAGTCCGTGATCGCCACGAGGATCGCGTCGGACATCGGCGCCGAGCTGGTGGTGGTCGAGCCGGACCCCATCGACTTCACCAAGGTGCTGCCGCACATGATGTCCGCGCTGGACTACCCGATGGGCAACGCGTCCACGTTCTCCGAGTACATGGCCTACCGGAGGATCGCTGACCTCGGGCTCAAGGTCGCGGTCGGCGGGCTCGGCCCGGACGAGTTCCTGATGGGCTATGTCCGTCACTCCTTGGTCCTGTTCGGACCGGATGCCGTGCTGGACGCCGGGATGGACGCCTACCGGCCGCTGGCCGCCAAGCTCATGCACGCCGCCGGCGAGGACCTCGACCCTGCCGAGGCGGTGACTCGTCTCGTCCTGCGCGGCCCCGACCCCGACGGCCGCATCCGGGACCTGATCGCCACCGCGATGGACAAGGCCGGCGGGGATCTGGCCCGCGGTCTCACCCTCGCGGACCTGGCGACGGCCTGGCGGCCGCTGGTGATGACCAGCGACAAGCTCGCCTCCGCCTACGCTCTCGAACGCCGGTCCCCCTACCTGGCCCGCGACCTGGTCGAGCTCTCCTACCGACTGCCCGCCGACCACAAGATCGCCCACCCCGCCGAGGGCAAGCGAATCCTGCGGGACTCCGCGAAGGCCCTCGGACTGCCCCGGGAGGTCTGGGGCAGCCGGGACAAGCTCGGCTTCGCCTCGCCGGTCCCCGCCTGGCTGAACGGCCAGCTCGCAGCCTGGGCGGACGCCCAGATCCACACGGCCCTCGCGGAGGCGCCGCCGGCGATGCGTCCGCTGCTGGAGGGCGGGCTCAAGCCGGGCGGACGGTTCGACCGCACCCGGATGCAGGCCCTCATGGCGGCCGCCTGGTTTTGCGACCAGACGGTGAGCGCTGCCGCATGATGATCCCTCACCTCACTACGGTGTCCGGATGCACCAGGACACCACTGCCGACAGCCCGGCCACCGCCCGCGGAGCGGTCGCGATCATCGCCAACCGCCGCGGCGAACTCCTCCTCCACCTCCGTGATGATCTGCCCGGCATCGCCTGGCCGGACCACTGGAGTGTCCTGGGCGGCGGCTGCGACCCCGAAGAAGAGCCCCGCGACGCGATCGTCCGAGAGCTCGGCGAAGAAGCCGGCCTCGTCGTCGCAGATCTCACCGAGCTGTTCGAGATCCGCGACGAGCACGGCTCCGGCCAGCTGATCACCTTCTTCGCCGCCTCCTGGGATGGCGATGAGACCCAACTCCCGCTCGCCGAGGGCGTCAAGCTCCAGTTCTTCGCCCCCGAACACCTCGGCATCCTCACGATCCCGCCATTCATCCGGGACGGGATCAACCGCTATCTGGCCGCCCGGCCCGCCTGACCACCCCGCCCTTCCGGACGGGGAAGAGGTGGGGCCGCCCCTGGCGGCCCCACCTCGGAAGGAACCCCCGCCCTCATGAAGCTCACCGTGATCGGCTGCGGCTACCTCGGCGCCACCCACGCGGCCTGCATGGCCGAACTCGGCCACCAGGTACTCGGCATGGACTCCGACATGGACAAGGTCCACGTCCTCAACTCCGGCAAGGCCCCGTTCCACGAACGCGACCTCGACGACATGCTCGCCCGCCACACCGCCTCGGGACGCTTGAAGTTCACCGCCTCCTACGCGGAGGCTGCGGCCTTCGCCGACCTGCACTTCGTCGGGGTCGGCACCCCCCAACAGCCCGGCGAGAACGCCTACGACCTGACCCACCTGTTCTCGGCGGTCCGTCAGCTCGCACCCCGCATCAAGGGACCGGCCGTCGTCGCGGTGAAGTCGACCGTTCCGGTCGGCACTGCACCCCGCGTCCGCGACCTCCTCCACGAGTTCGCACCGGCTGGCGACCGCGTCGAGGTCGCCTGGAACCCGGAGTTCCTACGCGAGTCGTTCGCCATCGAGGACACTCTCCGCCCCGACCGGCTCGTCCTCGGCTTCGAGACCGAGGACTCCTGGGCAGAAGCCGTCCTGCGGCAGTGCTTCGGCAAGATCATCGAATCGGGGACGCCGACGATCGTCACCGACTGGGCCACCGCCGAGCTCGCCAAGGCGTCCGCGAACGCCTTCCTCGCCACGAAGATCTCCTTCATCAACGCGGTCGCCGAGGTCTGCGAAGCCTCCGGCGCCGACGTCGGCCAGCTCGCCGAAATCCTCGGCCACGACGCACGCATCGGCCGCCGCGGCATGCGACCCGGCCTCGGCTTCGGCGGCGGCTGCCTGCCTAAGGACATCCGCGGCTTCATGGCCCGCGCCGGCGAGCTCGGCGTCGACCAGGCCCTGACGATCCTTCGCGAGGTCGACGCGATCAACAACCGGCGCCGCGAGCGCATGGTCGACCTCGCCCGCGAACAGCTCGACGGCAACCTCATGGGCAAGCAGATCACCGTCTGGGGTGCCGCTTTCAAGCCCAACACCGACGACATCCGCGACTCACCCGCCCTCGCCGTTGCGCAGAAGCTCCACCACCTCGGCGCCAAGGTAACCGTCACCGATCCCCAGGCCCTGGACAACGCCCGCAAGGCACACCCCGAACTCGACTACGTCGACGACCCCATCGCCGCCGTCCAGGACACCGACCTGCTGCTGCACCTCACCGAGTGGCCGCAGTTCTCCCACATCGACCCGCACCGCCTCGCCGCCCGCACCGCCACCCCGCGCGTCATCGACGGCCGCGGCACCCTCAATGCCGACACCTGGCGCGACGCCGGCTGGACCGTTCGCGCCCTGGGCCGCCCCTGAGCCGCAGTTTCGTCGCCCGGCCCATTACGCCTCCGCAATCGGCGCACGCGGCCGGGGCCACGCCAGAGCCGCCAACAGCGCTCTGGCGATCATGGAAGCGATGGCACACTGATGGGCCCAACTTGCCCATTGTGCACGGGAGATCAGCTGCTGAACGCCACCCCCGCCGCCGAGGCCCAGCGAGCCGAAACTGCCGGGGAACGTACCGGCGGCTGCCTGTGCGGCCGCATCCGCTTCACCACCCGAGGTCCAGCAGTCTTCCCGCACACCTGTTTCCCTGATGATTGAGTGAGTTCAAGGGACTCACAGGGGTGGCATATGGACGAGTGGTGGCTGGTGTTCGTGCCGGATCCGGAGCGGTGGGAGCCGCTGCCGGAGGAGGGGGTGCTGGGGGTCCGTGACTTGCCGGCAGCGGTGGCCGCGGTGGGGCTGCAGCCGGGCGATCCGGTTTTTGTACGGCCTGATTTCGCGGTCGATCCCGAGCTGCTGGAATTCGTACTCTCCTCGGAATTCCATCCTCTGGAGCGGGAAACTCGGCGGAATTACGCGTTGGATATCCGGCTGTTGCTGACTTGGTTGTGGCGACGCGGGATCCCGTGGCGGCAGGCGACGGAGAGGGACTTACGCGCGTACAGGGAATTTCGGTGCGACTCGCCACTCAACCCAAGCCGAATCAGCGGGACGAAGTGGGATCGGGAAGCGTCGGCTTTCACACGGCTCTACCGGTGGGCGAAGGTCAGCCCGCTGCCGGTGGACAGCCAGCGACGGACGGACCGCGCCGCGGACGCCCGCAGCTCGCGGGTGTCGTGGCTGACACCGCGAACCTGGGGGCTTTGGCAGGACGTGGGCCTTCGCGGCCTCGGTCCGGACGGAACACCGGTGCCGGGCTGGGACGCGCGGACCGAGCTTCGGAACACCTCGTTCGTCGGGTTCACCCTCAGCTCGGGACTGCGGCGGCAGGAATCCGGCGCCATCTTGACGTTCGAAGTGCCGTCCCGACCGCTGCGCTCGGGCCGCTACTGCCATGGGCAAATGGCCCGAGCGCTGTCCCGCTCGAAGCGAGACCGGACGTTCTACGCGTCGGTCGACTCATCGCGCCAGGTCGGCGCCTACGCGGAGTCGGAGCGGGCCTGGGCAGTCGATCGGGCCCAGGCCCAGGGACGCTACGAGAAGTTGCCGCTGATGCGGCTGATCACGAAGGTCACGACGGGCCGTACCCCGACGGTCCACTGGGTCGACCGCGACGGCATCCCAGGGCGACATGACCTGAGCCTGCTCGACTGGCGCGAGCGGCAGTGGCTGTTCGTCGAGGGACCCCGGGGCCCGGAGCCGGCGTGGCTGTGGCTGACCGAGCAAGGGCTGCCCATGCTGCCGGACCGATGGAACACCGTGTTCCGGCAGGCCAACCAACGATGCGAACAGGCTCTGCTCACCCCGGAAGAACGCGAGGCGCCCCGGCTGCTCCGGGTCGCGGAGAGCCGCGGGAAGGTCCCGTACGCGACGCCCCACTCCATGCGGCACTCGATGGCGCTCTACATGTTGATCCTGCTCAACGAGTTGATGGACAAGAAGTACGGGCTGACCGCAGCGGACCGGCGCGACTTCGCCCAGCTCTACGGCGACCCGTGGTGGCTGGTGAAGACCCTGCTGGGGCACAAGGACGTTGAGACGACGAAGGAGCACTACCTCCGCCCGGTCATGCACCTGCAGCTGGAGTCGATCCTCGCCTTCGACACCGAGGGCGAGCATGACGAGACGGACGAGACGAAGGATCTGAACGGTCTGTTCGCCCGGCTGGCCCGGGAGACCTCCGGGATCCAGGACATCGAGGTGCTGGTCGAGGCCCGGCCCGTCGCGGCAGCATCGTGAGCGGGCGGGGACGCAAGGCCGTCCTGCCGCCGCCGGACTTCCAGGCAACCCAGCGAATAGCCGCCGACGGACTGCAGGTCACCGTGGTCAACAAGGAGGGCTACAAGCGGGCCTTCGACTTCGCCGAGATCTCCGTACCGCAGCCGATGCGCGGTTCACTCGCACGAGCGTTCGCCGCGCAGTCCATGCGATGGAACAGCCACTCCAGCGGCGAATCGTATTGGCGGTCCGTGGAGGTCTTCGCCCGGTTCCTCAAGGATCAAGAGCACCCGGCCGAGGATCTCGGCAACCTCACCTCGGCCACGCTCCGGCTCTGGCGCAACAATCACAAGGACACCCCCGGCGGGCGTGAGGCCCTCGCGAAGGTCCGCACGCTGCTCAAGCGGGAGCCTCGGCTGTCCGAGGGCCTGGCCGCCGAGGAACTGGCCCGCCCTGTTCCGAAGAAGGGCAAGCCGTCCAAGCAGTCCTACCGGCCGTCGGAACGCGACCAGGTGCTGCAGACCGCCGAACGGCAGTTCCGGGCCGCGCTGCTGCGGATCCGGGAGAACACCACGCTGCTGAACCGCTACCGGGCGGGCTCGCTGGACCCGACCAGCCGTGAGTGGAGAGTCGCGTCCGCCCTCGAGTACTTGGCCTCCACGGGCGAACTGCCCGGGTACCCGGACAAGGAAGGGACGGTCTACACCCGGGCCGAGCATCTGCTGCGCGGAAAGAACCGCGGGAAGACGACCGGCCGGCTGTTCCTCAGCCGGGCGGAGCTGACGGCGCTGGCTGTGATGATGACCGACCGCTACGGCTGGAACCTGTCGGTCTACGACCGTCTGCACGTGCCCGTGATCACCCCATCCGCAGGAGAGAAGACCACGGTCACCTACGAGGTCCTGGTGGAGAAGCGCCGCTCCGGCGAGGGCAGGTGGTTCGCCACGGAGAACTACACCGACTCCGGCGCGGACTCGCCAGGCCGGCTCATCACCCAGGCCCTGGAAGCCACGAAGCACGGGCGGACCCTGGCCGCCGCCCTGTCACCGGGCCACGACCTGCTGATGGTCGCCCGCAACCGGCGCCGGACGGACGTGGACTCCAATCTGGACAGGCCCCGGAACGTCGGCCCGTTGTGCTTCGGGGTGTCCAAGGCCGACGCGCGAGTATGGGCGAGATCCCACAACATCGGCTCGCCCTTCCAACGTGCCCGCCGGACGACCGTCACCACGACGGGAAAGCCGCTGCAGCACAAGCCTGGCACCCACGAGAGTATCTACGTCCTGCCCGACGAGAACGTCCAGGAAGCCGCCGTGGACGTCATCGCGGCCGGCGCCGAGGAGGCGCTCGAACAGGCCCGCGACTACACCTTCCACGGGCGTCTGACGGACGCGGCCAACGAGGCCCACCAGGAGACCGCGACGGCGGACTGCGCGGATGAGGACAACAGCCCCTGGCCGGACCCGAACGGGGGCTGCGGCGCCGACTTCCTGCTCTGCCTGTCCTGCGAGAACTCCCGGGTTCACACCGGCCACCACCCGCGCCTCGCGCTTCTTCGCCGACAGCTGATCTCGCTTCGCTCCGCCTGGCCCGAGAAACTCTGGCGCGAGCGCTGGGACGAGCATCTCCAGCGACTCGATGACCTGCGGTCAAAGGTCAACGAGAGCACCTGGGATGCGGCACTGGGCCGGGTAACCGACCGCGACCGCGTGATCATCGACCACCTGCTTGAGGGAGACCTGGCCCCGTGACGACCGCACTGTCCGTCGAGGCCGATCCTTACATCCTGCCGCTGCCGGAGCCAGACAGCCCGGTCGTCATGGAACGGTGGATCAGCGCTGGCAACACCCACGCCAACTCCGTCTACAGCGACGACATCTGGTCGCTTGGCCCGCTGACCGACAACCCCGGGGACAGCATCCACAAGATCAATCTGAGGAAGTGCCCGGCCACCTTGCGGAGCGAGGTCCGTCGTGTCCTCTGGGTCCTGATCAACGGCGAGCTGCGCCCCACCTACATACGGGAACGCGGCTTTCAGAACCGGACACGCGACGGCGTGACCAGCATGCGCGACAACATCATCCAGTGGATGAAGTTCGTACGCTGGCTCGACCGACAAGGCGTGTCCCAGCTCAGCGACTGCACCACGGAGCACTGGAAGGCGTACGCCGCCAAGTACGCCAGCGGCTGTACGCGCGGTCATGCCCTGACGATTCTGCGCTGGCTCTCGGACCTGTGGGCCTTCGACCAGCTCTCAGCCAGCCCCTGCGGCATTACGCGTCCTCCCTGGGAGGACGAGGGCATCGACGACTATCTACCCGCCGAGACGGGAGAGGCAGGCGGGGAGAACAAGACCGAGCCGCTGGATCCGACCGTGATCGGCCCTCTGCTCACCTGGTCCATCCGTCTGGTCGAGGACTTCTCCGGCGACATCCTGGCCGCCTGGGACGAACGCCGCCGCATGCACGCACAGGTGACAGCCGCCAAGACCACCCGCGAGGGCCTGGCAGCTCTCAAGAGCTATCTGCTGCCTCTGATCAACTCCGGTGCACCGCTGCCCGCCACCGTGAGCCGACTGCACGGCGTCACACTGTCCCACCACTACGTCGCCGCGGTCACCGGGTGCAGCCGCACCCAAGTCCAGACTATCGTCGCCCGGCGCGGACTCTACCGACTCGCGGCTCAGCGGCCTGGCCCCAGCCCGATGCAGGTGCCGGTTACGGGCCGGATCGAGGGACGGCCATGGCGCGAGTTCATGGACTACGAGGAGACGCCGATCCTGGTGCGACACCTGGCTACGGCAGCCGCAATCGTGATCTTGTACTTGACTGGGATGCGCTCCCAGGAGGCACGGTCGCTGCGATCCGGGTGCTGCCCCGACCCGCAACCGAATCCCGACGGCTCCACGCCGCGGCATCTGATCCGCTCCCACCACTACAAGAACGTCCGCGACTCTGACGGGCACCATGTCTCCGCCGGCGAGGAGCGGGCAGTCCCATGGGTCGCGATCACTCCGGTCGTCAACGCCATCCGCGTCCTGGAACGCATCGTCCCCAAGGACGAGCTCTTGTTCAGCTCCACCCACCACGACATCGTCTCCCAGCGAAGGCACCACGGTGCGCTGAAGCGGGCCACGCTGGATCGCCGCGTCGAGAACCTCGTGTCGTGGATCAACCAGGAGGCCACTGCTCAGGGCCTGCCGGCTCAACGGGTACCGGATGACCCGCACGGCAACCTTGGACTGAGCCGTCTGCGCAGAACCCTGGCCTGGCACATCGCCCGCCGGCCCGGTGGCCTGGTCGCCCTCGCCATCCAGTACGGACACATGCGCACCGCCCTGGATGCCCGCACCTCCAGCGGCTACGGCAGCCGCGAGCGCAGAGGCTTCCACGGAGAACTCGACGTCGAGACCGCCCTCGCCGCAGCGACCACCGCTGCACGTCTGCGCGACGCCACGGCGGCCGGCGAGAAGATCTCCGGCCCGGCAGCGCGGCGGGCAATCGTCGGAGCGGCCTCGATCCCCAGCTTCGAAGGTGCCCTGACCACCCCGAAGGCCGCCGCTAAGTTCCTCGCGCGTGATGGCCTCGTCCTCTTCGACAACCCGGACTCGTTCCTCATCTGCGCCTTCAAGCGGGACACGGCCCTGTGCGATCCGGATCCCGGAGCGACGGCACCCAACCAGTTCGCCTGCCAGCTCGGCTGCGGCAACGCGATCCGCACTGACAGCCACGCGCGGGCAGCACGGGAGCACGCTGATCGGCTCGATGCGAAGGCAGCCCTCGTGCCCCAGCCCCTGGGCGACCGGTTTCGCCGAACAGCCGGCCGCTTCCGTGCACTCGCCGACGCCCACGACGCCACCGCACAGTCCGCCGAGGAGGCCATCGCATGAACCAGCAGCACGGGGACGAACGCTCGCGCATCCGCGCGGCCATGGACCGTCTCCTGGCCGGCCAGCCCACCAGCTCCAACGGCAGCCTCACGGCGGTCGCGCTCGCCGCAGAAGCCGGTGTTCACCGCATGGCTCTGCAAAAGCGCCACGCCGACCTCAAGGAAGCGTTCTACGCGCGAGTGCGCGCAGAGACGCACCAAACGCCGGAAGTTGAAAGGCGACTCCGTAAAGAAGTGGTCCGCCTAAAGGAAGCCCTCGGGGAGTCCCGGGCTGCCGAGGCCGAATCCCGGCGCCGAGCGGAGCAGGTAGTCCTCGCAGCCGCCGTCCTCATCCTCAGGAAGTCCACTGACCAAGACCAAACCGTCCCGGAGAACGTCATTTTTCTGCGCCCGTTCCGCGACTGAGAGCTCTGGACGGTAGGTGGTGGAACCGAGTTCTTTGCTGGTGTGGGTGGCGGTCGTCCATGACGCTCACGAGTCCGCGGATCTTCCACAACGCCCTGGACATGGCTGGGATCGTCCTGGCGCTTGCAGCAGCCACCCTCGTTGACTCTTCGAGTCATCGCAAGCGGTCGTCGTCCAACCCTGCCATGGCAGGCACCTGGCATCGCCGACAGTGCTGCCCTCCGCTGCCAGGGACGGCGGTTGGCGTGAAGGCTACGGGGTGCTGGGCGGATGGGCCCGGGCGGCTCCGTGACCATGCCGGGTGGGTCTTCCAAGGCTGCTTCGCCTGTGCTCTGCCTAGGCGCTCTCAACGCTCTAGGTGTACTGCCCAGGGACGTTGGTCAACCTGGTGATGGGTGGTTTGCCGCCGGTTGCGGTGTGGGGGCGGTGGTGATTGTAGTGATGGAGCCAGGCCGGTAGTGCTTTGCGGCGGGCTGATTCGCTGGAGTAGAAGCGGCCCAGTGCCCAGCCGTCGGCGAGGGTGCGGTGGAAGCGTTCGACCTTGCCGTTCGTCTGGGGCCGGTAGGGGCGGGTCTTCTTCGGTGTGATGCCCAGCTCGGCGCAGGCTTGTGCCCAGTGCCGGGAGCGGTAGGCCGAGCCGTTGTCGGTCAGGACCCGTTCGATGCTCACTTGGCGGGCGGCGAACCAGTCGACCGCGTGGCCAAGGACACCGACCGCGGTGACGGCTGTCTCGTCGTCGCAGATCTCGGCGTAGGCGACACGGGAGTGGTCGTCGACGACGGTGTGGACGAATGCGGTTCCCAGCAGTGGTCCGCGGTATTTGTTGCGGGGTTTGCCGGGGGTCGCGGCACGGTTCTTGCGGCCCTGGGTGCGGCCGACGTAACGCCAGCCGCCGCCGTCGGGCACGTTACCGAGCTTCTTGACGTCGATGTGGAGCATCGCGCCCGGGTGGGGGTGTTCGTAGCGGCGGACCGGCTCGCCGGTGGCGCGGTCGATGTGGGACAGCCGGTTGATCCGGCACCGGGTCAGCACCGCGTGCACGGTGGAAGCCGGCATGCCCAGCCGTCCGGCGATCTGCACCGGTCCCAGTCGCTGCTTCCACCGCAGGTGAACGATCTTGCGGACCGTTGGTCGGGATGTGCGGGCCGGGCTGCGATGCGGCCGTGATGACCGGTCGTGCATGGCCGCCGGGCCAGCCTCGGCGTAACGGTCGGCCCACCGCTTGGCGGTGGGCCAGGAGACGTCGTAGCGCTCGGCCGCACGGGCCACTGGCCATCCCTCATCGACAATGAGACGCGCCAGGCGAAGACGTGCACGGGGCGTCAGAGCGGCGTTAGCGTGAGACACGAAGGCCTCCTGGTTGGCGGAGCGGTTCCTCGACAGCTCCACTCCACAACCGGAGGCCTTCGTCATCGGCCAGATTGAGACCGTGTCGTCACACAAACTCGACCAACCTGCCTGGGCAGTACATCTAGGGCAGCAGGACCAGGTTCTGCCTCTGGGGTAGACACTAACCGGCGCGCCCCTGTCGGCCTGGCCGACGACGGCTGCCAGGCCGGCAGGGATGTGAAGCCGTGGCTACCGGCGCTTTTCCTTCCAGACCGTCACGACGGACGGCCGAGGGATGCTGCCGGGTCCGTCGGGCCAGAGGGAGCCGGGGTTCTCGGCGGTGGAGCCGTCGGTCTCGCCCGGGTGCTGGGGTGCGACGAGTACGCGGTCCCTGGTGATGATGGGGCCGCAGCACTCGGCGCCCGTGGGGACAGTAAGGAACTGCTTGACGTGCCCGCGCTGGGAACCCTTGACGGGTACGGCGAAGAGGCCGTCGTTGAAGCCGAGGGCTGCGCCGTCGGTGGCGATCCACAGGTTGCCGTACTCGTCGAAGGCCACGTTGTCGGGGCAGGAGATCGGGCTGACCTGGCTCTTGTCGAAGCCGGCGAAGTACGTCGAGGGGTCCTCGGGATCGCCGCAGACCAGCATCAGACGCCAGCGGAAGCTCTCCGCCGCCGCGTTCCGGTGTCGTTCTTCGAGTTCGAGGACGTGGCCGTGCTTGTTGCCGGTGCGGGGGTTGGCCTCGTCCGGGCCCGCCTTGCCGGTGGCGCCTCGGTCTTTGTTGTTGGTCAGGGTGACGTAGACCCGGCCGGTGTACGGGTGTGGCTCCACGTCCTCGGGGCGGTCCATCTTGGTGGCGCCCGCCTTGTCGGCCGCCAGGCGCGTGAAGATGTACACCTCTTCCGCGCTCATCCCCGGCACGTGGGAGACGTTGCCGGTCGCGAGCGGGATCCACTCGCCGGAACCGTCGAACTCTCCGTCGGACGGGATGTTTCCGGTGCCGTCGATCTCGGTGGACGGGCTGTCCCCGGTGAACTTCGCGACGTACAGGGTGCCTTCGTCGAGCAAACGCAGGTTGTGCTCGCGTGCGGCCCGGCTGTGGCCCTTCTTGTACGCGTGCTTGGAGACGTACTTGTAGAGGTAGTCGAAGCGTTCGTCGTCGCCCATGTAGAGGGCGACCCGGCCGTCGCGGGTCAGGCGGGGCTCGGCTGCCTCGTGCTTGAAGCGGCCCAGCGCGGTGCGTTTGCGCGGCGTGGAGTGCGGGTCGTAGGGGTCGATCTCGACGATCCAACCGTGCCGGTTGGGCTCGTTGGGTTCCTTGGCGATGTCGAAGCGGTCGTCGAAGCGTTCCCACTTGCGTCCGCTCGCCCCGGTGGGCAGGCCGTAGCGGGCCAGGCGGGCCTTGGCCACGGGGTCCGTGACCGCGGCGGCGTTGGCGAAGTACTGGTTGAAGTTCTCCTCGCCGGACAGCACGGTGCCCCAGGGCGTGATGCCGCCGCCGCAGTTGTTGAGGGTGCCGAGCACCATGCGTCCCGTGGGGTCGGCGTTGGTCTGCAACAAGGCGCTGCCGGCCGCCGGGCCGGTGAGGGCGAAGGGGGTGGTTGCGGTGATGCGGCGGTTGAGGACGTCACCCACGACCGGCCACAGCCGGCCCGAGCGGCCGTCCTCGCGTACGACGAGGACGGTCAGGCCGTGGGCAGCCCAGGCGGTCTCGACCTGTTCGCGGGTGGGGGCGGCCGGGTCGTAGCCGTAGAACATGATCTCTTCGTTGGTGTACTCGTGGTTGACCACGAGCAGTTGCTGGTCACGCCGGTGAGGGACGTCCAGCAGGGCCATGTAGTCGGCGTTGTATCCGAACTGCCGTGCCTGCGCCCGTGCGCTCTGCTTACGGGCGTCGAAGCGGGGAGCTGCGGTGAGGACCGGGTCGCCCCAGCGGATCACGACCTGCTGGCCGTATCCCTCGGGAACGACGACGGCGTCGGCGGTGTTCGGGGCAACCGGGGCGAAGTCCAGGCCACGCGGGGAGCGCCAGCCGGACGGCCGTCCCTGGCCGGCAGCCGCAGGTGCCGTCGCCGCACCAGCGGCACCGCTCGCGAGAGCGATCACCGCGGCCCCCTTGAGGACTCCTCTGCGTGACAGCGCCCGTTTCACGACATCGCCGAAGTACGGATTCAGCGAACGGTTGGGTGCGTCGTGCGCGCACGCGTCGCCACAGCGGTAGCGGCAGGTCAGCGCAGAGCGAGCGGTGTTGTGGCTGGGGAGCACGGGCAGCTCGATGCCGCTCCCGGTGCGGTCGCCGGACTGGTCAAGCACGGTTGCCTCCACGCGATCGAAGTAGGGGTTCCCAGCCGCCTGAACATAGGCGGCGATCGATGCGTGACGCTAGAGGGCTGTCCTCCATCCGGGGGCGTCCGTAAGGTGAACCCCGGCCGAACACTGCCTGCCCGAAGCGTGCGCGTCGACCCGTGAGGCTAGCTTTCACTTACCTGCGCCTTACTGGTCCGGGCCGCCCGTGCCCCCATAAAAGGCCAGGTCAGGGGCTTGTAGTCATCTCCCGAATCTCCATAACAAGATCCTTCTATATAGATAAACCGCTATGATTCATGCGAGGGAAGGGTCTCGTACACCTTCTGTTCACATAGACTGGCTTCGATCCAAGTGTCCGAGCGGCGCGCACCGCGCACTCATCCAGACGGCCGGAAAGCTCCGGCAGACACGAGGATTGAGAGTCACGTGAACATTCCCACTTCGTTGCGCCGGGCCAAGGCTCCACTGGCCCTGACGGCTGCTGTGATGCTGGCCGCGAGTGCGTGTGGCGGCGGTGACGCCGGCGGCTCCGGTGATGGGCTGTCGGGCAAGGTGCTGATCGACGGGTCCAGCACGGTCGCTCCGCTGACGAGTGCGGCGGCTGAGTTCTATGCCGAGGAGCCGGGCAAGAACGAGGTCCGGGTTACGGTGGCCACGTCCGGCACCGGCGGCGGTTTCAAGAAGTTCTGCGTCGGTGAGTCCGACATCTCCAACGCCTCGCGTCCGATCAAGGACGAGGAGGTCAAGACCTGCGAAGAGAACAACGTCAAGTACGAGCAGTTCGCGGTCGCCAACGACGGACTCTCCGTCGTGGTCAGCAAGGACAACACCTGGGCCAAGTGCCTCACCGTCGAGCAGCTGAAGAAGATCTGGGAGCCCGGCTCCAAGGTCAACAACTGGAATCAGGTCGACCCCAAGTTCCCGAATGAGCCGCTGAAGCTCTTCGGCGCGGGCACCGACTCCGGCACCTTCGACTACTTCACCGAGGCCATCAACGGTGAGGAGGGCGCCTCCCGCACCGACTACAGCGGTACCGAGGACGACAACGTCACCGTGACGGGCGTGTCCGGGACCAAGGGCGGCATGGGCTACTTCGGCTACTCCTACTACGAGGAGAACAAGGACAAGGTGAAGGTCCTCGACATCGACGGCGGTGACGGCTGTGTCACGCCCAGCGTCGAGAGCGTGCAGGACGGCTCGTACAAGCCGCTCGGCCGGCAGCTCTACATCTACCCCTCGGACGCGGGTCTGAAGAAGAAGCAGGTGCTCGACTTCGTCGAGTACTACGTCGAGAACAACAAGAAGATCGCTGAAGACGCCCAGTTCATCCCGCTCAACGCCGAGCAGGAGAAGGAGCTCGAGGCGAACCTGGCGAAGCTGAAGGAAGCCGCCAAGTGACCGGCTCCACCACTCAGTCCGCCGCAGGGACTGGGCATCAGTCCCTGCGGCGGACACGCCCGCGCTACGGTGAAGCCGCGATCAAGGGCGTGCTGCTGACCGCGGCCCTGGTCTCGGTCGCCACCACGGTGGGCATCGTCGTCTCACTGATCCCCCCGGCCGTTGAGTTCTTCGACAACGTCGACCTGGGCGAGTTCTTCACCGGCACCAAGTGGACCCCGCTGTTCGCCGACAAGCACTTCGGTGTGCTGCCCCTGGTGGCCGCCACGCTCGTGATCACAGGCATCGCGCTGCTGGTCGCGATCCCGGTCGGTCTCGGCGCGGCGATCTACCTCAGTGAGTACGCCAAGCCCGGCCTCCGCAAGGTCCTCAAGCCCAGCCTGGAGATCCTGGCCGGCATTCCCACCGTGGTCTACGGCTTCTTCGCGCTGGCGTTCATCACGCCCCTGCTGCAGGACGTCCTGCCCAGCGACTGGTCGGTTTCGGTGCGCAACGGTCTCGCGGCCGGTCTGGTCATGGGCGTCATGATCGTGCCGACCATCGCCTCGCTCACCGAGGACGCGCTGTCCGCGGTGCCCCACGCGCTGCGCGACGGAGCGTTCGCGCTGGGCTCGGGCAAACGCACGGTCTCGGTCCGTGTCGTCGTTCCCGCGGCCCTGTCCGGCATCGTCGCCGCCTGCGTCCTGGGCATCTCCCGGGCCGTCGGCGAGACCATGATCGTTCTCATCGCGGCGGGTTCGACACCGGAGTTCACCGTGAACCCGCTGGTCGAGATGGAGACGATGACCGCCTTCATCGCACGTGCCGCCTCCGGCGACGTGCCGGTCGGCTCGATCGCCTACAACACCATCTTCGCGGTGGGCGCCCTGCTCTTCCTGGCCACATTCCTGATGAACATGATCAGCATTCGTCTGGTGCGCAAGTACCGGGAGGTGTACGAATGACCGCCCCCGTATTGCAGAAGCCGGCGCCGGCTTCCGGCCGCAGTCCGCTGGCCGGCCCCCGGTGGCGCCCGGGCGAGAGCCTGTTCCGCTGGGTGCTCCTGGCCTGCCTGGCCCTCGGTATCGTCTTCCTCGTCTCGCTGATGTCGTACATCCTGGTCGAGGCGTGGCCGCGGCTGGACTCGCGGCTGTGGGAGAACTTCCCCTCCATCCGCCGGCCGGAGAACGCCGGCGCCCAGTCCGCGATCTTCGGCACGATCTGGGTCATCTCCTTCACCGCACTGTTCTGCCTGCCGACCGGCATCATGGCGGCGATCTACCTGGAGGAGTACGCCGACTCGAACCGCTGGTACAACCGGCTGATCGAGCTCAACATCCAGAACCTGGCCGCCGTTCCGTCGATCATCTACGGCATCCTCGGACTGGGCCTGCTGGCCCGGCAGTTTGGGCTCGGCACCACGGTGCTGACCGCCGCGCTGACGCTGTCCCTGCTGGTGCTGCCCGTGGTGATCATCTCCTCGCGGGAGGCCATCAGGGCCGTGCCGCAGTCCATCCGGCACGCGTCCCTCGCGCTCGGGGCCACCCAGTGGCAGACCATCTGGCGCCAGGTGCTGCCCGCCGCCGTGCCGGGCATGGCCACCGGCGCGATCCTCGCCCTGTCCCGGGCGATCGGCGAGGCAGCCCCCGTGATCATGCTGGGTGCCGTCACGTTCGTCATGTTCAACCCCGAAGGGCTGCAGAGCGAGTACACCGTGCTCCCGGTGCAGATCTACAACTGGATCAGCCAGTCCCGCACAGAGTTCCACCACCTGGCCGCCGCGGCCATCATCCTGCTCCTTGGGCTCCTGCTGCTGATGAACGCCGCCGCGATCTGGCTCCGCAACCGCTACTCCCGCCGGTGGTGACCCGAATGCCGCAGACAACCAACAGCCTCGTCACCACCGCCACCTCTCCGCAGGAGACCGCCATGACCACCTCCTCCGACGCCCCCAGCGGCGGCACGAAGACCCCGCAGGTCACCTTCCGGGACGCCCCTCCGCTGACGAGCCCGGTCTTCGAGGTCGGCGGCCTGTCCGTCTTCTACGGCGACCACGAGGCCGTCCGCGACGTCAACATGACCATCGGACACCAGCAGATCACCGCGATGATCGGCCCGTCCGGCTGCGGCAAGTCCACGGTGCTGCGCTGCTTCAACCGGATGAACGACCTCGTGCCGACCGCGCGTGTGGCGGGTAAAATCCGCTACCACGACGAGGACCTGTACGGGAAGGACGTCGACCCCATCGAGGTGCGCCGCCGCATCGGGATGGTCTTCCAGAAGCCCAACCCCTTCCCCAAGTCGATCTACGACAACATCGCCTACGGCCCCCGGGTGGGCGGCTTCAAGGGCAACCTCGACGACCTGGTCGAGGAGACCCTCACCCACGCCGCGCTGTGGGACGAGGTCAAGGA
>NZ_JBEXQG010000082.1:0-34309 GCF_040612485.1 Streptomyces sp. NPDC006385
ACACCGGACCACGGCCAACTCCCCACCCAGCACACCCGGTCAACGACACACCCGATCAAACGGACACGCCACCGGCGAATCAACCTGACCAAGCAGTACTAGGTGTCGGCTAGGTTCTGTCTCTTTGGTGAGCATCGGGTCCGGATGAGGATGCTCGCGAGGTGGGGTGCGGCCTGGGGGCGGTCGATCGAGACATATCCGACGGCGAGCTGTACGAGCAGGCGCCGGAAGTGCGGGCCGTCACCCGGCCGGATACCGACTCCAACTCAGCCGCCCACCAACCCACTTCACTCATCCGCCCCCATACAAGGACAACGGCAACCACCAGCTCGCCGGGACGTTTAGTGATGCATGCAGCGCAGCATTGCACGGGCGGCCAGGCGTCACACGGGTGCCGCACGCTCAGCAGGCGGCTCCACCGTGCAACGGCTGCTCGCCGCACGGACGTTCCAAGAGCGGTCGTGGGGCCTCACAGCCGCCGCGAGTGTTCGGCCGACTCGGTGACGGTTCGGTCGCTCAGCCGCTGCCGTGCTTTGGCGTCGATCCGGCGGACCCCGCCGCGCGTGCTGGTCAGTGATCGCGAGATCTCCGCGATCAGCGCCATTGCCTCCTCGAACCGGCCGAAGAGATCGGGCTTGGTCATGGTCGGGTTCCTTCGTCATGGTGGATCCCGCGTCGGATGCGGTCGCCAGCCCACCCGGGCGGGGGCACTGTCCCCCCCCGCGTGCTGCCGCCGACGAGGCGGTCGGGAAGCTGTCTCTGGCTGGAGCGGGTCTCCACGGTCGGCGTTTCTGGGGGAGGGTGGCAGGGACGGCGTTCAGCACCCGGTCGGCTCGGCTCCGAGTCGCAGCAAGGGGACGAGCGGCAAGGGGACGACCAGCAAGAGGACTAGTGGTGCGGACCGCAACGCGGTTCACAGGACCACAGTTCGACGGGCTCGGTGAGCAACCCGGTTCCCGTGCAGAAAGTCCCGGTCCTGCGTGCCCGGACGAGAGGGGCGTTGCACAGAGCGCAGTTGCGCCCCTGGACCTGGTCGAGGCTGAGCCCGGCGAGGTTCGGCTGATCCTCCTGCGGCCGGCCGGGCCGCAGTCCGAGGGCGACTTGGACTGCGGCATGGAGTTGGTCGGTGCGCGTGTGGACGCGGCCGTGCCGAGGCGGGATGAACCAGTGCGGGCCGGGCGGCCGCCCGCGATGCGCCGGGGGCAGAGCGACGTGGTCGGCCTCGCTCAGCGCCGTGCTGTGCGGCAGGTTCCAGGAGGTCGTGGTTCGTGGGGGGACGAGGAAGTACATGCGGCGGCTGTGCGGCGCCATGAGAACAGCGCCGAGCTTGCCCGGCACGGCGCTGAGGGCGCACAGGCCGAGTTGGCTCGGCAACCGGACGGCATCCCAGGTCTGGCCGGCCGGGGTGAGCCACAGCCCGCCGGCGCTGGGCACCGCGCCGCTCCAGATGTCATCGGTCACAGGCGTCGCCCCGGCCCGCATCACGGTCACATGCCTCGCCGTGCATCACGCCGAGTACTCCCAGGCGCGCCAAGAGCGGAGCCGCCGGCGGGAGCCGTGCAGGGTCGGCTGCCACGGGGCGGGAGCCCCATCCGATGGGCAGCCGGGGCGAGAGGAGTGCACCGCTCGTGGTTTCCGAGTGACCTGTCGCCGTCGTCACTGCCGCCTCCGCGGTCATGGTCGTCTGCTCTGCCCGGTCCTGCTCCGCTGCTCCGCCCTGCGGGCGGACGGCTCGGCCCGAACCCGGCCGGACAAGATCACCGCAAGAAGGGCCGGCCCGGGCATGCCGGAAAGCCCTGCCAGGACCGCCAGTTGGGAGTGATCTCCAGTCCTGATCCTGGCGACTCGTCCCCATCACTGTCAACATCTGTAAACGATCGTGGTGCGGACGCGACGGTGGAACGTACGATCACCCAGCAAGCCCTTGCGCCGGGCCCACGAGCGGTAGCCTCGGTGGGCCACCCCCTCCGACGCACCGCCCCAACCTGGGAGAGCGACAGGTGACAGACGCTGCCGGTATGCCGGCTGTCGAGGAGGATGCCTTCACCCCCGTCTGGGCAGCGGGAACCCAACTCCTCCACCAGCTGGACCTGACCTGGGACCGGCTCGTGAACGTGGAAGCCGCCAGCTACGCCACCGGCATCACCCCGGACAGGATCGCCCTCCGGCTCCAGGGAGGAACGCCCGACCACGAGCGCCCCCGATTCAGCGAACGCCTTCGATTCCTACGGGAGACGCGGCGCGACGCGCGCGGCAAGAAGCACTCGCTCCGCACGATCGCCGCCATGGCGGACGGGAGCCTCACGTACGCCGCCGTGGCCCATCTCGAAAGTGGCCGAAACGAGCCCGGCCGCGAGGTGGCGGCCGCGCTGGAACGTGCCTTCAACGTGCCGGTGGGATGGTGCTCCCTCAGCGAAGGCGAGGCGCTGGCCGCCTACGTGGCTCCGCTGGTCAACCAGCTGCGGGCGGCGCTGCGCGCCGTGAACACCTGGGCGCAACTGCGTGCCCGTGACGTCGAGGCGGTGTCGCTGCGCGGGGCGGCTGACCCCGGTAAGATGCCGGATCTGCTCACCGCGATTCTCCCCACCGTGCTGCCCGAGCTGGATCAGGTCCTCCCCCCGGAAGCGGACCGCTGATCCCCGAACAGCCAAAGGGCCCGCGCCGGTTGGCGGGGCCCGTGGGCATGTGCCTCCTGAGGCGAACAGGGACGATTCACGTAGAACTGGCCGGTGGGGACCGGAAACATGGCGGGAGCGTCAGGCCGCCGCGCGGGGCCGCGTGGTCATCCGGAGGGAACTGGGACGGACCGTCGCGCGTGCCACGGGCCGAATGCTCTGCCCGGGAACGAGTTCGAGTTGCCAGACTCGGGTCAGTGTGGCCACCGCGGTGGTGATCTCGGCCAAGGCGAACCGGTCCCCGATGCACTTGTGCTTGCCGGCCCCGAAGGGCAGAAAGGCTCCGTCAGGCAGCTGCTGAGTCTCGTCGAGCCACCGGTCGGGGTCGAAGGCGAGCGGGTCCGGAAAGTGGGTGGGGTCACGGAACAGGGCGTGCTGGCAGTACGCCAGCTCGGTGCCGGCCGGGATCTCCCACTCGCCCAGGCGTGTCGGCTCGAGCGTGCGGCGGGTGACCAGCCAGCCCGTGTGGTGCAGGCGCAGCGCCTCCCGGATCACTCGCTCCAGGTAGGGCAGTTGGGCGAGGTCCTCGAAGACGACGGGCCGGCCGCCGAGGACGGTGTCGAGTTCGTCCTGGACGCGCGCGTCGATGTCTGGGTGGCGGGCGAGCTCGTACAGGACCCAGGACAGGACGGAGGCAGTGGTCTCGGTACCGGCGACGGCCAGGGTGAGGATCTCCGAGCAGATCTGATGCGCGGTCAGTGGCTGCCCGGTCTCCTCGTCCGTGGCCTTCAACAGGAGAGAGAGCATGTCGCCGCTGTCCCGGTCGGCGGCGCGCAACTCGGTGACGGCGGCGTCGATGGTCGCGCGCACAGCGTCGCGGGCGGCGGTGAAGCGGCGGTTGGCGGGCAGCGGCAGCTTCTCCACCCAGTCCGGCAGCATGATGCGGGCGCCGACCCCGTTCATGACCACGGACAGGCTGTGGCGGAGCTCGTCGAAGGCGTCCTCGTCGATGCTGCCCGAGAACACCGTCGCGGCGAGCATGTCCAGCGAGAGCTTGACCATCACCTCGCGGACGTCGAGGACCTGGCCGGGCTGCCAGCTGTCGGTGACGGCGCTGACCTGGTCGCGCATCAGGTCCACGTACCGGGCCGTCTCAGTGCGGCGGAAGGCCGGCTGCAGCTGGCGCCGCTTGCGGACGTGCTCGGCGCCGGCGGCGGTGACGACGCTGTCGCCCAGCAACTGGCCCATCTTCTCGAAGAAGCGCCCCTTGTCGAGTGTGAGGGCAAGATCGACCAGCATGGCCCGAATCAGGACCGGGTCATTGACGACGATCGTGGACTGACCGGGCTGGAGGCGGATCTCCACGAGTCGCCCGTAGCTGCGCAGAGAGTCGATGAAGCCGAGGTTGTCGCGCAGCAGAGGTATCGCGTGGCCCAGGAGCGGAAGCGAGCCCGCCGCCTTGGGGATCGGATGAGGCGCGATGGTCACGGTGAATCCCTTCACAGAGATGGACACAGTGATCACTGCCCGTGGTGTGTGCGGGACCAATCCTCACCACCGCGTGGCGTCAGCCACGTGCGGCTACCGGCCGGACGGCCCAGGCTGTGTGGACCCCGCGTCCGCTCCGGCGTACCTGGCGATGGACGGCGCGAGGCGCCCGAACGCCGCTACCGCGAGCGGATCTTCCAAGTACCCGGCGACCTTGACGAGGTGGGCGCGCTGGCGCATGGCCGGTACCCCGTCCCAGGCACTCACGGATGGGCCGGCGCATCGCGGCGCTGCCTTCGGCGCTCGATGGCCGCACTGCTCGCGCAGACGCCGCGCCTGCCGCAGTGCCACCGCCATGGTCAGTGCCGAGACGTCGACGGGGCCGGACGGCCGCGGCGGGTCGGGCCTGCCACCGGTATGTCCTCCTGAAAGCTGACCTGCGCGGTGAAGTTCGGCGCGTACCGCTGCGTCGACATCGCCGCTGATCCATGGGTGCAGGACGCGGATCTCGTCGAGGATCTCCACGACGAGGTCGGTAAGGGCGTAACGGCTGTTCCACCACCCGCCGCGGCGCCTGGGCCGGCCCGTCAAGGCCTCCCACAGGGGCAACAGCGCCGTGTAGTCCCGGCGCTCGGCGGCACGCGCGGCGAGGGCGGGCTTGGCCAGGCCCCAACTGGCGACCAGAGCACTGGTGCTGCTGGCCACGGAGCCGAGTCCGGCGAGGAGGTCGAGCCGGTGCTGCCCCCGCGAGGCCGCCAGTACGGCAGTGGCGGTCCCGGCGACGTACACCAGGTCCAAGGCGACGGCCAAGGCGAACAGCCGCAGACTGTTGGAGAGTTCGGGCCGCTCGGGCAGCGCGATGACGCCGTCGGGCCCGCGACACTGGCGGACCGTGGCGACGATGCCGACCACCAGGGCGGTCAGGTACACCAGCTCGAAGGCCAGCGTCTCCGGGACATGAGCGTAGGCAGTGGCGAAGGACAGCGGCCGGGCCGGGCCGCTCAGGTCACCGGCGAAGAAAAGCCCGGCCATGGCGGCGACGGCCGTCGAATAGAACGGCACCCAGGCGAGGACCGAGCGACGCAGGGCATCGGGTGTCCGGCGGCGCGGATGCCACAGCACGGTCAGCAGATGCGCGTGCCCCACGCACAGCAGGATCATCACGCTGACCAGCAAGGACGGCAGACTTGGCAGGCCGACGGCGGCTCCGACCGCACGGTAGAGGGCGGGCGCGGACAGCAGGTACACCACGGCGGCGTGCAGCAGCACCGACGATGTGATCTTCAGGGCGGTGTCCGGTGTGTTGCGTGCGGCCATCGCCTTGGCCGTGCCCACGCTCACGCACACGGCCGCGATCAGGAGGTTCACGACGGTGAGGGCAGCCTCGGTCATCAGATGCCGGTTCGCCGGTGGTCGAGCGAGGAAGCGATCGCGCCGAGCCCTGTGGGGTCGTCGTGGATCGCCAGCATCGTAAGCACCTCGCGGGCGAACACCTCGCCGATGTCCAGTGGGTCGTGATGCGGGGCACGCCCATGCACCGGGTGGCCGCGCTCCACGATCTCCCGCACCAGATCCTGCGGCAGCCCCGGAGCGAGGGCGGCCAGGGCCACAGTGCTGAACACACTGTGGTCGGGATCGCGAGGGGCAGCGGCCCGCGGCGCGCGCAGGTGCCAGCGCTCCAGCAGTCCGCCGGCCGCCTGCATCAGGCGTTGGCGTCGGCCGCCCGTGTCATGGAGCAGGTGGCGCAGCTCGTGCAGCACAATCACCAGGCGCAGCAGGGGAGTGGTGGCCGAACTGTCCACGAAGATGATGTCGGCGTGCCGGGTTTCGATACACAGTCCCGACAGCTCGGCCGTCAGCGGCTTCTCGCTGATGATGATGCGGCGGCCCCGCTCGCGCTCAATCGCCTCCACCAGCTGCTGCAGCCCGTCCTGGGGGCGAAGCCCGAGACGGCGGACGAGTTTCTGGGCGCCACGCCGAGCCAGGAGCACGGCGAATTCATCGCGGACCGCACCCCACATGGCGCGCCGACGTGCGATGGGTGAGCGGGCGGGTGGTTCCGTGGGCGCGTCAGTCATGGTCAGCCGAGAGCGGATGCACGAGCGCCGGCGCATTCCCGGTGACGGAGAAACCGCTGATCGGCCTGGACACGCTCCCCTATCCCCTCGTGCAGGCTGTATGTGCCGCTGGTCACCGTGAGGTTACCAGCGGTGTGTGGCCTGTTTGGCGGTGCGTGATGAATCAGAACGAACAAGTAATTGAGGAGGCCGAGCATCCCGCTTCGACGCCCGCGCTGCACCGTTCACCGGCGGCCCCTCGCGCGAGTGGCGCCGTGCGGCCCGCCCCGGAAACCCACGGTTCCTCAGCGGCCCGGCGCACCTCCGTCGGCGCGGCCTCATGTCCCCTGCTGCCCGCCGTCTTCCGGTTCCTGGAGGGCGGCCCGGACGTCAGCTCGCCAACGAGGAGGTCCGCGACGTCCTCAGCCGACTAGTGGCGGCACGATGCGCCAAGCCGGAGCGTGATCTCGTCGCTGGCTGTCGGCGGGGCGACTGCCGTGGACCCTCGCCTTCTCTGCCCGGCCGGTGCGGCGATGGTGTGCTCGACGCGGGCGGGGACTTTGCGGTGCGAGCGGTTGCGCTCCTCTTTCCAGGCCGGAAGTTCTGCCTGCCCGGGTTCACGACGGTGCGGGGTGATCAGTCCCGTGCTGCGGTAACCGCCATCGGCGATCACTGGGCGCGCAGGTAAGAGGCCGTTTCGGGTGTTCCGGAACGGCCTCTCACCCGTTTCTGGGTCACAGTGCGCCACAGTGGAAGGCGCTGCGGTAGAAGATCAGGGGCTGGGCGTCGGGGAGCTGGGCGGCATGTTCGACGCGGCCCAGGAAGAGGACGTGGTCGCCGCCGTCATGGTTGGCCCAGGGCGAGCAGAAGAACGTGGCCAGCGAGCCGTGGAGGGCGGGGGCCAGGGGCCCAGGCGCGGGCTGCCAGCGGGGAGAAGGCGTGGGGGTCTCCTGTCTGCCCGCGAACCGGAGCGCGAGGTGGCGCTGCTCCTCGGCCAGCACGTTGACGGTGAACGGGCGGCCGGGCAGCAGGCGGGCGGCCTTCGACGCGCGGTCGAGGGAGACCAGGACGAGCGGTGGGTCCAGAGAGACGGCGGTGAAGGCGTTCACCGTGGCGCCATGGAGGGTGTCGCCCACCGCGCAGCTCACGACGGTGACACCGGTGGCGAAGTGGCCGAGGCAGGTGCGCAGTTGCTGGGGATCGATCGCCACCGGGTCTCCTTGTCGTCGAGCGGGAGGGATGACGCTTCGGTTCAGCCGGTCCAGCCCTCGGCAGGGCGGTCGAACCAGAGATGCACCTGGCCGGTGCCGATGGCGCTCTCGTACTCGCCGTAGCGGCGGGCCGGGGCGGTGCACCGGGAACCGCCGAGGGCACCCGCGAGCATCAGGTAGTGGCCGAAGCGGCCTTCGGGGGCGTGCCGGCGGTACTCCGGCATGGCGGCGACGACCCTGTCGTGGCGGCCGGCCTCCAGCCAGGCGATGCGTTGTTCGTCGGCGGTCCGGGCCTCGGGAGTGACGATGTTGGCCAGGTCCCCGGCCATCCGGTCGCGGAGTTCGGACAGGGGCCAGAAGCGGTGGGAGAGGCCACCGGAGGCGATCACCAGCACACGCCGGGCGAGCCCGGCGACGGCCTGAGCGAGGGCCGATCCGACGCGCAGGTAGTCCTCGGTGGTCGCGGTCTGGCAGACCGATATGGAGAGCCATGGCACGTCGGGGCGACCGAGGTGGCTCCAGAGGTTGAGGGTGGCGTACTGGAGGGGGAGGTGGGGGTCGTCGTTGGCGGTCAGCCAGAGGGAGTCCTTCTCGGCCGTCGCGGCCACGGCGTGGGCCAGCTCGGGGTCTCCGGGGATGGCGTAGGGGATCCGGCTGAGTTCGCTGGGCATCTCGTCGGACGTGAAGTACCCGGAACGGTCGGCATGGGCGGTGATGACGGTCTCGGTGGTGGTGGCCCAGTGCGTGTCGAACACGAGCACGGCGTCGTGGTCGGTCGTGTCGACCACCTCGCGGCGCAGCCGGGCGAGGCCGGTGGCGAGGGTGAAGTCGCGGCCACCGTTGGCCTCGACGCGCAGCGACTCGGGGAACATGATGACGGGCGCGTGGGAGAGCAGTCCCGCGCCGACGATGGTGCCCATGGGGGGTTCTCCTGCCGGTAGGGGGAGGGGACGGGTCACGGGACGAGGAGCAGCTTGCCGGTGGTGCGGCGGGCGGCCAGGTCGGCGTGCGCGTCCCGGGCCCGGGCGAGCGGGTATGTGGCGCCGATGGTGATGCGCAGGCTTCCGTCGGCGATGCCGGTGAAGACCTCACCGGCCCGCCAGGTGAACTCCTCGACGGTGGCCCGGAAGTGCTCCAGGTAGGGCCGGGTCAGGGTCAGCGAGCCGCCCCAGAGCAGCCGCATCACGTCGACGGGCGGCACGGGGCCGCTGGCGCCGCCGAAGACGACCAGCGTGCCCCGGCGGCGCAGGCTGTCCAGACTGGCGTCGAAGGTGGCGGCGCCGACGCCGTCGTACGCCGCGTGCACGCCCTCACCGTCGGTCAGGCGCCGGACCTCCGCCGCGAGGTCCTCGCAGCGGTCGTAGCGGATGACCTGGTCCACGCCGTTGGCGGTCGCCAGCTTCTCCTTCTCGTCGGTGGACACCGTGCCGAGCACCCGCACCCCGCGCTGCCCCAGCAACTGGGTGAGGAGCAGCCCCACTCCACCCGCGGCGGCGTGCACCAGCACCGTCTCCCCGGACTGGGCGCGGTAGGAGTCGTTGACCAGGTAGTGGGCCGTCATGCCCTGGACGAGTGCGGCGGCGGCGGTGTGCAGGTCGATGCCGTCGGGGACGACGACGGCCTTGTCCTCGGGGACGAGGACCTGCCCCGCGTAACTGCCGAGGACCGTGGTCCAGGCGACCCGGTCGCCGACCGAGAACCGGGTGACGCCCGGACCGACGGCCAGCACCGTGCCGGAGCCCTCCTCACCGGGCACGGCGGGCAGCGGCAGCGGATAGCGGCCCTCGCGGCGGTAGATGTCGATGAAGTTGACGCCCGCGGCGGCGAGTTCGACCAGGATCTGGCCCTCCCCGGGCCTGCCGGGAGCAGGTCTGTCGACGGGGAGGAGGACGTCGGGGCCGCCGGTCTGCCGGATCTCGATCGCCGGTATCAGAGAGGGGGGCTGTGCCATCAGTTGACTCCTTGCGGGGTGAGGCGGTCGGTGTCCAGGTCGACGTCCACCCGGTAGGTGCGCAGCCAGTCGCCGAGGCGGACGGTGGACTCCAGGAGGATGCGTTCGAACTCGGAGAGGCTGCCGGTCCTGGTCCTGTCGGTGAGGCGGCGCACGGCGCCCGGGTCCAGGTGGTCGGCGAGCGGGGCGTCGTCGCCTACGGCCGCGGTGGTGAGGCTGTCGATGAGGGCGCGGTCGTAGGCGGGGTCCTGGATGGAGGGGTAGGCCGCCTTGGTGCGGCGCAGCACGGACCGCGGCAGCAGGTCGGCGACGGCCTCGCGGAGCAGGCCCTTCTCCTGGCCGGTGCAGGTCTTCATCGCCCAGGGGACGTTGAAGAGATACTCGACGAGGCGGTGGTCGCAGAACGGCACCCGCCCCTCCAGGCCGTGCGCCATGCCCATCCGGTCCTTCTTGTCGAGCAGGATGGGCAGCCAGCGGGTGAGCGTGAGGTAGCCGAGTTCACGGGTGCGCCGCTCCTCCGGGTCCTCGCCCTCCAGCTGGGGGACCTCGGCCAGCGCACCGCGGTACAGGTCGGCCTGGTACGCGGCGAGGTCGATGCCCGCCACGAACCCGGGGCGGAACAGCGCGCGTGGGTCGAGTCCGCGGTGGGCGCCGAGCTTCAGCCAGGGAAAGGTCTCCGCCGCACGGGCCGCGGGGTCGGAGAACCACAGGTAACCGCCGAACACCTCGTCGGCGCCCTCACCGGAGAGTGCCACCGGGGCGTGCTCGCGGACGGCGGCGAAGAGTTGGTGCAGCGAGACGTCCAGGTCGGCGAAGTTGAACGGCAGGTCCCAGGCCGCGAGCACGGACCGGCGCACGGCCGGGTCGAGAAGCCGGGTCCGGTCCAGGGTGATCGTGCGGTGGTCGCTGCCGACATGCTGGGCGACCGCGCGGGCGTAGGGGCCGTCAGGGGTGGGGCGGATGGGGTCGCCCAGGAAGTTCTCGCTGTGGCCGGTGAAGTCGACGGCGAACGTGGAGATGCGCCCGCCTTCGGCCGCGCGGACGCGCTGGGCCAGGGCGGTCACGGTACTGGAGTCCAGACCGCCGGAGAGCAGCGCGACCAGGGGGACGTCCGCGACCATCTGACGGGGCACGATGTCGTCCAGCAACTCGCGGACGGTGGCCGTGGTGGTGGGCAGGTCGTCGGTGTGCGGGCGGGCTTCGAGCGCCCAGTAGCGCTCCTCGCGCAGTCCGTCGCGGCCGACCCTCAGCAGATGGCCGGGCTTGAGCTCCCGCATGCCGCGGAACGGCACCCGGCCGGGGGTGCGCAGGAACAGCAGCGCGTCGCAGAGCTCCTCGGCGGAAACACTCGGCCTGACCAGCGGGTTGGCCAGGATCGCCTTGGGCTCCGAGCCGAAGATCACACCCTGCGGTGTGGGGTGGTAGTAGAGGGGTTTGACGCCGAGGCGGTCGCGGACGAGGAGGAGTTCCTCGCGGGCGGTGTCCCAGATCGCGAGGGAGTACATGCCGTTGAGGCGGTGCACGAAGTCGGCGCCCCACTGCAGGTAGGCGCGCAATGCCACCTCGGTGTCACTGGCCGTGGCGAACCGGTGCCCGTGCAGGGCGAGTTCGCCGCGCAGCTCGCGGTAGTTGTAGATCTCGCCGCCGTAGGAGATCACGGCGCGCGGCAGGTCGCCGCGCGGGCCGCGTTCCGGGGTGGCCATGGGCTGGGCGCCGCCCTCCAGGTCGATGACGGCCAGCCGCCGGTGGCCGAGCGCGGCATGGGTGTCCAGCCAGCCGCCGCCGGCGTCGGGGCCGCGGCGGACGAGGGTCCGCACCATGGCGTCGAGCGTCGTGGCCTCGGCGGTGAGATCGCGGGAGAAGTCGACCCAGCCGGTGATTCCGCACATGGTCCGCTCCTTTCTCGTGCGTGCTCGGGTCTCGTTCGAGCTCGGGGACTCGGTCGCGTGCTCGGGGTCTCAGTCCTGCTCGGGTCTCAGTCCTGCTCGGGTCCGAGCCAGGGGCCCCGGCGCCAGCCGTCGGTGTCGTAGTCGTCCAGGCACTCCTGGACCAGCGCCTCGTAGCGGTCGAGGCTGCCGCGGCGGGTGGCCCAGCGCAGCGCGTCCAGCCGGACCTGCTCGCCGTTGCCGGAGTAGTTGCGCTCGTACAGCTCGTGGCGGGCACCGAACTCGGTGCCGATGGCGTCCCAGACCAGCTTGAAGAGCTTGATCCGCTCCAGCGCGGAGGAGTCGGCGCCCCGGTAGTAGCGGTCGATGAGCGGACGCAGTTCCGGGTCGGTGAGGTCGCGGGCGCTGGAGGGAACGACCAGGGGTGCCCCGCCGAGCAGGGTCTCGAAGAGTTCGTGCACCCGGTTCCAGACGTGGGCGTTGGCCATCCGCATCGCGGAGGCGTGCTCCAGGCGGGGGAGGACGGTGCCGCCGGGGCCGGGTTCGGGGTCGTGGGCCATGGCGGAGGTGAGCGCCCCCACCAGGTCCCGCAGGGTGACGAGTTCGCCCAGACCGGCCTGGACACCGCGGAAGACGTCGGTGCCGTTCGCCCTGGCGGCCCGGGCGAGAAGCCCGGCCATCAGCTCCAGCTTGACGCCCAGCCGGATCCCGGACTGGAAGTTGTAGAGGTTGGGGAAGCCGGAGACGCCGTAGAAGCCGGTGGCGCGCTCGATGTCGCGGTGGACGAGGACGTCCTCCCAGGGAATCAGCGCCTCGTCCAGCAGCAACACGCTGTCGTTCTCGTCGAACCGGCTGCTGAGCGGATGGTCGAAGGGGCTCTCGGCACGCCGCTCGTACGGTGTGCGGCAGATGAGCCGCACACCGGGGTTGTCCATCCGCACGAAGAAGACCACAGCGAACCGCTCCGCCTTGCCCTTCTCCAACTGGGCGGAGCCGACCGGCGCGACGAAACCGGCGTTGGTCAGCGCCGAGCCGGTGGCGAGCATCTTCGCCCCGCTGACCACCACCCCGGCGTCCGTCTCGCGCACGGCGTGCACGAAGACGTCCCCCATGTCGTGGATGGCCCGCTTGCGGTCGATCGGCGGGTTGATGATGACGTGGTTGAGGTGCAGCGCCTTGCTCGCGAACCGCTGGTACCAGGCGGTGGCGTTGGCGGCGAACGGGCCGTAGTAGTCGGCGCTGACGCCGAGTCCGGCCATGAAGGACGCCTTGTACTCGGGGGTGCGGCCCAGGAAGCCGTAGCTCATCCGGGCCCATGTCGCGATCGCCTCCCCGGCCTGGACGAGGTCGGCGGCCGAGCGGCTGGGCTTGAAGAAGCGGTGGGTGCGGATGCCGGTGTCCGGGTCCACGCCGGTGAGCACGTCGGTGGTGGCGGGGTCGTGCAGGGCGTCGTAGAGCCGGGCTAGGGAGCGGGCCGCGTTGCGGAACGCGGGGTGCCTGGTCACGTCCTTCACCCGCTCGCCGTCCACATGGACGGCGCGGCCGTCGCGCAGGCTCTCCAGGTACTCGTCCCCGGTCATCAGCGTGTTGGTCCCGGGCAGGGGGGTGCCGGCCCCGGCCACCGGGGTGCTCGTGGTCGTCCGCGGCCGCGTCATCGGACCAGCCCGGGGTTGGTCAGCGGCGGGTCGCCGAGGACCTGTACGCGGCGCAGATGCCGGGGCGCGCCGCTGGTGAAGGCGTTGCGGCCGTGCAGCAGGGTGTAGTTGTCGGTCACCACCAGGTCGCCGGTCCGCCAGCTGTGCGCGTAGAGATGGGCCGGGTCGTAGAGGGCGGCACGCAGGCCGCGGTGCAGTTCGGCCAGCTCCGACTCGTCGGCGAGGCCGGAGAACTCCAGGTCGGGGTGGTTGACGAAGTCGTCGCCGGCTTCGGCGGTGGGCTCGTTGTACCGGATGACCGGCGTCCCGTGGACCGGGTGGGCCGTCACCACGGGGGAGACGGTGGTGCTGTCGTAGTACTCCATCTTCCGGTGGTAGGTGCCGGTGGCCCGGGACCACAGGGCGCGGGTGGCCGGGTCGGCGTCGGCGAGTACGGCGGCGGTGTCGGAGAAGGTGGTCTCGCCTCCGTTGTCCTCGCCCGGCGCGTGGACGCACTGGAAGATCTGGAACTCGGGTATGTGCTCCCGGTACATGCCGTCCCAGTGCATCGGCATGTGGGTGTGATCGAAGATGTGGTCGGCGGGGTCCTGCTGCTGGACGAGTTCCAGCACGGTGCCGAACGGCCACACGGCGGGCTCGCCCCAGCGCTCGGCGTACGCGGAGAGCTCGGCCGGCCCGGCGAACGCCGCGAAGTCGCGCAGCAGGAGCAGGCGGTGCTCGCGGACGAGGGCGCGCAGCGGCGCGACGGGCAGCCCGGTCGGCGGACGGCCGCGGTCGAGGGCGTGGACGGCGACCCCGAAGGGTTCGAGGGCGGTGATCCTCAGACGCCGGTCGCCGAGCAGGTCGTGGTCAACGGGCATGGTGGGGGGCTCCTGTCGCGGAGACGGGTATGTGTCCGGTGGTGCCGGGTCGAGGCAGTACGAAGTGGCTGGGGCGCCCGTGGGCCGTCACCAGCCGGGCCCCCGCCGCCTCCGCCTCGGCGCGCTTCATCAGGGTGAAGCGCCCGTCACCGGTGTCGACGGCGGCGCTGTGCCAGGGCGTGAGCCAGGTATCGGGGGTGTCCGCGAGCAGGAGCCCGATCTTCCGCGTGCTGCACGGCTGGGGGTGGATCGAGAGACGGACGGCGTCCGGGAACAGCTCGGCCAGCAGTGCGTCCCAGGCGCGGCTGCGGGCGATGACGCCGTAGGCCAGTTCCCGGCTGCGGCGCTGCAGAGCGGCGCGGCTTCCGGTGTACCCGGGGACGGACAGGTCCTCCAGCATGAACCGGGTGATGCCCCGGTACATGTGGACCAGGTCGCCGCCCCGGCGCACCTCGGCGCGCAGTTCGTCCGGGTGCGGGCCGCGGCCGGCCGTGAGCCTGGTGCGAAGCTGCGCGTGGTCGTCGCCCGGACAGACGTCGTCCAGGGTGAACTGGTCGAGATGTGTGGCGCCCACCCGGTCGATCATGCGGTTGAGCTCGTGGACGTAGCGGGTGACGTTGTCGTCGCTCACCCCGATCAGGTCGTTGAAGACCCGACCGTCGGAGCAGATGCGGATGCGGGCACCGGGCGGGTAGGCGTCGGCGATGCGCTCGCAGAGCGACTCCAGGAACCTCAGCGCGAGTTCCTCGGCCAGGTCCGGCAGCGGGCCGAGCACCTTGGCCGGGTTGGGGGACTTGGTGGGAAAGGCCGGGAGCAGGAATTCGATCGTGCGGCCGCGCGCCATGGCCGCCGCGATCGCGTCGCGGTGGTGCCGTAGGCACCGCGGGCAGACCCTGCCGGTGCAGCCGCCAGTGCGCAGTCTGCGGTGGTGCTCCAGCACCTCGCGGATCACTTTGGTGGCGGCCAATTCGGTAGCGGACGTGGCGAGTTCGTACACCGAGCCTCCTGTTGTGGAAACTGCCTCCACCCTGGACGCCGGGCGCACACGAAACGCACAAAGCCCTCGTGGCGTCGCAGGGCACGGCGGTCCCGGTGGTCCCGGTGGTCCCGGCGGTCCCGGCGGTTCCGGCGGTCCCGGTGGTCCCGGTGGCGCCGGCAGGTGGCGGCGGTCCCGGCGGGCTCAGCGGCCGAGGCTGTCGAGTGCGTGCCGGGTGCGCTTCTCCCAGTCGGGCATGCGCAGTTGGCGGAATGCGGTCAGCGCCGCGCCGAAGCTGCCTCGCGCGCGCTCCCGGTCGCCGAGAGCGGCGTACGCGCGGCCCCGCATGAAGGCGGTGAGTGCCTCGCCACGGTCCTCGCCGAGTTCGGAGAACACCTTTGCGGCCTGCGTCAGCGGGCCGAGCGCCGCCGCGGCCCGCTCCGGGTCCCCCGGGTACTGGGCGAGCCGTAACCGCCCGATGGTGAGGAGCGCGTACGCCTCGCCGGGGCGGTGGCGAACCCCGCGGTAGTGGGGCAGTGCCCGCTCCAGGTGGCGGGCTGCCGACCGGTACCGGCCGAGCGCGATCTCGGTGACGGCCAACGCCTGCAGGACATCGGCGAGCGCCAAAGGCTGTCCCAGTCGCTCCGCCGCCTTGAGCGCTCTCTTCAGGATCCGCTCCGCCTCGGCCTCGCGGTGCCCGCAGAAGAGAGCCGAGCCCAGACTGCGCAGCGCCAGCACCGCGCCGTGCAGGTCACCCAGTGCGCACAGCG
This sequence comes from Streptomyces sp. NPDC006385, assembly GCF_040612485.1. Lineage (NCBI taxonomy): Bacteria > Bacillati > Actinomycetota > Actinomycetes > Kitasatosporales > Streptomycetaceae > Streptomyces > Streptomyces sp. NPDC006385. The sequence continues at coordinate 15,470 of NZ_JBEXQG010000082.1, forward strand.
CCGATACCGCCGCGGACGCATCGGCGCAGGCTTCCTCCGCCATGCCTCGGTCCGCGATCGCGAAACTGCAGTAGACGCGGAGGTACGCGGCCTGCCGTCGCTCGCCCAGCGCGTCCGCCTGCTCGATGGCGGACCTGAACCAGCGCAGCGCCTGCGCCGCCCGGCCACGTCCGGCGCCGGCACGGGCCAGTGAGCCCTGGGCCATGGCGATGCGTCGGCGATCGCCGTCGGCCGACGCCCGGGCGAGCACCGCCCGCGCCATGCGCTCCCAGTCGTCCCACCAGTTGCGCAGGTGGCAGATGTCGTCCAAGGCGGCGGCGAGTTGGCTCGCCCGCTCGCCGTGCCCGGAGCGCGCGGCGCTTTCCACGGTGGCCACGAGGCTGCTGCGCTCATACTCCAGCCAGGCGATCTGCGCGTCCGCTCCCGCGTGGACCAGCTTCTCGCCCGCGGCACGGACGCGTCGCAGCCAGCCGTCCAGGACGCGTGCGACCATCTCCCGCTGCCGCGCCGGGGACTCCTCTTCGGCGGCGCGTTCCGCGGCGTAGGCGCGCAGCAGATCGTGCATGCGGTACCGCGGCCGGCCCGCCGGGTCGGTGCGGTCGGCCCGTACGAGATTGGCGTGGACGAGCGTGTCGAGGATGTCGTCCACGCGGTCGTCCGGTTCCTCGTGCTCGGCCTCGCCGGACAGGAGGGCCGCGGGGGTCCAGTGCGCGAACTCGCCTATGGGGAGCAGGCCGAGGGCGCGGAACAGCCGGGCGGCGTCCGGGGCGAGCCCGTGATAGGCGGTGGCGACACAGGCGCGTACAGCGAGGTCTCCGGCGCGCAGCTCACCCAGGCGGCGCTGCTCGTCGGCCAGCCGGTCGGCCAGCCAGCGCACGGGGCGGTGCGGATGCCCGACGAGCCGGGCACCGGCCACCCTGAGCGCCAAGGGAAGGCCCGCGCAGTCGGCGAGCAGGCGCTCGGTCGCCTCGGGCTCGGTCGCGAAGCGTCGCGCGTCGGCGATGCGGTCCAGCAAGGTGCGCCCGTCGGTGTGGTCCAGCGGTTCCACGTCGAGCAGGTGGGCGCCGGGAAGGGCGGTGAGCCGCGCCCGACTGGTGATCAGGACCGCACAGCCGTCTCCCCCGGGCAGCAGCGGCCGGATCTGGGACGGGGCCAGGACGTTGTCCAGGACGACCAGCACGCGGCGGCCGGCGAGCTTCGAACGGAACAACGCGGCCCGCTGGGACTCGGCCTCGGGGATCGCCGATCCCGGCACCCCGATGCTGAGCAGCAGATCCGCGAGGACGGCGGCGGAGGTGCGACGCTCTGCGCGAGCGCCGTCCAGCTCGACATAGAGCTGCCCGTCGGGGAAGGCGTCGCGGAGCCGGTGGGCGAGGTGAGTGGCAGCGGCGGTCTTGCCCACGCCGGGCAGACCGGTCAGGATCACCGTCGGCACCGCAGTCGACGAGCCTTCGGCGCGCGACGGGGTCAACAGCGCGGCCGCGAGGGCGAGCAGCGGCTCCCGTCCCACGAAGTCCGGTATCCCGGTGGGCAACTGGCAGATCGGCCACCCGCCCGCGGACCGTGGTCCCGCGCCCCGCCGGGCGGGGGCCGGTGATGATCGGACGTCCGGGGACGGATCGCGCGCGAGCACGGCCTGGTGTGCTTGCCGGAGTTCGGCTCCTGGGTCGAGTCCGAGTTCGTCGCGGAGCGCGCGACGGGCCCGCGCGTAGGAGCGCAGTGCGTCTGCCGGCCGTCCGCAGCGATGCTGAGCGGTCATCAGCAGGACCCACAGCCGCTCGCGCAGCGGGTGCACCGCTGTCTGCGCCTGCAGTGCCGGTACCAGTTCCTCGTGCTGGCCCAGGGCCAGGCGAACTGCGGCGTAGTCCTCGAAGACGGACAGCCTGGACTCGTCCAGCCTCGACACCTCCATCTGCAGCGCGTCGTGATGCGCCAGGCCGTCGAAGGCGGCACCCCGCCACAGGTCCAGTGCGGCGCGCAGTCCTTCGGCCGCCGACCCGTGATCACCGCGCGCCATGGCCGCCCGGCCGCGCGCCACCAGCTCGTGGAATGACTGCAGATCCAGCTCGCCCTGCTGAACCCGCAGGAGGTACCCCTGATGGCCGGGGCTGAGCCGGTCACCCTCCGACGCCGCGTTGAGTGTCCGGCGCAGCCGAGCCGCGTAACTGCGGACGTTCGCGTGAGCGGAGGCCGGTGGATTCCCGGCCCACAGCAAGTCGCAGAGCCGGTCCATGGTGACGGGGGTGTTCGCGCTCACCAGGAGGGCTGCCAGGATGGTGCGCGGCTTGGGCCCGCCGAGCGGGATCGTCCCGTTGACGCCGATGGCTTCGACGCGTCCCAGTGTTCTGAATTCCACACGGCGCAACTCCACTGCGACAACCCTTCCGTCCCTGTCGGGGGAGCATTTCCCGCGGGGATGGGCCTGTCGCCGCGACGGAGCACTCAGTCCGACGAACGATGTGATCACGGCGCGGTGTGCCCGCCCTTCCGATCGCCGCGCGAGGGCGCCCGCTGCTTCCCGGGCAGCACTGCGGACTGCCGCAACAGGGTGGAGAAGGAACAGGTGCCGTCCGCGCACGCCGCGTACCGCGTGCCGTCGGAGGCGGTCGGCGTGGGCGGCGTGGTCGGCGTGGGCGGCGTGGGAGTGGTGGGCGTGGTGCGGGCGGGACAGGGGCGGCGGGGTCGTTCACCGGGACTCCAGGGCGTCGGGATCGGGGGGCACCGGAGCGGGCCTTGTCTACCGCCGGGCTCCCGGGCTGCCGGGCTCGCACCCGCCATGCCGAACGCAGCGCCCGACGAGGTCGGGGGACTTGCCCCGACGGCCGTCGCCCTGGGCACGGCCCCGCTGCTCGGCGCCGGGTGTCCGACGCCGCGGCGGCACGCCCGGTTCGGGAGGGCTCCCGAAGCGGTCGGGTGAGCATGGGGGCGGCGACCGCCGGGGACTTGCGGCGGCCGGTCAGGAAGCGCGGCCGAAGAAGGGGGCGTTGGTGGCACGGGAGGAACGGGTCATCGCCGGGCGGTACCGGCTGCGGCAGCGGCTGGGGTCCGGCGGCGGGGGCGACGTCTGGCTGGCCGACGACGAGGAACTCCGGGTCCAGGTCGCGGTCAAGGAGATCGACGTACCCCAGGAGCCGGACGCGGCCGGCGGCGACCCCGCCGCGCGCGGACGCAAGGAGGCCCTGAAGGCGGCGCAGTTGCGCGAGCACCCCAACGTGATCACGGTGTACGACGTCGTGGAGGACGACGGCCGTCCGTGGATCGTGATGGAGTACCTGCCGGGCACCCGGGACCTGCGCGCCGTGGTGAAGGAACGCGCGTCGCTGCCGAGCGACGAGGTGGCCAGGATCGGGGCGGCCGCCCTCGACGCCCTTCGCGCCGGGCACCGGATCGGCATCATCCACCGGGACGTGAAGCCCTCCAACATCCTGCTGGCCCCGGACCATTCCGGCGCCGCCGATCGCCGGGTCCTGCTCACGGACTACGGCATCTCGCTGTGGCCCCGCGAGACTCGGGTCACCCAGAGCGGCATGGTGGTCGGCACGCCCGGCTTCCTGGCGCCGGAGCGGCTGTCCGGCGGCGAGGCGACGCCCGCGACCGACCTGTTCTCCCTCGGCGTCACGCTGTACTTCGCCGTCGAGGGCACCTCCCCGTTCGAACGGGACACGCTCGACGCCTCCCTCATGGCGGCGCTGACCACGGAGCCGGACGTGCCGCGGCGGGCGAGCGATCCGCTCAGCCGTGTGATCATGGGGCTGCTGGCCAAGGACCCGGCGGACCGGATGCAGGCGGGGCAGGCGCGCGAACTGCTCGCCGAGGCCATGCGAGCCCAGGCCCCGACCGACGCAGGCGCTCCCGGCAGCACGACCGACGCAGGCGCTCCCAGCACCACGACCGACTCAAGTGATCTCGGCACCACGACCGGCGCAGGCCCTCTCGGCACCACGACGGAGCACGCCTCTTCCCGGGCCGCCGCCGTCAAGCAGCGCCTCGCCCGCGCCCGGCGCACCTCGGGCGCCGCCCACCGGACTCGGGGCCGCCGGACGCCCCTGCTGCTGGCGCTCGCCGCCGTGCTGGTCGGGGGCGGCGGCTTCGCGTTGGGCGCCGCCACGTACCAGGACGGTCGGGACGAGGTGAAGGAACCGCGGGTCGGTACGAAGGTGGCCGCGACTCCCTCTCCGACCGTGACGCGCGGCGCGTACCCGTACGGCAGGCAGGCCGGATTGCGCGAGGGGTTGGTGCCGGGGCAGTGCGTCGACGCCGACTGGAAGGGCGGGGCGTTCGAGGGGCGGCCCGCGGTGAAGCTCGTCGACTGTTACGACGACGATCCCGAGGGCCAGGTCATCGCGACCGTGGCGGCGTCCGGCGCGGAGGCGGTGCGGGACGAATGCGCCCGGCGCACGGCGGAGTTGCGCAAGTCCATGGCCGACCCGGTGCTGCACGTCCTCACGCCCGAGCCGGGGCAGAGCGAACCGCCGGCCTCGGCCTGCCTGATCTTCCTGAGGAACGCCACCCTCGGCGGCCCGGTCGGCGACTTCCGCCGCTTCGGCGACGAGGTGTACATCACGCAGCTCGGCCCGGGGGACTGCATCAACGTCAAGGAGGACGAGGACGGCTCGTACACCAAGACCCTGGTCAGCTGCGAGAAGCCGCACGACGAGCAGGTGGTCGGCTGGACCCGGGCCTCGGGCGACAGCTCGGCGGACAGTGTGGACACCGGAGGGCTGTGCGAGGAGAAGTACGGCGTCAACTGGGCCCGCGGTGAGGGGCACGAGATCTGGGGCTGGTACTCCTCGGACGAGGAATGGGACGCTGGCTTCCGCGAGGTGCTGTGCAGCGTGGGCCGCGAGGACGGTGGGAAGCTTCCGGGGGGAGCGTTGAAGTCGGCGTACTGACTCGCCCGGTGCCGACTTCGTGAGCGGCCGCCAGTCTTGGGGAGGGGTCCCGTAACGGGTGCGGACACTGGTCAGTACGTCGTACGTCCACCGGGACGTACTCGAACCGAGCAGCCCCCGAACCGAGCAGCCCCCGAACCGAGCAGCCCTCGAACCGAGCAGCCCTCGAACCGAGCAGCCCTCGACCAGGGCAGCCCTCGACCAGGGCAGCCCTCGAACCCGCACGTCAGGAAACAAGGAGACCAGTGATGTCCCTCTCGGCCAGCCTCGCGCGTGGTGTCGCGCCCGCCGCGCCCGGCACCCTGCACGCCCGCACCGTCATCGGCGAGCTCAGCGCACCGCCCCACCCGGGGACGACGGTCCGTTTCGGGCGCGGCGAGAAGCCGGACGTGGATCTGGGGGTCGGCGTGGACGACCTGAGGGTGAGCCGACGACACGGAGAGCTGACATACCGTCAGGGGATGTGGTGGCTGCGCAACACCGGGCAGCAGCTCGTGCGGCTGCCCCGCGGCCGGATGATGCACCTCACCACCGAGCCGATCCCGCTCGCCACCGGCTACACCCCGCTGTTCGTGAAGGGCTCCGGATACCGTGAGCACCTGGTCGAGCTGTACGTGGCCGGCCACGACGACCAAGGGCCCGTCTCGCGGCGGCGCGCGGAGACCGTCCGCCCGGAGACCTGGGCGCTCGACGACGACGAACGGCTGCTGCTGGTCGTCCTCGGCCAGCGGTACCTGCTGTACGAGGAGGACCCGCGCCCCCTGACGTACGCCATGGCAGCCAAGCAGCTCGGCTACCTGCGCCCGGACGGCCACTGGAACGAGCGCAAGATCGAGTACCGGATCGAGGCCGTGCGCCGCCGTCTGGACCGCACCGGCTTCCGGTACCCGCTGATGCACGACAAGTCCCAGGGCCGGCCCGGCGACAACGGTCTGCTGCACAACCTGATCAAGGGGCTGGTGGAGTCGACGACGCTCGTACCGCCGGACCTGGAGCTGATGGAGGACGACGACACCTGGCCCGACTCCGCGCCCTGAGGCCGCCGAGACGGCGCCGACATCCCTTGACCCGGTGCGCTGTCATCGCGCGCGGAGTTCCGAGGCGGCGGAGGCGGCGAGGTCCTCGGCCATCCCGCAGAGCCTGTCCACGGGCTGCTGCCCACCGACGTCCAGGCGCACCATCTCGGCCGCGGTCTCGGCATTGCGGCCGCTGTACCTGCGGTACTCGACGAAGGCCGTGCAGGCGTCCCCGTCGTCGCCCGGTTCGACGACCGTTCGGTATCCGCTGAGCCTGAGGGACCTGCCGTCCGCCGCGGACTTGGGCTGATCGCGGAAGAATCCCACCTCCGCGTCCAGTTCGTCGACGTCGCTCGACCACTCGCAGCTCCAGTTCGCGACCCCGACGTCCGGCACGTCGACCTTGAGGCCGGGCACGGCGGACAGCGCCTTGGTGTCGAGCAGTTCACAGGCGTTCGCCCAGGCCAGCGACGCGCGCGGGTAGGGCGGCGAACGGCGGGGGAGCGGACCCCGGTCGAGGACCTCGGCCGCGCTGCCGGCGGCCTTGTCGGCGACCGTGCACAGGGTCGCGGTGCCGCCGACCACGGAACCCTTGCCCATGTTGACGCGGACCCCGACCAGGGTGTCTCCGGAGTCGCCGTCGGACGTCAGCAGCAGCGTGCACTCGTCGTTCTCGGCCTGTTCCTCCCGGATGCCGATCCTCCCGACGGTGCGGGAGGGCTCCGACCCCTCCGGCGGCGAACCCCGAAGGAGGCGGATCGACACGTCGATGCGGGTCTTGTCGTCGACCGCCACGAGCACGTCGCAGCGGTCGAAGTTCCCGTAGTCCACGTCCACTTCACCCTTGCCGAACGTGCCCAGAGCGGCGGGGTCGGCCAGGGCGCACACGTCGGCCGTGCGCGGATCACCGATCAGGGCCGCCCGCGGTTCGCCGCCCGAGGCGTCCTCCTCCAGTCGGCTCTGTCCGGGCCCGGCAGCCGCCTTCCCGCCGTCGCCGTGGTCGGGCAGGACGACGAGCCCCAGAGCCAGTACGGCGGCCAGGCCGGCGGCGGCCGCGATCAGCGGACGGCGCCACCGTCGCCGCCCGGCGGCGCTGGTGGTGGCCGTGTCCCGAGGGGGCTCCGCCCCGGACCCGGCGACGGCCTCCAGCAGCCGCTTGACCTCGGCGGCGTCGGGGCGCTGCTGGGGATCGCGCCGCAGCATGGCGGTGAGCACGGGGTACAGCGGTCCCACGGCGGCCGCGTCGATCTCGACGACGCCCTGTTCGGCCTTCCAGTAACGCAGGCGCTCGGCGTCCTCCGCGTCGTCCCCCACCTGCCCGGGAGCGGCGTGGCCCCGCGCTGTCTCGCCGCGCGGCGGCGCACCGGTGACCAGCGCGTAGAGGGTCGCCGCGAGGCAGAACACGTCCGACGCCGGCCGGGGGACGTTGCCCCGCGCCAGCTCGGGGGCGGCGTAGTCCGGGGTGAAGCTGAACGGGCCGTTGACCGTGATGGTCTCGGCGCCGCCGATCCGGTAAGCGGCACCGAAGTCCAGTAACTTCGCGGTCCCTTGCCGGGTGAGGCCGATGTTGGCGGGCTTGACGTCGCAGTGGACGATGCCCGCCTCGTGCAGGGCGGCCAGCGCGTCGGCGAGCTGGGCACCGATACGGGCCGCCCGCGCGGGAGAGACCGGAGGCTGCCGGTCCAGGCCGCCACCGGGCACGTACTCCATGACGAACCAGTACGTCTTGCACCCCGCCCCGCCCGGCGGCTCGGTCACGACGTCGAACAGGGTCACGACGTGGGGGTGGTCGCGGAACTTGGCCATGGCACGCGGCTCGCCCAGCAGCCGCCGCACGGCGGTCTCGCCCTCGCCGTCCGTCCGCTCGGGTTTCAGCGCGACGTCCTGGCCCACCACCTTGTCGTGGGCCAGCCACACATCGCCGCCGCGCCCCGCTCCGATGACCTCCTTGAGGACATAGCGGTCGGCGAACTCGTCCCCGGAACGCACGGATCTTCCCCCTTGGTCGAGTCGGAACGTACACGGCCACAGCCGCACGCACGGGTCGAACCTACTGCGTAGGGCAGCCCGTACGCAGGGTCTACCCAGAGCCTTCATCAGTCGCACGCATAGTGACATCCGGTCCGGACGCGGGCGGCTCCGGGACCGGTCCCGACAACCACGCCTACGGTACGCATCGGCCAGAGCGAACACCCCCGACGGAGAGGAAGACCACCATGCCGAGCACGAGGACCTGTCTGCTTGCGGGCGTCACCGCGGCGGTCTCGACCGTGGCACTCGCGCTGTCCGCCCACGCGGACTCCCCGGCCCCGCACGAGCCGGCGGCCGACCGGTGCGCGTACCCCTCCGACGTCCTCGATCTGACGAACTGGAAGCTGACCCTGCCCACCGGCGACGACGAGGACCCCACCGAGATCACCCAGCCCGAACTGGCGACCTTCTCGGCCGCCCCCTGGTTCCGGATCGAGGCCGGCTGCGACGCGGTCCGGTTCCGGGCGGCCGTCAACGGCGTGACGACGAGCGGGTCCAGCTACCCGCGCGCCGAACTGCGGGAGATGACCGACGGCGGCGAGGACGAAGCCGCCTGGTCCACCACGGACGGCACCCACACCCTCGTGGTCAGGGAGGCGTTCACCGCACTGCCCGAGGAGCGGCCGTATCTGGTCGGCGCCCAGGTGCACGGCGGGGACGACGACGTCACCGTCTTCCGCCTCGAAGGCAGCAAGCTCTACATCACCGACGGCGACGACCGCCACCATCACCTCGTCACCGACGACTACGAGCTGGGCACCGAGTTCGAGGCCAAGTTCGTGGCCGAGGACGGGGAGATCGACGTCTACTACAACGGCCGCCGGCAGACCACGATCTCCCACGACGGCGACACCAACTACTTCAAGGCGGGCGCCTACACGCAGGCCAACTGCGACAACTCCGAGCCGTGCGACGACGACAACCACGGCGAGGTCCGCATCTCCCGCATCAAGGTCACCCACTCCTGACCGGCGGACGACTCCGGGAGGGGTCCCGGGACGCGCGTGCCACGGTGACGGTGACCTCGGATGCGGAAGGGGCGGCGGATGACGGGGGACACGACGGGCGTGGCGGGGACCCTGCTGACCCGTGGGCAGCGGATCAACTCCGCGCTCGTCGTGGACCGCAGGCTCGGGGAGGGCGCCTTCGCCGAGGTGTACCGGGTACGCCACCACATCCTCGGCTGGCAGGCGCTGAAACTCTTCAAGCACGTGGCCTCGCTGGAGGCGACGTCCAGGCTGTTCGACGAGGCCCGCATCCTCTCCACCCTCGGACACCCCAACATCATCCGGGTGTTCGACGCGGGCACCGTGCAGACCTCCGAGGGGGTGCGCGGCTACATCACCATGGAGTACGTGGCGGGCGGCAGCCTGGAACGGCTGGTCGCCTCCCACTCCGGCGCGGTGCCGGTCGGCGAGGCCACGGCCGTGCTGCGGCAGGCGGCCGAGGGACTGGCCGTCGCCCATGAGCGGCAGCACCCCATCGTGCACCGCGACCTGTCGCTGGCCAACGTGCTCATCACCTACGACGAGTCCGGGCTGCGGGTGAAGGTGAGCGACTTCGGTCTCGCCAAGGAGACCGACCCGGGCACCAGGGCGGCCAGCGCCCAGGGGACGGTCGCCTACATGCCGCCGGAAGTGCTGCGCCGCGGCACCGGCTACTCCTGCGCGGGCGACGTCTGGGCACTGGGCACCATCGCGTACTTCCTGCTCACCGACCACTTCCCCTACGACGGCGGCGATCCGGTGCAGTCCTTCTCGCTGGAGCGGTTCACCCGCCCGCTGCCGCCACCGAGCGCCTTCAACGACGACGTGGCACCGGAACTGGACCGCCTGGTCACGGACATGCTGCGCACCGACCCGTCCGACCGGCCGGCCACGGCCCGCGAGGTCGCCGAACGGGCCGAGGCGCTGCGGTCCCCGGGCGGGGCGCGACCGGCACGGCACGGACCGGCGGCCGTGGAGCGGTCCGTCGAGGAGCTGGTCCGGGCGGCCATCGAGCTCTCCCGGACGCCGGGACGCCTCGCGGAGGCCGCGAACCAGCTGGAGGAGGCCGTCAGCCGCCATCCCAGGCTCCGGGAACGGCACTTGGCGCGGCTGATGACATGGCGCCGGGGGGTGGTCCTGTGACCGGCCCGACGCGCGGGCGACGGACGTATGGACAGCGGACGCGCGAGCAACGGACCTAGGAGCAACGGACCTACGAGTAACGGACCTACGAGCAGCGGGCGTACGGACAGCGGACGTATGGAGAGCGGATGGACAGGACGACTGCGGACGGCCGGGCGAGCGAGACGTCCGCCGCCCGACGCGGCACCGGGACGCTGTCCCGCTTCACGGATCTGGCCGGGGTGCGGCTGTACCGTCGCAACGTCTTCGCCGTCACCGGACTGCCGGCCGACGCGCGCGGGCGTGCCGTACGGGCGCACAGGCAGCGGCTGGAGGCTCGGCTGGAGGTCGAGGAGACCTGGCCGGGGGACGCCGACCTGCCCCTGGTGGGAGGGCACCGCAAGGAGGAGGTCCGCAGCGCGTTCGAGGAGTTCCAGGATCCACGGCGACGCCTGGTGGACGAGCTGCTGTGGCGGTGGGGGGACACGGACTTCGGGTGCGGCTGCCCCGGACCGGTGCACGCGGGCCACGACGAGGCGGTGCGCTGCCACGCCCTGGTGCTGGAGGTGGAGACCGGACGCGTCGAGGCCACCACGGAGGAACGGGACAGGCTCTGGTCCGGCACGGCGGCGCACTGGGCGGAGCTGCTGGAACGCCCCGAGTTCCGGCAGCACATCGCCCACCGCATCAGGACACTCGACGACCCGAGGCTCGGCGCGCACACGGCGGACGACTTCCTGGCCGGGCTTCCCCGGCTGCTCGTGTCGCCCTTCGGGGAACTCGCCGCCGCCCCCGGTCTCAGGGCGCGGCTGGCCCGGGTGTGCGCCGGCTGGGCGGAGCACGCGCCCTTCGCGCAGCTCCTCCCCGAGGTGTTCGAGGACATGGTGGAGGAGGCGATGGACAGGATCGACGAGGGGGTGCTGTCCGCGAAGGACCGGAAGAACGCCGGCCAGTACGAGGACGCGGTCGCGATCCTGCGGGAGCAGGTCCTGCCCCGGTTCGACGAGCTCGAACCACTGCGGGCGTTCGTCCCGGAATGGCGGTACGAGGAGACGGCGCACGTGGTCGCCGTAGCCCTGAACAACCTGGCGGTGGCGCTCCCCGGCCACCAGAGCGCGCGGTCGACCGCGTGGAAGCGGCAGACCATGCTCGAACTCGTCGAGCGGGCCTACGAGATCGCCCCTGAGCGGGACGCGGACGACATCAAGGCCAACTGGGACGCCATCCAGGACCAGTTGGCGGGTTCCGAGCGTCCGGGGGCCGCCAGGCCGTTCCCCTGGAAGAAGACCTTCATCGGCCTCGGCGTCGCCGCCCTCGTCCTCCTCACGGTCGGGTACTTCTTCGGCCCCGCTGTCGCGGTCGGGGTGGCCTTCGCCCTCCTCTACATGGCGGTCGGGGGGTGAGAGGCATGACGCGGAAGGACAAGGAGAAGGAGAAGGAGAAGGAGCAGGAGACGGCCTCCCGTGTCCGCCGCCGAGCACGCGAAGTGCGCGCCGCGCTCGGCCAGTTGAGGCATCCGCCCGAGTTCCGCATCCCCCGCCCGCTGCTGGAGCCGGTCCAGGCCGACTGGGCCGCGACCGTGCTCGCCGAGGCCGAGGCCGCCGAGGCGCTCGCCGAGCGGGCCCGCACCCCGGAGGGCGCCGGGACCGACACGCTGCTCAGGGCCGCCATCGGTATCTGGCGTGCCCTGCGCAAGCTCGACCAGGGAACCGGCCCGCTCTCGGCGGCCGACCTGCGGCAGGTGCGCCGACAGGTCCACGCGAGCCGTCAGGCGCTCGCCGACGACGGGCTGGAGATCCAGGAGCACGACGGCATGCCGTTCGACTCCGGCCAGTCGCTGGAGGCCCTGGTGATCCAGGACGAGCCGGGACTGGACCGGGAGGTCGTCCTGGAGACGGTACGGCCGTCGGTCTACTTCCGCGGCGAACGGATCCAGATGGGCCAGGTCATCGTCGGCAGGCCCGCCCCCGAGCAGACGCCCGACACGTGAACCACCGACGACACGTGAACCACCGAGGAGTGCACGCCCATGCGCGAGACCATCGACTTCGGAATCGACCTCGGCACCACCAACAGCGCCATCGCGGTGGCCGAGGACGACGGCGTACGCGTCATCAAGAACAACGACGGCTGGGACTGCACGCCCTCCGCCGTGTGGATCCCCAAGGAGGGGGTGATCCACGTGGGCAGGCGGGCCCGGGAGCGCACGGAGAACGATCCGGACAACGCCTACGCCGAGTTCAAGCTGGAGATGGGCGCGGCGGGCGCCCAGCGCCTCTTCCGGCGCGCGGGCACCACGCTCACGCCCGAGGAGCTCTCCGCCGAGGTGCTCAAGTCCCTGCGCCAGGACGCCGCGCACGAGTTCGGGTCCCCGCCGGAGGCCGCCGTGATCACCGTCCCGGCCTCCTTCGCCCTGCACCAGAACAACGCCACCGGCTCGGCCGCGGCCCTCGCCGGGCTCGGCGAGCACTGCCCCCTGGTGCAGGAGCCGACCGCCGCCGCGATCGCCTACGGCGTGCAGGACGCCTCCGACGCCGCCCACTGGATGGTGTTCGACCTGGGCGGCGGCACCTTCGACGCGGCCCTGATGAGCAAGCGCGACGGCGAGCTGCAACTCCTCCAGCACGCGGGCGACCCCTACCTCGGCGGCAAGCTCATCGACTGGGCCCTGGTCGACGACCTGCTGGCCCCCGCGGTCCGGCGTGACCTCGGCCTGCCGGACTTCACCCGCGACAACCCGCACTGGCGCAGGAACTTCGCCAAGCTGAAGCTGGAGGCGGAGAACGCCAAGATCGCGCTGTCCCGCACGGCCTCGGTCGAGGTCTCCGTCGACCTGGACGACGGCAACGGCGGCATCGAACCCTTCGAGTACGTCCTGACCCGCGGCGCCCTCGACGACCTGGCGCTGCCGTTCTACACCCGTGCCATCCGGCTCTGCCGCGACGCGCTCGCGGAGAGCTCCCTGCGCCCCGACCACATCGACCGGCTGCTCCTCGTCGGCGGCGCGACCCTCAGCCCCGGACTGCGCGAACTGCTCGCCGACCCGGTCGAAGGGCCCGGCATCCCCCTCGACCACAGCCAGGACCCCACCACGGTGGTCGCGCGCGGAGCCGCCGTGTTCGCCCGCACCATCCGGCTGCCGAAGAAGCCGCAGAAGGCCGCGCCCGGCGAGTTCGCGATCGAACTCCACTACCCGGCGCAGTCCGTCGACACCACGGGCATCCCGGTCTCCGGCAAGGTGAGCAGCGGTACCGCGGTGGACTGGACCAGGTTCACCGTCACCCTCAGCAATCCCGACGGCAGGCCGCCGTTCCGCGGCCCGCGCACCGAACTCGGCCCGGACGGCACCTTCTACACCGAGGTCGCCATCGACGCCGACACCAGGTCCCGCTTCACGGTGGAGCTCGCCGACACCTCCGGCACCCGGCGGAAACTGGCGGGCGACACCTTCTCCATCAGCCACGCGGCCGTCGTCCCCGGCGACGCGGTGCTCACCGGCACCCTCGGCATCGGCAAGGCCGACGGCACCTTCGACCCGCTGCTCCGCAAGGGCACCACGCTGCCGGCCCAGGTGACCAAGCCCTACCGGACGACCATCCCGCTGCACCGGTCCCAGCCGGACGCCGTCATCCGCATCCCGTTGCTGGAGGGCGAGCGCAGGCGTGCCGACCGCAACACCCGGGTCGGTCTGATCGAGATCCGCCCGCGTGACATCCGTATCGACCTGCCCGCCCAGAGCGAGGTCGAGGTGACCTTCGAGATCGAGGCGAGCAGCCGGGAGGTCCTCGTCACCGCCGACCTCCCCCTGCTTGAGCAGCAGTTCGAGGCGACGATCAACCGCTCCGAGCTGCTGGCTCCCGAGCACGGCGAGCTCGTGGACCGCCTGCACGACCTGGAGCAGCGGGTACGCCTGCTGCGGGACCAGGCCGACGACGTGTTCTCGGACCGGGCGCGGGCGCAACTGGAGGACCTCTCCGAGCAGAAGACCATCGTCCAGCTCCGCAAGGAGGTGGACGCCGCGGCCGTCGACACGGGCGCCGCCGTCACCAGCGATCGCCGCATCCGCGATGTGGAGGCGCAGCTCGACGACATCGAGGAGGCGATCGAGATCCCCGGACTGCAACGCGAGCTGTGGGATCTGCTCAGCTCCTGCGAGGACGTCGTCGAACAGGTCGGGGGCGGGCCCTCGGACCGGCGGGAGCTGCAGAACATGCGCGACCGCGCCGGCTCGCTCGGCGACGACGCCACTCCCGCGGACCTGCGGCGGCTGATCAAGCGGGCCGGGGAGTTCCACGTCGAGTTGCTGCGCCGCACCGACCAGTGGGAGTACGTGGTCTTCCACGCGCTGGTCGAACTGCGCGACGAGATGTTCTCCCGCGCCCAGGCGGACGCCGCGATCCTGGAAGGCCGCCGCGCCGTCGCCGCCGGGGACCGCCGCGCCCTCGCCGGGGCCAACGAGCGGCTGCGCCGACTGCTGCCACCGGGAACCGCGGATGAGGCCGAGCGGAAGTCCGGCGGAATCAACTAGACGGCGGAACAGAGGAGTTGACGGTGCCCACATCCCGAATCCCGACGGACGGCACAACGCCGGGCGATACGGAATCCAGCGGTGCGGGATTCAGCGGTGCGGGACCCAGCGGTCCTGCGGGCGGCGGAGCGGAACCCGGCAGCGCGGGCTCCGGGGGTACGGCGCCCGCCGCCCTCGCGCTCCGGGTCGCGGTGCTCGTCTCACGTGCCCGGACGGCCGCCCGCTGCGGTGACCTGGACGGTGCCCTGCGGCTGCTGCGCGACGCCGGTCCCGACGCGGCCGGCCACCCGGACGTCCTCGACCTGCTCGCCCGCGTCCACGCCCAGCGAGGGGAGCCGGACCAGGCGGCGGAGTGCTGGCGCGGCGTCCAGGAGCGGCACCCTCGGGACCCGGCCGCGGCGGCCGGGCTGGCCCGGATCGACCGGCTCGGCCGCCCCGGTCCACGAGCGGCGCTCGCCCGGCACCGCGCCCGTACGGCACTCGCCGCCGCGGTCTGCGCGGTGGCCGCGATCACGGCCTGCACGGTCGTCCTCACCGACGGCGCCGACGGACAGCCGGCACGGCCGGGTCCGTCGCGGGCCGACCGGGCGGAGCAGCTTGCCCGACGCCTCGACGCCGAGCGCAGGGCGGAGCAGGCACGGGAGCGGGAGCGTGCGACGGCCCGCCGCACACAGGCGGCCACGGCGCTGGCCGGCGCGCTGCGGGCACCGGGCATACACCCGGCGGTACACGCAGGCTCCGTGGAGGTCGTCTTCACCGACGGGATCTTCTCGCAAGGCGCTGAGCTGACCCCGGCCGGGGCGGACCGCCTCGCCGTCCTCGGCGGACGCCTGGCGGGGCGGAAGGCAGGCGTCGAGATCCACGGCCACACCGCCACCGTGCCCGGCGCCCCGAGCAGCGGCGGATCCGTCCTGTCGCTCTGGCGCGCGCTCATCGCCGCCCGGGAGCTGAGCACCGCGAGCGGCAAGCCCCTCACCGCCTTCACCACGGCCAGCGGGGACCAGCGCGACGCGCCGTACGCGAGCGCCGCGCGGAACCGGACCGTCACCGTGATCGTCACGCCCGGATAGCGCCCCCTCGGTGAGAGTCCAGGTCGGCGGGCAGCGGCTGCTCGAACCAGACCACCTTGCCGGTGCTCACCCGCGTCGCACCCCAGCTCCCCGCCAGCTGATCGACCAGGAACAGCCCCCGGCCGCCCTCGTCGCTCAGCCGGGCGTGCCGCATCCTCGGGATCATCGGCGAGTCGTCCTCCACCTCGCAGCGCAGGACGTCCGTGCACAGCAGCCGCAGGGTGATCGGCCGGGAGGCGAAGCGTACGGCGTTCGCCACCACCTCGCTGACCAGGAGCTCGGTGGACTCCACCAGGGAGTCGAGGCCCCAGTCGCGCAGGGTCCTGCGGGTGAGCCGACGGGCCTGCCGCGCGGTCTGCGGGCGCGGGGCCATGTACCAGTACGCGACGGTCTCCGGCAGGATGCCCTCGAACCGGGCGGCGAGCAGTGCGACGTCGTCGTCCCGGTCGCTCGCGCCCAGCATGCCGAGCGCCTGGTCGCACAACTCCTCCAGGCCCGTGGGCGCCGCTCCCGAGGCGGCCTCCCGCAGTCGGGTGCGCAGCCGCTCCACGCCGGCCAGCACGTCGGAGTCGCGGGACTCGACCAGGCCGTCGGTGTAGAGCACCAGGGTCGCCCCGGCCGGGGCGTGCAGTTCGGTGGACTCGAAGCCTCCGCCGCCGCCGACGCCGATCGGCGCTCCGGGCGGGACCCGCAGGACCTCCGTGCCGCCGTCGGGGTGCAGGAGCACCGGCGGCAGGTGACCGGCGTTGGACACCAGCAAGCGGTGCCGCACGGGGTCGTACATGGCGTACAGGCAGGTCGCCGTGTGCTCGCTGCCCAGCCGTTCCGCCTGCTCGTCGAGGTGGTGCATGATCTCGTCCGGTGGCAGATCCAGACCGGCCAGGGTCTGCACGATGGTGCGCAGCTGGCCCATGATCGCCGCCGACGTCATGGAGTGGCCCATCACGTCGCCGATGACCAGGGCTACGCGGTTGCCGGGCAGCGGGATCGCGTCGTACCAGTCGCCGCCGACCTGCGCGGTCCGCGAGGCCGGCAGGTACCGGCTGGCCAGCACGACGCCGGCCGGCTCGGGCAGCGACGGCGGGAGCATCGTGCGCTGGAGCGCGTCCGCGACGGTCGCCTCGCGCGCGAACACGACCGACTTGTCGATGCCGAGCGCGGTGTGCGTGGCGAGTTGCGAGGCGACGAGCAGGTCGTCCCCGGTGAAGTCCGGTCGGTCGGGTCCGCGGATGAGGACGACGCTGCCCAGGACGTGGTTGCGGCCGTGCAGCGGAGCGATGATCAGGCGTCGTCCGGGCGGCACCGTGCGGGCAGCGCGCGCCGCCCCCAGCACCTCGGCCGCCGCGGCGGCGTTGCCCGGCGTGTCCGCGAACACCGGCCGCCCGGCCCGGAGCAGCTCGGCGAGCGGACCCGTGGCGGCGGGGCGTACGACCTCCGCCGCCTCCACCGTGCCGGCGGCCGGTGCGGCCGGCCCGGGCCCGCAGGTGGCCGCCCGTCGCAGCGGGGCGTGGTCCGTGGCGTGCAGCCGCAGGACGCCGGGAGCGGCGTCGGTCTCGTCGCCGGCCGGAAGCGGGGCGTACAGGTGGACGAACGCCGTGTCGGCGAAGGCCGGGACGGCCGCCCGGCACAGCTCGTGCAGGGTTTCGTCGAGACTCATGCCCCGGGCGATCCGCCGGGTCGCCGTGTCGAGGTAGCGGAGCCTGTCGGTCTGCGGTTCGGCGACGTCCGTCCCGTCGTCCTTCGGGTGCCCGGCGCGGGCTTCCGAGGCCGGCGGGCGCCTCGCCGCGGCACGGCGCGAGGGGGCGGCGGGTCCGCGCGCACCGGACGCAGGCCCGCCGGTGCCCTGCTCGGCTCCGAGGTGCTGCTTCGTCACGCGGGTCCCTCCGGCACTGCGGGCCCACCCAGCGGCGGGCGGATCGGGAGTCGTCAGGTGTGCCGTCGGCAGCGCAGGAAGACCTGCACTTCGGGCGGCACGTCCACGGTCGCCGGGGCGTACGTGTACGACGACTCCTCGACGATCTCGAAACCGGCCGCCTCGACGACCTCGCGCAGCTCGTCCCTCAGATAGCCGGACACACGGATGGTGCTTCCGATGAACGGGATCGAGAAGTCGTCCACGTCGGCCTCCACCATCGACAGCGCGAACAGACCGCCCGGGGGCAGCAGGTCGTGGATGGTCCGCAGCGCCAGCGGGATCTCGGCGCGCGGCAGCATGAGCAGGGAGAAGAAGGCCGCCACCGCGTCGAAGCGCCCCAGGTCCCAGGAGCCACCGGGCTGGAGATCCGCGATGTCCGCCTGGTGGAAGACCCCGGCGGGCACGTGCTCGCGGGCGAGCGCCACCATCGCGCTCGACAGGTCCACACCGACGACCTGGAAACCCGCCTCCGCCAACTGGAGCGCGGTCGGCATCCCGGTGCCGCACCCCAGGTCCAGCACCCGCGACCCGGCCGGCAGGGACCTGATGAGCCAGTCGGCGGCCGCGACCTGCCCCTCCTTGTGCGGGAAGGCCTCGTCGTAGCGGTCTCCGATGGCGTCGAAGGCCTCGGCCTGGCCGGTGCGGTCCAGCCGCATCCTCTGGTAGCCGGCTTTGTCGCCAGGACTGCTCACGGGTATCTCCTTCGCAATCTCATGGGCATTTTTTCACAGTTGTCCCCACTCGGCGGTCGGCGCGCACGAGTGACCGAGCGCCGCCGGGGCGCGGTGCGCGTCGACTCCTTGACCCGCGCTCGGCGCTCCACGATGCTGTGTTGCGGCACATGAGATGCGTGCCGTATTGAGCAACATCTGCCTCACAGGTCCCGCACCAGCCGAGGAGTGGTCATGACTCACCAGGTCCGTGCTGTCGTCGCGCAGGGCAAGGGCGCCCCCGTCAGCCTGGAAACGATCGTCGTGCCCGATCCCGGTCCGGGTGAGGCGCTGGTGAAGATCAAGGCGTGCGGGGTCTGCCACACCGATCTGCACTACAAACAGGGTGGCATCAGCGACGACTTCCCGTTCCTGCTCGGCCACGAGGCCGCGGGAGTGGTGGAGTCGGTGGGGGAGGGGGTCACCGACGTGGCTCCCGGTGACTTCGTGGTCCTCAACTGGCGTGCGGTGTGCGGCCAGTGCCGGGCGTGTCTGCGGGGCCGGCCCTGGTACTGCTTCGACACCCACAACGCCAAGCGGAAGATGACCCTGGCCTCGACCGGGCAGGAG
>NZ_JBEXQG010000083.1:0-32363 GCF_040612485.1 Streptomyces sp. NPDC006385
CGCTTCCTTCGTACTCACCCTCTCGGGCTTTCCTCCGGGCGCTTCCCTTCGGTCTTGCGTTTCCGACTCTATCAGATCCTTTTCCGATCCGATTTCCTCGGTGCTTTCCAGGTTCCCGCTCTCGCGTTTCCCTTTCCAGCGGCTCCGACTTTATCAGAACTTTCGGGCCGGACTGACCAGCCACTCATTTCCGAATCATCGGGAGGGGCTTCTCGGGAATCGATGTTCCGCTGAAGCAGATAGGTTGCTCACCTGCCCGGCTGGACTACATCCACTTCCAGGCAACTGTGTAAATCTACCTCCCCACTCGCTCCGTGTCAACGGCTCTTGTGGGGCGAAGAGGAGACTAGCAGTTCAGCAGGCGTGTCCGCACATCAGGCTGCCGTAGGGACGGCAGCGCTGCGCTCGGCCGCCTCGACGTCGCCCGTCTCTCCGGCACGAGCGGCACGGCCGCCGAGGACATAGACGTAGCCGAGGAAGATCAGTTCAGCGACGACGCCGGTGGTGATGCGGGCCCAGGTGGGCAGGCCGGACGGGGTGACGAAGCCTTCGATGGCGCCGGAGACGAACAGAACCAGGGCCAGGCCTATCGCCATGCCTATGGCGGCTCGGCCTTCCTCGGCGAGGGCTTGGCGACGGGTGCGAGGGCCGGGGTCGACGAGGGTCCAGCCGAGACGTATGCCTGTGCCGGCGGCGACGAAGACCGCGGTCAGTTCTAGGAGACCGTGCGGCAGGACGAGGCCGAGGAAGGTGTCCAGGCGTCCCGCCGAGGACAT
The DNA here is from genome assembly GCF_040612485.1 of Streptomyces sp. NPDC006385. NCBI lineage: Bacteria > Bacillati > Actinomycetota > Actinomycetes > Kitasatosporales > Streptomycetaceae > Streptomyces > Streptomyces sp. NPDC006385. Next base: position 777 of record NZ_JBEXQG010000083.1, read on the forward strand.
CAGCCCGATGCCGACACCGAGGTTGAGCATGTTCTGGAAGAGGATCCAGAGCACCGGGAGGCCGAGGAAGACGCCCAGGATCAGGCAGAGGGCGGCGGCCCAGGCGTTGTTCGTCCAGACCTGGGCCGCGAAGGATGCTGCGGGGTGGCTGGAGTAGTACGTCTCGTACTGGCCGCCGGGGCGGGTGAGCTCGCGCAGCTCGCTGGGGGCGGCGATGGTGGCCTGTACTTCGGGATGAGTCCCGATCCACCAGCCCAGGAGGGCCGCGACAAGGGTGGAGAGGAGCGCCGTGGGGACCCACCAGTGGCGCGATCGGTAGACCGCGGCTGGGAAGCCGTGGGCGAGGAAGCGGGTGACATCGCGCCAGGAGGCACGTCGTGTGCCCGTCACGGCACTACGCGCGCGTGCCACCAGCTGGCTGAGTCGGCCGGTCAGCTGGGGGTCGGGGGCGCTGGACTGGATCAGGGAAAGGTGGGTGGCGGTGCGTTGGTAGAGGGCGACGAGTTCGTCGGCCTCGGCGCCGGTGAGGCGGCGCTGGCGCCCGAGCAGGGCTTCGAGGCGGTCCCACTCGGCTCGGTGGGCGGTGACGAAGACGTCGAGGTCCATCTGCTTTCCTGCTCCCCGGCTGTTCGTCGGCGACTCGTCGTGGATGTCAGCTTGTCGTACTGCGGCGCGATGCGCCCACAGCTTGGCAGACTGGCAACTCCACAGGCAGGTCAGGGGAAGGACGAACGGCGTGAGTGAGCTGGTGACGGGCGAGGCGGTGGCGCTGGAGTTGCGCCCCGCGAAGCTGCCCAGCAGGGCGCTTGCCGTGCTGCTGGATCTGGCTGTGGCTGTGATCGCCTACATCGCGGTGACCATCGGTGTGGTGGCCGCCACTGCTTCTCTGGACGAGGCGGCGCAGACCGCGCTGTCGATCGCGATGTTCGTTCTGTTGCTGGTCGGCGGGCCGATCGCGGTTGAGACGCTCAGCCATGGGCGCTCGCTCGGGAAGTTGGCGTGCGGGCTGCGCGTGGTGCGTGACGACGGCGGTCCGATCCGGTTCCGGCACGCGCTGGTACGGGGTCTCATCGGCGTGATCGAGATTCTGATGACGCTCGGCGTCGTGGCCGTCATCGCTTCACTGGTGTCCGCGCGCGGGCGGCGGCTCGGTGACGTGTTCGCCGGGACTCTCGTCGTACGGGAACGGGTGCCCCTCGCGCGGACAGGTTTCGTTCCCCCGCCTCCGCCGTGGTTGGCCGGACGGTTCTCAGGGCTTGATCTGTCGGCGGTTCCCGATGGTCTGTGGCTCGCGATTCGCCAGTACCTGACGCGGATGCAGCAGCTCGACCCCCAGGTCGGCTGGACCATGGCGGAGCGGCTCGCGAGGGACGTCGCGGCGCGCACAGGCGCTCCGGCACCGCAGGGGGTGCCGCCGGCGGCGTATCTGGCGGCGGTTCTGCAGGAGCGGCAGGCCCGGGAGGCACGGCGCGCTTTCGGTGAGGGGGCGGCTGCGGGCGGGGCGCCGGGTGGTGCCGTCCCCGTGAACAGTGCGGAGGTTCCGGTTGGTGCGCCGGGCGCGTACGCATACGGTCCACCGGTCACGCCGCCTCCTGCCGCCGCACCGCCGCTGTCCGGCGCATATGGCGGGGAGGGGGCTCCCCTCGGCAGTCGGCCGTCCAGTCGGACGGAGAAGGATCGCTCCCCTGTGCGACAGGACGCGGCTCAGCAGACGCCTGCCTCACCGCGGGACACGTCTCCGACTGACCGGCCGCCCTCCACCGGCTTCGTACCGCCTGCGTAGCGCCTCGCCGTCCAAGGGCGGGGGGTATCGGTCAGGCGAACGTGGACGGGGGCGATTCCAGGTCCTCCAGCTCGACGCCGGGGGCGGCGAGGACCACGTCGCCCGCGATGTGGACGGCGTGCTGCTCGCCCGTGTCCAGGGCTGTGACCTGGTATTCGTCCACGGTCAGAGGGCCGTTGTCAGTGGCGTGTGTTTGTCTGTTCACCAAGGCCCAGGACTGGTCCACAGTGCGCGGGGCGAGGACCGGTTCCGTGAAGGCCAGGAGGCGCACGCGGGTGGCGGAGACGGAAGGGGTGAGGCTTAGGAGACGTGTGGTGGCGATGAGGAACGCGGGGGAAGTCCCGGTGAAGGCATGGGCGCGCACATTGCCTTCGGTGGCTTGAGCCCCGGTGGGGTCGGTACGGACCCAGGTGACGCCGTCCAGGGCGGCACCGCGGACCTGCCAGCCGCCGGCGTGGAGTTCCAGACGGATGGGGCGGCCGAGTTCGTCCAGGGTGAGGTCGACGGAGCCGCTGTGATCGCCTGTGGGGGTGGTCAGCTGGGAGAAGTAGCGCCAGCCGGAAGGGCCTGGGGCGCACTGGAAGTGCTCGTCAGCGAGGGGGGTGTGATCGTGCGGATCGTGGAGCGAATATCGGCCGCGGGGCATCGGGGTCCTGGGTCTTGACGGGCTGATCCGGCAGTACAGGGCGAAGATAGCCACACGGGCCGAAGGGGCAGGCCCCCGGCACGGGGGTGCGGGGGCCTGCCTCGGAGGATCTGCTGCTGAACAGCGCGTCCGTGCACGGGCGCGCTCGCTGGAAGCCGCCGTGCGGACCGCGCATGCCGGAAGTCCTGCGAACCGCCGGCGCCGGAGGTTGCCTGCCGTGCGAGCCTCGCCGCCCGGCAACCTGCCTCGGGCGGCTCGGCTCAGCAGCGGCTCGGATCGGCAGTGGCTCGGCTCAGTAGCGGTAGTGGTCCGGCTTGTACGGGCCCTCGACCTCGACGCCGATGTACGCGGCCTGCTCGGGGCGGAGCTTGGTGAGCTTCACGCCGAGTGCGTCCAGGTGGAGGCGGGCGACCTTCTCGTCGAGGTGCTTGGGCAGCGTGTACACGCCGATCGGGTAGGCGTCGGGCTTGGTGAACAGCTCGATCTGGGCCAGCGTCTGGTCCGCGAAGGAGTTGGACATCACGAACGACGGGTGGCCGGTGGCGTTGCCCAGGTTCAGCAGACGGCCCTCGGACAGGATGATGATCACCTTGCCGTCGGGGAAGGTCCAGGTGTGGACCTGCGGCTTGACCTCGTCCTTGACGATGCCCGGGATCTTGGCGAGGCCGGCCATGTCGATCTCGTTGTCGAAGTGGCCGATGTTGCCGACGATCGCCTGGTGCTTCATCTTGGCCATGTCCGAGGCCATGATGATGTCCTTGTTGCCGGTCGTGGTGATGAAGATGTCGGCCTTGTCGATGACCTCGTCGAGGGTCGTGACCTGGTAGCCGTCCATCGCGGCCTGGAGGGCGCAGATCGGGTCGATCTCGGTGACGATCACGCGGGCGCCCTGCCCGCGCAGGGACTCCGCGCAGCCCTTGCCCACGTCGCCGTAGCCGCAGACGACCGCGGTCTTGCCGCCGATGAGGACGTCGGTGGCGCGGTTGATGCCGTCGATCAGGGAGTGGCGGCAGCCGTACTTGTTGTCGAACTTCGACTTGGTGACGGCGTCGTTGACGTTGATCGCCGGGAACAGGAGGGTGCCGTCGCGCTGCATCTCGTACAAGCGGTGGACGCCGGTCGTGGTCTCCTCGGTCACGCCGCGGATCTCGGAGGCGAGCTGGGTCCACTTCTGCGAGCCGTCGCTGATGGTGCGGTTCAGGAGCTCGAGGATGACGCGGTGCTCGTCGTTCTCGGCGGTGTCGACCGAGGGGACCTTGCCGTCCTTCTCGTACTCGACGCCCTTGTGGACGAGGAGGGTGGCGTCACCGCCGTCGTCCAGGATCATGTTCGGGCCGCCGGTGGGGCTGTCCGGCCAGGTCAGGGCCTGCTCCGTGCACCACCAGTACTCCTCCAGGGTCTCGCCCTTCCAGGCGAAGACCGGGATGCCCTGGGGGTTGTCGGGGGTGCCGTCGGGGCCGACGGCGATCGCGGCGGCGGCGTGGTCCTGGGTGGAGAAGATGTTGCAGGACGCCCAGCGGACCTGGGCGCCGAGGGCGGCCAGGGTCTCGATGAGGACGGCGGTCTGTACGGTCATGTGCAGGGAGCCGGTGATGCGGGCGCCGGCCAGCGGCTGTGCCTCGGCGTACTCCTTGCGGATCGCCATCAGGCCGGGCATCTCGTGCTCGGCGAGGGTGATCTCCTTGCGGCCGAACTCGGCCAGGGAGATGTCGGCGACCTTGAAGTCCTGTCGGTTCTCGACAGTCGTCATTGCGAGCTGCTCCTCGGGATCGGGTCGAGGTGGGTACGGCTGGTCTGCGCGGCGGCGGACACAGGGGTGCCCGAAGAGGACACAGGCATGCCCGCGTGCGCGCAGCGCAGTCCGTCGGAGGCCCTCTCTCCCTCGGTCGGTCCCTGTCGGAACCGCCCGACCGCCATCAGCAGCGACGTCTGGCTCTGTCCCAAGCTACACCGGGAGGCCCGGCCGCCCCCAGCCCGCCTTCGAACAGATCGCGCCATCAAGGGTGGGGGCCGGGCGATAACAGGACACCAACGAACGGATGGCGGAGGTGGTGAACAGGACGTTCGGGGATCTTTTGGCCTTTGAGGCTGTGGCGAGGTGGTGCAGGATGCCCAGGAGATCGGGATAGCTGATCGATCTTGCGGGACGTCCGGGACGGCGATTCCGCATGACAAAGGCGTTAGGAGATCGACGTGACCAGTCCGACCGACCCTCCGGCCACGGGCAGCGGCGGTGGCGAGCGGCAGCGGTTGAAGCTCCTCGCGGTGACCGCGTGCCCGACCGGCATCGCACACACGTACATGGCGGCGGAGAAGCTCGCGCGGGCCGCCGAGAGCCGCGGTATCGACATGAAGGTGGAGACCCAGGGTTCCATCGGGGCTGAAAACGTGCTCGATGACAACGATGTCAGGCACGCCGACGGCGTCATCGTCGCCGCCGACAAGGACGTGGACCTGAGCCGTTTCGCCGGAAAGCGGGTACTGACCGTCGGGGTGGCCGAGGGCATCCACCACCCTGAGCGGCTGATCGAGCGGGTGATGTCGGCGCCGGTGCACGTGGCGGGCGCCGCGTCCGCGGCCTCCGCGGACGGCGGTGGCAAGGAGCGGAGCGTCGGGTACAAGGCACTGATGAACGGGGTCAGTTACATGATCCCGTTCGTCGTGGTCGGTGGGCTGCTGATCGCGATCTCGCTGTCGCTCGGCGGGCACACCGACCCGTCGGGCGGTCTCGTCATCCCGAAGGACTCCTTCTGGATGGACGTGAACAACATCGGTGTCATCGGCTTCACGCTGATGGTGCCGATTCTGTCCGGTTACATCGCGTATGCCATCGGGGATCGGCCCGCGCTGGTGCCGGGCGTGATCGGTGGCTGGATCGCCAACACCGGGGAGCTGTACGACTCCAAGGCGGGCGCGGGGTTCATCGGGGCGATCGTGACCGGGTTCCTCGCCGGGTATCTGGTGCTGTGGATCAAGAAGGTCAAGGTCCCGAAGTTCGCTCAGCCGATCATGCCGATCATCGTGATCCCGATCGTGGCGACCACGGCGCTCGGGCTGTTCTTCGTCTACGTCATCGGCCGGCCGATCTCCTGGGTGTTCGAGCACCTGACCGACTGGCTCAGCGGGATGACCGGCACGAGCGCGATCCTGCTAGGCGCCGTTCTCGGGCTCATGATCGCATTCGACATGGGCGGGCCGGTCAACAAGACGGCGTTCCTGTTCGGCGCCGGGCTCATCGCGACCGGCAACCAGACGGTCATGGGCATGTGCGCGGCCGCGATCCCGGTCATGCCGTTGGGACAGGGGCTGGCCACGCTGATACGGAAGCGGCTGTACACCGAGCAGGAGCGGGAGACGGGGCTCGCCTCGCTGTTCATGGGGTGCTTCGGCATCTCCGAGGGCGCGATCCCGTTCGCCGCGGCGCGGCCCACGCAGGTCATCCCGGCCAACATGCTGGGCGGCGCGGTCGCCGGTGCGATCGCCGGGGTCGCCGGGGTCGAGGACGCGGTGCCGCACGGCGGGCCGATCGTGGCGGTGCTGGGCGCGGTGAGTGGCGTACCGATGTTCTTCGTGGCCGTGGTGATCGGCTCGGTCGTCACCGTGCTGGCCACGGTCGCCCTGGTCGACGTGAGTGAGCGCAGGCGGCGCGGGGAGCCGTCCGGCGACGTCGGCACGGCTGGGTCCGTGCCCGCGCCGGTCGCGGTGGGGGCCGGAGCGCCGGGCGTCGGCGGCGTCGTGGCGCGGCGAGCCGTACCCGAGTCAGGGGCGGTCGGGGCGAGTGCGTCTCCCGCGGCCGCTCCCGCGAAGCCCGCGGGTTCCGAGGCGGCGCCTACGTCGGAGGGGTCCGCGGCGCATACGTCGGAGGGGTCCGAAGAGAGCGCGGGCAGTGGTCCGGCCGCGGAGACCGCCCTGGGCGATGTCCTCTCCGGTTACCTCACCCAGCAGAGCGTGAAGGTCCAGATCGACGCGGCCGACAAGGAGTCCGCGATCCGGGAGATGGGTGAGCTGCTGGCGCGTACCGGCAGGGTCGCGGACGTGGACGAGCTGGTGGCGTGCGCGCTGCGGCGTGAGGCGCACGGCACGACCGGGCTCGGTGAGGAGATCGCGATCCCGCATGCCAAGACGGATGCGGTGACCGCGCCGGTCGTCGGCTTCGCGCGGTCCGCACAGGGCGTCGAGTGGGGCTCGCTGGACGGTACGAAGGCGAGGCTGGTGTTCATGATCGCCGTACCGGAGGCGGCCGCGGGCGATGAACATCTGCGGATTCTGGCGCTGCTGTCGCGGAAGTTGATGGACGCCGGTTTCCGGGAGCGGTTGCTGGCCGCCCCGGACGAAGCGGCCGTCGTCGGGGTGCTGCGCGAGGTCGGTTAGCCGCACGGCCGGGCCCGTGTCCGTGACCGGGCGCGGGCCCGCACGGCTCGGTCGCCCGGACCGGCTACGCTCTGCGCCCGCGGACGGGCCGCATGGGGAGGAACGCGATGTCGGGCAAGGGGCGGGGACTGGGAATCGCAGCCGTCGCGGTGGGGCTGGTGGGGTTGTTGTTGGGGCTGGGCGGGTTCGCCTACGCGCGGCACACCTTCGGCGGCTCCGTCGTGTCGAGCGAGAGCATGACGCCGACGTACGGGCCGGGTGACCGGATCGTCTATGAGCGGGTCGACGGGAGCGATGTGCGGCGCGGGGACGTCGTGGTGTTCTCGGCGCCGGACCGGTACGGCTTCGGCGGGTTGGTGATGGGGCGGGTCATCGGCGTGGGCGGCGACCACGTGACGTGCTGCACGGGAGCCGGCGCCGACACACGCGTCTCCGTGAACGGAGAGCCGCTGCAGGAGCCGTATCTCAAGAACCCGGAGGCCAGCCGCGGGTTCGGCATGGCCTCCTACGATGTACGCGTCCCCGAGGGGCGGCTGTTCCTGCTGGGCGACCATCGCGCGAACTCCCGTGACGCGCGGGCCTTCCTCGACGACCGGGGCGGGACGCTGCCGGAGTCCGCGATCCGGGGGCGCGTACTCGAGGACTACACCGTGCCAGGGGTTGTGGGGACGGCGATGATCCTCGGTGGGCTGCTGGTGCTGGTCGGGGTCGGTCTGGGGATCGCCGCGGTCGTCGTACGACAGAGGGCGCGGGCCATGATGCCGCCCCCGCCGCCGTGGGCGGTGCGCGTCTGAGGAAGCGGCCGCAGGATGAGAGAAGGGCTCCACCGGATTCCGGTGGAGCCCTTCCATGTGAGCGGGTGTCAGTGCCCGTCGCCGTGCGGCGTCGGTCCTCCGGGCGTCGCCTCGCGGTCGGCGCCCTTGGCTGCCTCGGCCTCGCTGTAGATGTCGGGCTCGAGGTAGATCACGCGGGCGATCGGCACGGCCTCGCGGATGCGGGACTCGGCGGCGTCGATGGCGGAGGCGATCTCGGCGGCCGTGTCGTCGTGCTGGACGGCGATCTTGGCGGCGACCAGGAGTTCCTCGGGGCCGATGTGCAGCGTGCGCATGTGGATGATGCGGGTGACCGTGTCACCGTCGACGACGGCGGCCTCGATCTTCTTGGCCTCCTCGACGCCCGCGGACTCGCCGAGCAGCAGCGACTTGGTCTCGATGGCCAGGACGACCGCGATCAGGACGAGCAGGACGCCGATGCAGATGGTGCCGATGCCGTCCCAGACGCTGTCACCGGTGAGCAGGGCCAGGCTGACGCCGCCCAGGGCGAGGATCAGACCGACCAGCGCGCCGAGGTCCTCCAGGAGGACGACGGGCAGCTCGGGGGCCTTGGCGTGGCGGACGAACTCCTTCCAGGACTTCCTGCCCCGCAGGACGTTGGACTCCTTGATGGCCGTACGGAAGGAGAAGGTCTCGGCGATGATCGCGAAGACGAGGACGCCGACCGGCCAGTACCAGTGCTCGATGTCGTGCGGGTGCTTGATCTTCTCGTAGCCCTCGTAGAGAGCGAACATGCCGCCGACGGAGAACAGGATGATCGAGACGAGGAAGGCGTAGATGTAGCGCTCACGGCCGTAGCCGAAGGGGTGCTGCGGGGTCGCCTCGCGCTTGGCCTTCTTGCCGCCGACGAGCAGCAGGGCCTGGTTGCCGGAGTCGGCGAGCGAGTGCACGCCCTCGGCGAGCATCGACGACGAGCCGCTGAACACGAACGCCACGAATTTCGCTGCCGCGATCGCGAGGTTGGCGGCGAGTGCCGCCACGATCGCCTTGGTACCGCCTGACGCGCTCATGTGTCGCGTTGTCCCTTCGCCTTCGTAAGCCTTCGTAGGCCTTCGTGGCCTTCGTACGTACGCCGTCCAGGGCGTCGCCGAGGGGGACCGTGACCCCCCGTTCGGCTTGGCCCGTCCTTTGCCGGTGGGCCATTGTTGCAGCCCGGTCCGACATCGGCGCGCCGGGTCGCCGGATGCCCTCGGTCAGGCGACGACCGTGGCCCGGAAGACCGTACCGGCCCCGGACACTTCGGCCCTTTCGCCCGCCGGTACGAAGACGGACCGACCGGGCGTCAGCTCGTGCTCGCCGGCGCGGACGGAACCCGCCGTGCAGAGCAGGATCTGCGGGGTCGCGCGGGTGAGGTCGTGCGCCGGGGTGCCCTCCGGGAGGACGTACCGGGACAGCCGGAACTCGTCGATCGGGGTCTCGTAGACCTCCTCGCCGTCCGGGGACGCCTCCGGGCGCAGCACGCCCGGGTCGCTCGGCTCGAAGCGGACGATGCGCAGCAGTTCGGGGACGTCGACGTGCTTGGGGGTCAGGCCGCAGCGCAGGACGTTGTCGGAGTTGGCCATGATCTCGACGCCGAGGCCGCTCAGGTAGGCGTGCGGGATGCCGGCGCCGAGGAACAGGGCCTCGCCGGGCTGGAGGCGGACGTAGTTGAGGAGCATGGCGGCGATGACGCCGGGGTCGCCCGGGTAGTGGTGGGCGATGTCGGCGTACGGGGCGTAGTCGCCACCGAGGCGGGAGCAGGCGGCCGCGGCCTCGGCGACGGTGTGGGCCATCTCGTCCGGGTCGGCGGTGAGGATCGCGGTGAGCACCTCGCGCAGGGCGGCGTCCTCGGGGTGGGCGTGCAGCAGGTCGACGTACGGCTTGAGGGAGTCGACGTCGAGGCCGTCCAGCAGGTCGGCGGCCCGGAGCGGATCACGGAAGCCGCACAGGCCGTCGAACTCGGTGAGCGCGCAGATCAGTTCGGGCTTGTGGTTGGCGTCCTTGTAGTTGCGGTGGCCGGCGTCCACCGGGATGCCCCGGCGCTCCTCGTCCTCGTAACCCTCCTTCGCCTGCTCCAGGTCGGGGTGCACCTGGAGGGAGAGCGGGGCGCCGGCGGCGAGGATCTTGAGGAGGAAGGGCAGGCGGGGGCCGAACTTGGCTACGGCCGCGGCGCCCAGTTCGCGCTCCGGGTCGGCCTCGATGACCTCGACGAGCGTGCCGCGCCCTGTGCGCGAGGGGGCACCCGGGTGCGCGCCCATCCACATCTCCGCCTGCGGTTCGCCGGTCGGCTCGACGCCGAGCAGCTTCGGGATCGCGGTGGTGGAACCCCAGGCGTAGGGGCGGATGGTGTTGTCGAGGCGGTCCATGCGGTTCTCTGTCTGCTCTCTGTGCGGCGCGGGTTCTCTTCGGGGCGTCTCTTCGCGGTCTCTTCGGTGGACGCGGGTTCGGTTCGGCTCCGATACGACCGTCGTCCGTACGACGGTTTCTCGTGTGTACGGCCGCCCGGGCGCCCTGGGACAGATCAGGCTCCCGAGGCGAGCGCCAGGTAAACGGCGGCGAAATCCGTGATGGCGATCAGTTCGGCGAGGGTCTCGAGTTCGCCGCCGGCCTCCGGCTCCAGTTCGCTGATCGGCGTGTCGTGGCTCAGGGCCAGGTCACGGGCGGCGGGCGCGGCGGTGAGACCGCCGATGGGGCGGTCGCGGAGCAGCACCACGCGCGCGTGCAGGGCGGGTGGCTCCTCCACGCGGTCGCGGAAGAAGGCGTCCGGGTCGGCGCTCGCGGCGAGCGGGCCGGCGAGCAGGGCGCTGTGCGAGGCGAGGGCCTCGGGCAGTTCGGCGACGAGCGAGGGGTGGCCGGAGAGCTCGGCCAGCGCTGCGGCGAAACGGCGGCCTGCCGGGCCGGCGGAGACGCCCTCGGTCCAGATCAGCGGGAGCGTGTCGGCGAGTTCGGCGGCCAGGGTCTTCGCCGGGTTGCTGTAGGTCGCGATGGCGGGGCCGCAGCGTTCGGCGATGAGGTCGAGGCGGTCGGCGACCTTGTCGAGGGCCTCGGGCGGGGCGGCGAGCATGCCGGTGCGGTCGAGGAGCACCAGGAGCGGGGTGAGCAGCGCCCACAGGACGCCGGGGGCGGAGGCGGCGAGGGGTTCGGCCTGCTCGTACGGGGCGGTCGCCATCGGCACGAACAGGCCGTGGTTGCTGTGCACGGCCTCGGTCAGCGGGGTGCCGGCGGGGGCCACGGCGACGACCGTGCAGCCGCGGCGGTAGGCCTGCTCGGCGAGCAGGGACAGGCCCGGCTCGGTGCCGTCCGGGGTGGTGATCAGCAGCAGGTCCACGGAGCCGGCCCAGCCGGGCAGCTCCCAGCGCAGGGCGCCGGCGGCGGGGGCGACGCCGGAGGGAGCCAGACGGGTGACGGGGCCGGTGGCGCCGGCGAGCGTGCCGAGGAGGTCGGCCACGCAGATGGCGGCGGCGCCGGGGCCCGCGATGAGGATGGCGCGGGGGCGGCCGTCGGGTTTGAGCTCGTGGACGCCGGCCTCGGCGGCATGCCGGGTGGCGGTGCGGACGCGGGCGCCGGCTTCGGCCGCGCCGCGGAGCAGGGCACGGTGGTCGGCCTCGGCCAGCGCCTCCGGCCTGTCGAGCAGCGATTCGTCGAGCATGTGCGGCAGCCTCCGATCGCCGGGGTGGGTGGGGGCGAGGTCTTGCGGGGGGGGGGTGTTCGCCAGGGGGTTGTTCGCCGGGGGTGCTCGGGCGGGGGCTGTTGGGGGCGGGTTGCTGGGGGGCGGGTTCCCTTGTGGGGGGCTCGATTCCTTGTACGGGCCGGTTTCCTGGTGGGAGCCCGGTTTCCCTCAAGCGGTGGCGAAGCTGTCTGTTGCGCCGGCTGCTGTGCCCGGCGGCTGGTCGACTCGGGGTGGCCCTGGTCGTCGTGGCGCCGGTCGGTCGGCGGCGCTCCGTGCCGGGGCTGGAGTCCGTCGCCGGTGACCGTGGTGCCGCGTTATGCCGGGCGGCGGGCCTCGTCCACGAGCAGAACGGGGATGCCGTCGCGGATGGGGTACGCCAGGCCGCAGTCCTGGCCGGTGCAGATCAGCTCGGTGTCCTGCTCCTTGAGCGGGGCGTGGCAGGCGGGGCAGGCGAGGATCTCCAGGAGGCCGGCTTCCAGCGGCATGACGGGTCCCTTCTGGGGTGGGTTGTGCGGTACGCGCGTGTGGGCGGATGTGCCTGGTCAGCGTACCGCCGGTGGGGGCGGGGTGCCGGGGTTGAGCGGGGTGGGGGCGGGGTGCCGGGGTTGAGCGGGGTGGGTGCGGGGTGCCGGGGTTGAGCGGGGTGGGTGCGGTGGGTTCGGGCGGCGCTGTGGTTGCCGTCGGGGGATTCGGCCCCGCCGCCCTACCCGTCCCATCCTCCAGACCCCCGCTTCCGGCCCTGACGGGCCTCGTCCTCAAACGCCGGACGGGCTGGATGGTGCCGGCCGGCGCTGGAGGGGGACCGTCGCCTGAGAGGCAGAGCCCCTGGCTCAGGCCCTGATGATGCCCAGCACCTCGTCCCGTACCTTCGCCATCGTCGCCTCGTCGCGTGCCTCCGCGTTCAGGCGGAGCAGGGGCTCCGTGTTGGACGGGCGGACGTTGAACCACCAGTCGGCGGCCGTGACGGTCAGGCCGTCGAGCTCGTCGAGCCGCACGCCCTCCCGGCCCTCGTACGCGGCCTTGATGGCCGCGAGGCGGCCCGCCTGGTCGGCGACGGTGGAGTTGATCTCACCGGAGCCCGTGTAGCGGTCGTACTGGGCGACGAGCTGCGAGAGGGGGCCCTCCTGGCCGCCGAGGGCCGCCAGGACGTGGAGGGCGGCCAACATGCCCGTGTCGGCGTTCCAGAAGTCCCTGAAGTAGTAGTGGGCGGAGTGCTCGCCGCCGAAGATGGCGCCGGTCCTGGCCATCTCGGCCTTGATGAAGGAGTGGCCGACGCGGGTGCGGACCGGGGTGCCGCCGTTCTCCTCGACGACCTCCGGGACCGACCAGGACGTGATCAGGTTGTGGATGATCGTGCCCTTGCCGCCGTGCTTGGCGAGCTCGCGCGAGGCCACCAGGGCGGTGATGGCGGACGGGGAGACCGGGGCGCCGTGCTCGTCGACGACGAAACAGCGGTCGGCGTCGCCGTCGAAGGCGATACCGAGGTCGGCGGACTCCTCGCGCACGCGCTTTTGGAGGTCGACGATGTTCGCCGGGTCCAGCGGGTTCGCCTCGTGGTTCGGGAACGTGCCGTCGAGCTCGAAGTACATCGGGACGAGCGTGAGGGGCAGGCCGGCGAAGACCGTGGGGACCGTGTGGCCGCCCATGCCGTTGCCCGCGTCGACGACGACCTTCAGGGGGCGGATGGAGGTCAGGTCGACGAGGGAGCGGAGGTGGGCCGCGTAGTCCTCCAACGTGTCCCGCTGCGTGATGGTTCCCGGCGTCGCCGCCGGCTGCGGGGCGCCCGACTCACTCCAGCGCTCGGCGAGTTCGCGGATCTGCGCGAGGCCGGAGTCCTGGCCGACGGGGGCCGCGCCCGCGCGGCACATCTTGATGCCGTTGTACTGGGCCGGGTTGTGCGAGGCCGTGAACATCGCTCCGGGCAGGTTCAGCGCGCCCGAGGCGTAGTACAGCTGGTCCGTCGAGCACAGTCCGATCTCGGTGACGTCGACGCCCTGGGCCGCCGCTCCGCGCGCGAAGGCGCGGGACAGGCCGGGCGACGAGGGTCGCATGTCGTGGCCGATCACGATCGCGCTCGCGCCGGTCACCTCCACGAAGGCGGCCCCGAAGATCTCGGCCAGCGGCTCGTCCCACTGGTCCGGGACGACCCCGCGCACGTCGTACGCCTTCACGAGCTGTGACAGATCAGCGGCCACGGCCAACCCTCCTGAAAGTCCTGTCGGTCACCCCAAACTACCCGCCCGCCCTGACATTGCGCCGCGTGGCCACTGAGTGGACCCCGAGCCGTCATCTCAGGTCGGCGCGGACGTCAGGGCAGCATCCAGGCCAGCACCGGTGAACTCTGTCCGACGACGATCAGACACATCACCAGCAGCAGGCCCAGACTCCACGGCAGAACCCGCCGCAGCAGGTCCCCCTCGCGGCCGGCGAGCCCCACGGCGGCGCACGCGATGGTGAGGTTCTGCGGCGAGATCATCTTGCCGAGCACACCTCCTGAACTGTTGGCGGCGGCAAGGAGTTCCGGCGACAGCCCCGACTCCCGGGCAGCCGTCACCTGCAAGGCGCCGAACAGCGCGTTGGCCGAGGTGTCCGACCCGGACACGGCCACGCCGAACCAGCCCAGCACCGGCGACAGGAAGGCGAGCCCGGCGCCGGCCGCCGCCACGAAGTGCCCGATGGTGGCGGCCTGCCCGGAGAGGTTCATGACATACGCGAGCGCCAGCACGGACGTCACGGTCAGGATGGCGAACCTCAACTCGTGGACGGTGGCCGCCCACTCCTTGACCGCCACGCGCGCGTGCACCCCGAGCACGACCGCCGTGCACACCCCGGCGAGCAGCACGAGCGTGCCGCCGGTGGACACGATGGGCCAGCTGAAGACATTCCCGCCGACCGGCTCCCCGTCCGGGCCGGCGACGTTCAGGAAGGGCCAGTCGTACGTCTGGGTCGCCCCGGCCAGCCAGTCCTTGACCACAGGGATCTGCGCGACGGAGAAGATCACGACGATCAACGCGTACGGCGCATAGGCACGCACGACTTCCCGCGGGGGGTCGTCCTCGTCCAACTCCTCGCTCCGCGCCCCGGTCAGCACCGACGCGCGTACGGCCTCGGCGGCGGGCACGCGCGCGTGCGGTACGGCGACCAGGGCGCCCGCGCCGGCCAAGGCGGCGCCGATGTCCGCGAGTTGCGCGGAGACGTAGTTGGAGGCGACGAACTGGGCGACGGCGAAGGCGACTCCGCACACCACGGCGGGCACCCAGGTCTCCCTCAGCCCCCGCCGCCCGTCCACCAGCCCGACGAGCACGAGCGGCACGACAAGGGCCAGCAAGGGTGTCTGACGCCCCACCACGGACGCCACCACATCCAGCGGCAGCCCGGTCACCTGAGCCAGTGTCACCACCGGCGTGCCCATCGCGCCGAAGGCCACGGGCGCGGTGTTGGCGACCAGCGCGACGACCGCCGCACGCACCGGCTCGAACCCGAGCGCCACCAGCATGACCGAGCAGATCGCGACAGGCGCCCCGAACCCGGCGAGCGCCTCCAGCAGAGCGCCGAAGCAGAAGGCGACGACGAGCGCCTGGATGCGCGGATCGTCCGAGAGCCGCCCGAACGACCGTCGCAGGATGTCGAAATGGCGCGTCCGGACGGTCATCCGGTACACCCACAGGGCGTTGACGACGATCCACAGGATGGGGAAGACCCCGAAGACGGCCCCCTGGGCGGCGCTGGAGAGCGTCTGACCAAGCGGCATGCCGTACGCGAGCCAGGCGACCAGAACGGCCGCCACAAGCCCTGTGAGCCCCGCCAGATGTGCCTTCATCCGCACGCCGCCCAGCAGGACGAGGACGATCACCAGCGGCAGCGCCGCGACGAGGGCGGACAGGCCCAGCGAGCCGGCGACGGGTTCCAGTTCCTGGACGTACACGGGCGCCTCCCCGGATTCCGCGATGCGAAAGCGATTTCTCGTTCCGGCATACGGAATGGTCGTGTCCGCGCCAACGACACGTCAATGCCTGTGCGTCACTCCACGAAACAAACACACGAGAAACAGGGACCCGGGAACCGGGGTCAGTTGTCGGGGGACCGCAGTACCCGCAGATGACCCCGCCGCGCGACCTCCATCGGATCGACCGCACGTGCCCCGCCCCCACCGGCCTGGGCCGCCCGCTCCTGCGGGCGGGCCGCCTCACGCACGGCGTTGGCAAGCGCTTCCAGATCATCCCCGCTGGGGCGGGCCGGAGCCGAACCGTCCAACAGCCGCACGACCTCCCACCCGCGAGGGGCGGTGAGGCGCTCGGAGTGCTCGGCGCACAGGTCGTAACAGTGGGGTTCGGCGTAGGTGGCGAGCGGGCCGAGGACCGCGGTCGAGTCGGCGTAGACGTACGTCAGCGTCGCTACGGCGGGACGGCCGCAAGCGGTGCGCGAACAGCGACGTACAGGGCTCACGACGTTGGACGGTACCGCACTCTTGAGCGGGCCGCGACGACTCTCCCCCAGGTCACCCCACCGTGTCGTGTTGTGAAACACCCCACACGCCCCTTTCACCCCACGCCAGTGACCTGCACGGGAACCCGCTGCCGAGATTCCGAACGCACTCACAACCGGTCACCACTCGCCACAAACCACATCAATAACCTCGTGCTCGACGGTCTCGGAGAGATACGGAAACGAGCCCAACCTTGGCTGGAATGGTCATCTGCCGACATGCCGTACGAGCGGGTGGACGTCGTCCCGGCCACGCCCCCGGTATCCGCCATGTGCCCGGCACGGGGACTACCCTTCACCAGTGATGGACACCCCCGTACCGCCCCGTGCCGTCGGCCCCGGGCCCCGCCGCCGTGATCGCCACGGTCGGGGTATGCGCGGCCCGATCGCACCTCCCCAGGTCCCGCTCGCCGCGAGCCGCGCCGACGCCTTCGCCGATCTGGTGCAGGACTCGGTGGAGCGCCTCGAACGCCGCTGGCCCCAGCTGGCCGACATCGATTTCCTGGTCCTGGAGGTCCCCCACCTGGACGGCCCCGGCCGCACCTGGAACGACGAGGCGGTCCCCCTCGGCGGCACCATCCCCGCCCGCGAGGGCCGCCCCGCCCGGGTGGTCATCTACCGCCGCCCGGTGGAGATCCGCACCAAGGGCCGGGACGATCGAGCAGCCCTGGTCCACGAGGTCGTCGTAGAGCAGGTGGCCGAGCTACTGGGCCTGACACCGGAGACAGTGGACCCCCGCTACGGCGAGGACTGACAGCGCCACAGGGACGTCCGGCACGGGGAGGGCGCGTACCCCCACGGTCCCGCAGGCGCCCACGGCGGCAGGGGGGAGCCGGGCGGTGTCCGCCCGGCACGTCCCCGACCCACAACCCACCGCAGGCGCTACGCACGCCCCCACCCCACCCGCACAGGCGCCACAGGCATCAACCCGCACCCCCACCGAACCCGCAGAGGCCGCCGCAGGCACCCTGGCCCGACCACCAAAGGCACCCGCTACTCCTGCAGCACCGCCAAATCCTCATCCGCCTCCGGCACAGCCACCATCCCCCGGTCGTCCGGCAGCGTCTGCACCGTGAATCCAGGCACGCCCTCCGCCGACACCGCCAGCGTCCGAGCCGCGTACACCGGCCCGCCCGACACCGACTCCACCGTCAGCGCGTACGTGCCCTTCAGACCGCTCGGCACCGGCACCTCCACATCCTGGGTGGTCCCGGACTTGATCGTGTACGTCTTCGACGCCGCCGTACCACCGTCGCTCCCCGCCGACGCCGTCACCTTGACCTCCGCCGACCGGAAGGGTGCCGCGACGGACAGCGTCGTGCCCTTGGCCCTGTTGTCCACCACCGTCGCGCGCGTGCCCACCGGCCGGGTCGCCGGAATGAACGCGGTCTCCTGCTTGGCACCCTGACCACGAACCACACGCAGCGCGGCCACCACCGGCACGGACCGTTCCGAAGGCGTCAGCACCAACGATCCCGGCTCCCCCCGCATGACGTCCCCGAGATCCACCGCACTCGTCATCCCCGCCTTGACGTGCAGCGTCTCGTGCCCGGCAGGCGTGATCGCCCCGGACGGAGAGGCGAGCCGCACCTTCAGGTCCGCGTCGGCGTCCCCCGGCGTGAAGGCGATCAGCCGCACGGCCTTGGCGTCCTTCGGTATGCCGGGCAGCACCAGGCTCCCCGCGGGATCGGCGGCCGCGGCCAGCCAGTCCCCGCCGAGCTTGTCGTCCAGCGCCTGCACCGAGGCCCCCACCCGGCCGCTGCGCACGCTCACATGCACGGTCACGTTGTCCTGCTTCTCACGGGTGAGCGTGGACAGCAGGATCGGCTCACCGGAGTGCGGCTGCACCGTGATCCCCTCCCCCACCGTGGTCTCGAGGACACCGTCCTTGCCGTACAGCTCGATGTCGACGACGGCGGCCGAGTCGTCGGGGTTGGTCAGGTGCACGTAGTCCGTGCGGTCGGCCGCCGTGCTGGCGCCGGGGAACCAGAACTCGGTGTCCGGCGCGGTGCAGTTGACGCCCTGCAGACCACGCCCCGAACCGGCGGCGACCTCCGTGGTCTCCTGCACGGTCCAACCCGGCGCGAACTTCCCGTCGGCGGTCCCGATGAGTGCCGGCGAGTCGGCCCCGGACGCCTCCCCGGTGACCGGCGCACCCGGCTCCTCGGCCTTGAGAACAGGCTTGCCGGCCTCACCGGTCTTACCGGCCTCCCCGGCCTTGCCGCCACCGTCGGCCTTCTTGTCCTCGCCGCCCGCCCCGGCGCCCGACTGCTGCGCCGCGGAGCGCAGTTCGGCCTTCCCTTCGCTCCCGGTCCCCTTCGTGGCGGGGGTGAACGACGTGTACGTCGTCTCGGCGAGGTCCGAGGTGCTCGGCGCCGGGCACACCAGGCTCGTACGCTCCACGGGCAACTCGGCGGCCGTCTTGGCGGTGTCCGTGCCGGGCGCGTCCGGCGTGGTCAGGGCCGCGAATCCGGTGACGGCGGCGAGGGCGGTGACACCGGTGATCAGGGACAGGGTCGTGCGGTTCACTGCTGGCTCCCGTCGGAACGCTCACTGCCGGGCTGCTGCGGCTGCGCGGGGTCGTACGCGGCGTCGTAACCCTGCTGGTACGTCTGGTCGTACGCGGCGTCGTACGCCGGGTCGTACGCACCCGGGGAGGACTGCCCGCCGTACGCGTACGGGTCGTACTGGCCGCCCTGGTAGGGATCCGCCTGGTACGTCTGGTCGTAGGCGCCGCCCGCGGCGTACTGCTGGCCGCCCTGGTACTGCTCGCCGCTGTAGGTGCCGTAGTCGGCGCCCGCGTACCTGGGCGTGTCCCACTCCCCAGAGGACTGCTGGTGCGGAATCGCCGCGGACGCCCCCTCAGCGGGAGGAGACGGGAACTCCCCGCCCTGCCCGGCCTCTTCGGCCTCGGCCTGGGCACGCAGCCGGCGGGCCCGTCGGCCCTCGCCGGCCATGGCCTCGGCCGGGACGGCCGGCTCCTCGGGCAGGTCGTCGTCGACATCGCGGCGGCGTCCCGGAAGGGCCATGACGACGAGGACCACGGCGAGGAAGCCCTGCACCCACAACCAGGCGGTGTGACCGATCGGGTCGTCGTAGGTGACATCCAGCTTGCCGCCGCCGGCGGGCAGTTCGAAGCCCTGCGCCCAGCCGTCGACCGTGGTGGGGGTGAGCGGTTTGCCGTCCAGGGTCGCCGTCCAGCCCTCGTCGGCGCTGTCGGCCAGGCGCAGGACACGCCCCTCGGGGCCGCTCGGAACGGTGGTGTGGATCTCGACGGGCCCGGCGGCGACGGGCTGCGGCTCACCGGAGCCGGCCCCCGTCCCCGCCTCGGACTCGGAGCCGGGGACGATGGCCGCACGCGACACCTGCCGGTCGACCCGCCACAACGCGCTGCCGTGCTGCTCGCTCAGCCGCGACAGACCGGGCGTGGCGTCCAGCACGCGCGTGACCTCGCGAGGCGCGCCCTTGTGGACGAGGACGTAGCGCACCGCGAACGCGCCCAGCTGGTCGGCCTGGTCGGCGCCGGAGCCGGCGACCAGGTTGGCGACGATCTTGTCGAGCTTGGCGTTCTCCCCGTCGGCGGCGGCGAGTTCGGCGTCACCGAGGCGGGCGCCGGAGCCGCGGACGAGCATGTAGCCGACGTGGGCCGAGGAGTCGCTGTCGAGGACGAGGGTGCGCGCCTGGTCGCGGGTGCCGCTCTCCTCGGCGACGAAGGCGGGCACCTGCACGGGGTCGCGCCGCTCCAGGGGGTTGTCGGCACCGCGGATCATCCAGCCGGCGGCGACGAGCAGCGGGCCCGCGGCCGCGGCGAAGGCGATCAGCGCGGCGACCGGCTGGCGCCAGCCGAAGCTCTGCTCGGCGACACGCGAGCGTGCCCCGTCCGCGCCGAGCAGGGCGGCGGCCAGGAGGGCGAGGCCGTAGACGAGGGTGGCGGGACCGGCCCAGGTGGAGCTGTTGGACAGGACCGCGAAGACGAGGCCCACCAGGGCGACCGCCCAGGCGGTTCGGATTCCCAACTGACGCTCGGAGCGCAGCAGGGCGGCCAGCGCCGCCAGCACGACACCGATGAGCATGAGTCCGCTGACGGTGCCGGGACCGCCGGGGCTGGCGCCGAGCAGGTCCAGGGCGGACGCGGACGAGGCGCCGTACGCCAGACCGGCCTCCTGGAAGAAGCCGAACGGCAGCAGCGACAGCGACCAGGGCGCGAGGACCAGCAGGGGCACACCGAACTGGGCCAGGAAGCGCAGGCCGTACGCGAGGATGTCGGCACGCCGGACGACCAGGAGTGCGAGGCCGAGGAGCAGCGCGATCGGCCACACGATCGGCGTGAAGGCCGTGGTGATCGTCAGCAGCAGCGCGTACGCCCAGGTCGCGCGCCAGCTGCCGCGCGCCTCGCTGCCGTTCGCCAGGCCGCTCGCGGCGATGCCCGCGCGGGCGATGAGCGGCAGCAGGACGGCGAGTACGGCGGTGCCGATGCGGCCGCCGGCGAGGGCGCCGGTGGCGGCGGGCAGGAAGGCGTAGACGACGGCCGCCCAGGCGCGCAGGAGGCGGGACTCGACGAGCGGGCGGGAGGCGAAGTAGGCGGTGAGCCCGGCCAGCGGCACCGAGCAGACCAGCAGGATCGTGACCGCGAGCCCGGTCGAGCCCAGCAGTGCGGAGGCGAGCAGCGCCACGATCGCGAGATACGGCGGCGCGGACGGGGTGCCGCCGGCGCCCACCGGGTGCCAGGCGTCCAGGTAACGGGACCACAGCTCGGCGGAGTCAGCCGGGGCGGGCAGCAGGGCGCCACCCGCGAGGGCGCCGCCGCCGAGGAGCCCGCGGCAGGCGACCAGCGAGACGAGCAGCAGCACCAGAAAGAGCACCGGGCCGGGCTTGCGGGCGATGCGCTTGAGACGGGCGAACTGCTCGATCTCCAGGAAGTCGGCATCGTCGCCGCCGGGTCCGGATTCGATCGCGCCACCGTGCCGTCCCGCGCCGGAGGCGATCTCGGGGTCGGCGCGGCCGACGAGGTTGCTCGCGACCTGTTCGACGGTGGCCCGCACGGTCGCGCCGGGCGGCGGGAACAGCGCCCGCAGTTCGCCCTTGTCGACGACGGGGGTTCCGCGCCTGCGCCGTCCGGCGATGATCCGCTCGGGGCGCAGCAGCGTGCCCATGAAGCCGCGGATCTCGTCGAGGGCCTGGCCGGGGACCTTGCCGACGAGGTAGGCCAGCGTCCGCAGGACCGTGCCGAGCACCAGGCGCAGCAGCACCCAGGGCAGGACGGCCGTACGCGTGTTGACGAGCAGGGTGTAGACGGCGCCCGCCTTGTCGACCTTGTGCGGGGAGGCGGCGGTGCGGCCCACGCAGTCGACGGTGCGGCGCTCGCGGGAGGCCGCCTCGGCGTGTCGTACGACTGCCTCGGGGGCGACGAGGACGCGGTGACCGGCGGCCGTGGCACGCCAGCACAGGTCGACGTCGTCGCGCATCAGGGGCAGGCGTCGGTCGAAGCCGCCGAGTTGTTCGAAGACGTCGCGCCGGATCAGCATGCCGGCGGTGGACACGGACAGCACGGACCGGACGTGGTCGTGCTGGCCCTGGTCCTGTTCGCGGCGGTCCAGGCCGGTCCAGCGGCGCCCGGAGTTGGCGATGGTGACGCCGACCTCGAGGAGTTGTCGGCGGTCGTACCAGCCGCGCAGCTTGGGGCCGACGACGGCGACGTCGTCGCGGCCCAGCTCGTACTCGTTCTCCACGACGCGCAGCAGCTGGGCCAGGGCGTCGGGTTCGGGGGCGCAGTCGTCGTGCAGGAGCCAGAGCCATTGCACCGGCTCCCCGTGGGGGAGTTCGGGCAGGTCGTAGGCGTCGTCGCGCCATGTGCGCGTGACGGGGTCCCAGCCGCTCGGCCGCTTCAGGTAGGTCAGCTCGTCCGGGGTGAGGACCGGGGCGGTGCGGTTGGCCTCCTCGACGGCCTGACCGAATCCGGTACGGCGGGCGAGGTGCAGTACGCGGTCGTCGCCGAGGGCGTCGGTGACCAGCTGTGCGGACTGGTCGGCGCTGCCGGTGTCGGCCGCGACGGCGAACTGGACGGGTCGCTCCTGGCCGAGCAGCCCGGCGAGCGCGTCGGGCAGCCAGCGGGCGCCGTCGTGGGAGACGAGCACCGCGGTCACCACATGACGCGGAAACTCAGGTGCGGCAGCGGCGTCGTGATGGGCTGCCGGGTGGCTGTGCACGGACATCGAGGTACGGGCCCCGGTTCGATGGACTGCGGTGGACGCCTGTGCCCCTGGGGGACAGCGGGGCGTCTCGGACGAGCGACCACACTATCGGCTGGGTATGAAGGCGGCCCGCCGCCTGTGGATAACCCACCTGCGACGGGCCGTACGTGACGCGTGTACGTGCGGATGTGAGCCGTTTAGTCAGACGGCGGCCTTCTTCAGTCGGCGGCGCTCACGCTCGGACAGGCCGCCCCAGATGCCGAATCGCTCGTCGTTGGCGAGGGCGTACTCGAGGCACTCGGAGCGGACCTCACAGGCGAGGCAGACCTTCTTGGCCTCGCGGGTGGAGCCGCCCTTCTCGGGGAAGAAGGACTCGGGGTCGGTCTGGGCGCACAGCGCGCGCTCCTGCCAGCCGAGTTCCTCGTCCGCGTCGTCGACCAGCAGTTGCTGCACCAGCTCGGTCATGTGCGCCCCTCGTCTGTCTTTCGCGTCCCCGTGATGTTGCCGTTACCGATTTCGGCTGAACGACACGAGTGAAATTACAAGTGTGCTGCTCCGGGCGAGTCAAGCCGAGATCTGCTATTGAGCCCCTTATTCACTCTGCGGAACCAAGGCCTAGCGGAAAGTGTTCAAATCGGCATAAACCTTGACAAGCAGGCAGCGGCCCGGGAGGGCATCCGACCCCACGCAGTGCCTGCAAGGAAAAGGACGCCCAGAAGTTCGATCCCGTTGCACGTGTGCGGAGAAGCGAACCGGATCACATTCGGATCACAGGATCGCAACGACGCCCATGCGCTCCCGGTTGTGCGCCATGTGTCCCGGCAACCCCATGCACAAACCTTTCATCACCCAGATGGACCGGATGAGGTGAAACATGTGCCACATCACCGGGCGTCGAGTTGACACCGAAGGCATGAACCGATGTCCTTATGGGCATGCTCGCGAACTCGGCACTCACCTCGACCCGCACCGCCGGGTCCCACGGTGCTGCCCGCGCTCGCTGTAGCTGTTGCTGTTGCTGTTGCTGTCCCAGCTGTTGAGCCCAACGAGCTCCGGCTGTCCCTGAGTCCACCGCGACTCGGCTGCTTGTTCCCACGCCCGGACCAGGGCACTCCCGTCACCCGTGACCCGGGCGGACGGTACGCGACACCCAGCCATCCCCCGCAACTCTCCGCCTAGGAACCACCGCACCCCATGAACAGCGACAGCGACCTCCAGATCGCCGGCGACATCCTCGAAGTCCCGCACCTCCTCCAGGCACCACGTGAGCACCCGGCCACCGTCGCCGAGTTCGTCGGCCTGGCCCGCTCCATCGCCGCCGACCGCTCCCAGTGGGAGCACCTCGTCCAGTACGACGCCACCACGCGCTGGTACCACCGACTGCGCTCGGGCCCCGGCTACGAGGTGTGGCTGCTGTCCTGGGTCCCCGGACAGGGCAGCGGCCTGCACGACCACGGCCGGTCCTCCGGCGTCCTGACCGTCCTGGACGGCACGCTGACCGAGCGCACGGAGCGCGGGGCACGCGTGCTGGCGGCGGGCGCGCAGCGGGTGTTCGCGCCGGGTCATCTGCACGAGGTGGTCAACGACGCGCTGGAGCCGGCGGTGAGCCTGCACGTGTACCACCCGGGCCTGACCGAGATGCCGATGTACACCGGCCGGGCCTGCGAGGCGCGTGTCGAGCCGCGTCCGGTGACTGCCTGACGCGTTGTCGTACCCGCCTGCAAGACTGCTTCCATGCGCATTGTGGTTCTGGCAGGCGGCATCGGTGGTGCCCGGTTCCTGCGCGGTCTGAAGCGGGCCGCGCCGGACGCGGACATCACGGTCATCGGCAACACCGGCGACGACATCCACCTCTTCGGGCTGAAGGTCTGCCCGGACCTCGACACGGTGATGTACACGCTCGGCGGCGGCATCAACGAGGAGCAGGGCTGGGGCCGGGCCGACGAGACCTTCCACCTCAAGGAGGAGCTCGCGGCGTACGGCGTGGGGCCGGAGTGGTTCGGGCTCGGCGACCGGGACTTCGCCACGCACATCGTGCGGACGCAGATGATCGGCGCCGGATATCCGCTGAGCGCGGTGACGGAGGCGCTGTGCGACCGCTGGAAGCCGGGGGTCCGTCTCATCCCCATGACCGACGACCGCGTCGAGACGCATGTCGCGGTCGAGGTGGACGGTGAGCGCAAGGCCGTCCACTTCCAGGAGTACTGGGTGCGGCTGCGGGCCTCCGTGCCGGCGGAGGCGATCGTGCCGGTCGGCGCCGAACAGGCCAAGCCGGCGCCGGGCGTCCTGGAGGCCGTCGCCGAGGCCGACGTCATCCTCTTCCCGCCGTCCAACCCGGTCGTCTCGGTCGGCACGATCCTCGCCGTGCCCGGCATCCGTGAGGCGATCGCCGACGCCGGGGTGCCGGTGGTGGGCCTGTCCCCCATCGTCGGGGACGCGCCCGTGCGCGGGATGGCCGACAAGGTGCTCGCGGCGGTCGGCGTGGAGTCGACGGCCGCGGCGGTCGCCGAGCACTACGGCTCGGGGCTCCTCGACGGCTGGCTCGTCGACACGGTGGACGCGAGTGCCGTCGAGCGGGTCGAGGCGGCCGGGATCCGCTGCCGGGCCGTACCGCTGATGATGACCGATGTCGACGCGGCGGCGCGGATGGCCCGGGAGGCGCTGACGTTGGCCGAGGAGGTGCGGGGCGCTTGAGCGACATGTCTGCGGACGGCTACCGGGTCTGGGCCGTCTCCGGGATTCCCGAGGTCCAGCGGGGCGACGACCTCGCGAAGCTGATCGCGGCCGCCGAACCCGGCCTCGCCGACGGGGACGTGCTCCTGGTCACCTCGAAGATCGTGTCCAAGGCGGAGGGGCGGATCGTCGAGGCGGCCGACCGGGAGGCCGCGATCGACGCGGAGACGGTACGGGTGGTGGCACGCCGCGGTGCCCTCCGGATCGTCGAGAACCGGCAGGGACTGGTGATGGCCGCCGCCGGGGTCGACGCCTCCAACACCCCGGCCGGAACGGTGCTGTTGCTGCCCGAGGACCCCGACGCGTCCGCGCGGGCGATCCGCGACGGCCTGCGGGACGCCCTCGGCGTCCAGGTCGGGGTCGTCGTCACCGACACCTTCGGACGCCCCTGGCGCGCGGGGCTCACGGACGTGGCGATCGGCGCCGCCGGCGTGCGCGTGCTGGACGATCTGCGCGGGGGCAAGGACACGTACGGCAATCCGCTCAGTGCGACCGTCGTGGCGACGGCGGACGAACTCGCCGCCGCCGGTGACCTGGTGAAGGGCAAGGCCGCCGGCCGGCCTGTCGCCGTGGTGCGCGGGCTGGCGCACGTGGTGGCCGAGGAGCACGCGGAGGGGGCGCGGGCTCTGGTGCGCGGCGCGCGTGACGACATGTTCCGGCTGGGGACGTCGGAGGCGATACGCGAGGCGGTCACCCAGCGGCGTACCGTACGGGCCTTCACGGACGAGCCCGTCGACCCCGGGGCCGTACGTAGAGCGGTCGCGGCGGCCCTGACGGCGCCGGCGCCGCATCACACGACGCCGTGGCGGTTCGTGCTGCTGGAGTCGCAGGAGTCGCGGACGCGGCTGCTGGACGCCATGCGGGACGCGTGGATCGCCGATCTGCGACGGGACGGCAGGAGCGAGGAGTCCATCGCCAAGCGGGTGCGACGCGGGGACGTGCTGCGGAAAGCGCCGTACCTGGTGGTCCCCTGCCTGGTCATGGACGGCTC
The DNA here is from genome assembly GCF_040612485.1 of Streptomyces sp. NPDC006385. Lineage (NCBI taxonomy): Bacteria > Bacillati > Actinomycetota > Actinomycetes > Kitasatosporales > Streptomycetaceae > Streptomyces > Streptomyces sp. NPDC006385. The sequence goes on from NZ_JBEXQG010000083.1 coordinate 26,459, forward strand.
GCACACGTACGGCGACGCGCGCCGGGACGGGGCCGAGCGCGAGATGTTCGTCGTCGCCACCGGCGCCGGAGTGCAGAACTTTCTGGTCGCGCTGGCCGGGGAGCGGCTGGGTTCGGCGTGGGTGTCGTCGACGATGTTCTGCCGGGATGTGGTGCGCGACGTGCTCGGACTGCCGGAGGACTGGGATCCGATGGGGGCGGTGGCGGTCGGTCATCCGGCGCAGGAGCCGCGGCCTCGTCCGGAGCGGGATGCGGGGGCTTTCGTCGAGGTGCGCTGACGGACGCCGCGCTGGGCCTACGCTCGTAGGGACCCTCGGTTTCACACGGTCATGGCCCTCTCCGGCGCCGAGCGCACGGAGAAGCCCTCCGGCACCGACGCTCGCAGGACCCTCTCCGCACCCCTAGGACGTCATCCGTGGCAGGACGATTCGCTCCGCGACCCACGCGTACGACTGTGCGCGGTGGGCAGGTCGCCGTGCCCACGGGGATACCGCGTCAGGCTCCGGCTCCCGCGCGCGTGCGGACGTGGGTGCCGGACGAGCCGATCGATCTCGGGCTCGTGCTGGGACCCCTGCGGCGTGGGCCGGGGGATCCGACGTTCCGGACGATGCCGGACGGGTCCGTGTGGCGGGCCACCCGTACTCCTGTCGGGCCCGGGACGTTGCGGGTCACCGCGCGGGGTACCGGCGTACGGGGTGAGGCGTGGGGGCCGGGGGCCGAGTGGCTGCTGGAGCGGTTGCCGGAGCTGCTCGGGGCCGCCGACGATCCGTCCGTCTTCGTGCCGCGGCATCGGCTGGTGGCGCTGGCCCGGCATCGTCGGCCGGGGCTGCGGCTGACGCGGACCGGGTTGGTGCTGGAGTCGTTGATTCCGTCGATTCTGGAGCAGAAGGTCACGACCGATGAGGCGTACCGGGCGTGGCGGTTGCTGGTGCGGAAGTTCGGGGAGCCGGCGCCGGGGCCCGCGCCCGGGCGGATGTGTGTGATGCCGGACGCGCAGACCTGGCGGATGATCCCGTCCTGGGAGTGGCATCGGGCCGGGGTCGACGACAAGCGGGCGTCCACGGTCCTGCGGGCCGTGCGGGTCGCCGCGCGGCTGGAGGAGGCGGTGCGGATGCCTCCGGCTCAGGCGCAGGCTCGGCTGGAGGTCGTGCCGGGGATCGGGCCGTGGACGTCGGCGGAGGTGGTGCAGCGCAGTCATGGGGCGCCGGACGCGGTGACCGTGGGGGATCTGCATCTGCCGGGGATCGTGGGGTGGGCGCTGGCCGGGGATCGGGACGCGGATGACTCGGTGATGCTGGAGTTGCTGGAGCCGTATGCGGGGCAGCGGCATCGGGCGGCTCGGTTGATTCTGCTGGGCGGGCGGATTCCGGAGCGGCGGGCTCCGCGGATGGCTCGGGGGGATATCGGGAGGTTGTGACGGGTGCGGGTGCGGTGCGGGTGCGATGCCGTTGGCGTCGTTTGTCTCGCCCCTGCCGCCCCTACCCGTCCCCTCCCCCCAGCCAGGGGCGCCGCCCCTTCGACCCCCGCCGCTCCCTGAGGGCCCGCGGCCCCCAGACCCCCGCTTTCGGCCCTGAACGGGCCTCGTCCTCAAACGCCGGACGGGCTGAAAGCAGCGGACCGGCGCCGCATCGGTCGGCCGGACGCCCCGCCGTCCCTCTACACGTCCGGCGAAAAGCGCACCGCGCCCGCCGGGATCCGCGCGTCGCACCACACCCGTGCGCCCTCCCTCAGCTCGTTGTCGGCGCCGATGACCGCGCCGTCGCCGATGACCGTGCCGGTGAGGACGGAGCGTTCGCCGACGCGGGCGCGGGTGCCGATGAGGGAGTCGGTGATGATCGCGCCGGGTTCGATGACGGCGCCCGGGAGGATCGTGCTGCCGCAGACGCGCGCGCCCTCGGCCACGAAGGCGCCCTCGCCCACCACCGTGCCGCCGGTCAGCTTGGCGTCGGGGGCCACGCTGGCCGTGGGGAGGATCAGGCGGTCGCCGCAGCGGCCGGGGACCGCGGGGGAAGGGGCCCGGCCCAGGACGAGGTCGGCCGAGCCGCGGACGAAGGCGGCGGGGGTGCCCAGGTCGAGCCAGTACGTCGAGTCGACCATGCCCTGGAGGTGAGCCCCGGCCGCGAGGAGGTCGGGGAAGGTCTCGCGCTCGACGGAGACCGGCCGCCCCGCCGGGATCGTGTCGATGACCGAGCGGCGGAAGACGTACGCTCCGGCGTTGATCTGGTCGGTGACGATCTCCTCCGGAGTCTGCGGCTTCTCCAGGAACGCCGTCACCCTGCCCGTGTCGTCCGTGGGGACCAGGCCGTACGCCCTCGGGTCCGTCACCTTGGTGAGGTGGAGGGAGACGTCCGCGCCCGTCGTCTCGTGCGTACGGACCAGGGCCCTGATGTCCAGGCCCGTCAGGATGTCGCCGTTGAAGATCAGGACCGGTTCGTCGGGCGCGGAGTGCAGTCGCGAGGCCACGTTGCGGATCGCGCCGCCCGTGCCGAGGGGCTCCTCCTCCGTGACGTACTCCAGGTGGAGTCCGAGCGCCGAGCCGTCGCCGAAGTAGGGCTCGAACACCTCGGCCAGGTACGACGTCGCCAGGACGATGTGCTCGACGCCCGCCGCTCTCGCTCTCGCCAACTGGTGCGTGAGGAACGGCACCCCGGCCGCCGGGACCATGGGCTTCGGCGTGTGCACGGTGAGCGGACGCAGCCGAGTGCCCTTGCCACCGACCAGGAGGATCGCTTCTGTCACCTGTCGTCTCTGCTTCCTGCCGGGACCGGCCGAACTGTCTTTCGGCCGGCCAGTGTATGCAGTCCGTTGTACGGCGCCCTCGACGGCAGTGCGGCAATCCTTCCGCCCAGCCCCCGCATGTCCTCCTGTCTCCGACTGCCCCTCCGACTGCCCCTCCGACTCCCCCTCCGCCCCCCTCGGGCTCCGCCCCGCCTCAGCGTCCCTGGTAGCGGGCCGCCGTGGTGCGGGCCGTGCCGAGCTTGCGGTAGAGCTGCCATCCCGGGCACTCCGTGGAGTAGCCGTCCCGATGGCCGGAGATCGCGTTCAGTCGTACGTTCTTTCCCTTTCGGTAGAGATTGCCACCGCCGGACTTCAGGTATGTCTTTCCGCGCGGATTGATGCCGAAGAGGCCCAGCTTCCAGGCCGTGAGCCGGGCGATGGCCCGCACCGCGGCACCGGACGGCTTGGTGGTGCCGTAACTGCCGAGAACGGCGATCCCCATGCTGTCGGAGTTGAAACCGAGGGTGTGGGCACCCAGGACCGGCTTCGCCACTCCCCCGGCACGTCCCTCGTAGATGTTTCCGCACTTGTCGACGAGGAAGTTGTAGCCGATGTCGCGCCAGCCCATGCTCTTGACGTGGTAGCGGTAGATACCGCGAATGAGCGAGGGCACCTGCGAGCACCGGTACCGGTCACCGGTCGCCGTGTGGTGCACGAAGGCCGCCTTCACCTTCTTCGTGTAGGCGAAGTTCCGCTCCCGCCACCGCTCGTTGGCGCCCCAGCCGCGCCGCGTGACGATGCGCGGCCGCGGCCCGATGTACGGCTTCGCCCGCTGTTCCTTCGTCAACTCGGTGCCGCGCAGGGCGAACAGCTCCCGTTCGGTCTCGGCCCGGCCGAGTGCGGGGATCTCGGCGGCGCCGAGGGGCGCGAGTTCGACGTTGGCGGCGGAGGCGGCGGCGTCGGCCGCGGAGGAGGCGGCGAGGGTCTCGGCGGTCTCTCCGCTCTCGGCCTTCAGGGATCCGGGACGGGGGGCGCCGGCGGGGTCGTCCGGCGCGGGGGCGGCGTCGCCGGGGTCGACGAGTTCGAGGCGGAGGCCGGCGGGCAGCGGAGAGACGACCTCGGTGTCGGCCGACGGAGCCGGCGTCGGGTCAGCGGTCGGTTCGCCGCTGCCCCGTACGGCCTCCTTGGACCGGACCGGGACGGCTTCCGCGGTGACCCGTACCTCCACGCCGTCCGACTCCCCGACCCACAACGGCGCCGTGGAGCCGCGGACTCGGCCGGAGGTGCGTTCGGCGGTGCCCGGGTCGGCCGCGTGGTCGGAGTTGTGCGTCTCCACGTCCTGCCAGTCGGACCAGATGCCGGTGCCGGCCGCGCGGGTGCGGACCTGGACGCGGCCGTGCAGTTCGGCGTCCGGGTCGTCCCAGACGACGCCGACGAGGGAGAAGTGGGGTACGTCCCGCCGGGACAGGCCCTGTTCGACGGGGGCGCCGGCGACGCGGTCATGGGTGAGGGGGGCGAGGGGCAGTGACTGGGTGCTGCCGGGGACGGCGGGCTCGGTGCCCTCAGGACGCACCGTCGGCGCTGCCGTACGGCGCTCTGCACCCGCCCCGAGGCTCGCCGTGGCCACCGTCGCCCCGCGCGTGGCCACTTCCGCGCCGGGCGCCGGTCTCGCGGTCGCCGCGAGGGCGGGTGGGGTGAGCGGGAGAACGAGAGCGGCCGCGCACGTGACACCGATCGAGGAAGCAAGGAATCCACGCATACTCACGATGTTGGACATATCCACACAAACTTGTCCATCGATGAACTGACGGCTCGTCGGGCCGCGCTTCCCCCGAACCGGTGGCGGGAGGGTGCCCCCGACGGGGGGTGCGCAGCCCGGCGTCGGCGTACTCTTGCGCAGGTGAACGCCACCGATCGCACCCCTGCCGACCTGCTGCGTTCCGCGCTCGCCGCGGATCCCGGACGACCCCTGGTGACCTTCTACGACGACGCCACCGGGGAACGCGTCGAATTGTCCGTGGCCACCTTCGCCAATTGGGTGGCCAAGACCGCGAATCTGCTCCAGGGCGACCTTGGGGCGGAGCCCGGCGACCGGGTCACGCTGCTGCTGCCCGCGCACTGGCAGACGGCGGTGTGGCTGCTGGCGTGTTCGTCGGTGGGCACGATCGCGGACGTGGGCGGCGATCCCGCGGCGGCCGACGTGGTCGTGAGCGGACCGGAGACGCTGGAGGCCGCGCGGGCGTGCCGGGGCGAGCGGGTCGCCTTGGCGCTACGGCCGCTGGGGGGCCGCTTCCCGCAGCCGCCGGCCGGTTTCGTCGACTACGCCGTGGAGGTGCCGAGCCAGGGGGACCGTTTCGCCCCGTACGCGCCGGTCGATCCGGAGGATCCCGCGCTGATCGTGGCCGGCCGGGAGTTCAGCGGCGCCGAGGTGGTCGAACGCGCCCGCGCGGAGGCGACGGCACTGGGCCTCACGGGCCCGGGTTCACGGATCCTGTCCGCCTTGCCGTACGACACCTGGGAGGGCCTCAACGCCGGGCTGTACGCGGCACTGGCGACCGACGGCTCGGTGGTCCTGTGCCGCCACCTCGACTCTCTGGACGAGGAGTCCCTGGCCAAGCGCATCGAGACCGAACGGGTGACGGCAACGGCCCGCTGACCCCGAACACCGCGCGCTTACCGGCCCCCCGGCGCGACACGCTGGGCGAGGGTGGGCCGCGCAGCCCGGCGCTACGGGCCCCGCCCGCGGCTACGGAGAGGGCGCCGGGCGAGGCTGAACGGATGGGGCGGAGGCCGTTGTCCTGGGCGACTGCCCGCGCGGCTCGGCGATCCGCCCCCAGCACCACAGCCGATACGGCTGCGCACGACCGGACGGATGGGGCAGCCGCCGCCGCAGAGCGCGTGCGCACAGCCAAGCGGACGAGGCAAGGCGCCGTAGTCAGCCGACGCTGAGCGAGTGGGCCGTGAGACCACGGTCCGGGCGGCGGCCTGCGGCTGGACGACCGGACTGAGCCGCCCGGCCGGGGACGAGCGGGCGTATGGGCTGGCGTACCCGCACGACCCGCAGTCGCGTACAGCGGGAAGGGGACGTGCCGGGGGGTGTCCGCCCGCAGTGGCCGGCGTCAAGACACGGCACCTCCTTCACGGCGGACACGCCGTAGTGGGTCGATTGCACCCCGGCCGTCTTGACG
>NZ_JBEXQG010000084.1:0-32282 GCF_040612485.1 Streptomyces sp. NPDC006385
CACGACGCCGACGCCATCGCCGAGGCCGTCGGTGACCGCCGCCTCACCGCGATCGTGTGCACCCACGCCCACAACGACCACATCGACGCCGCGCCCGCCCTCGCCGCGCGCACCGGCGCCACGATCTGGCTCCACCCCGACGACCTGCCACTGTGGCAACAGACCCACCCGGACCGTGAGCCCGACGCCCACCTCACGCACGGCCAGATCATCGAGGCGGCGGGCGCCGACCTCAAGGTCCTGCACACCCCGGGCCACGCACCGGGCGCGGTATGCCTGCACGATCCCGGCCTGGGCGTCGTCTTCACCGGCGACACCCTCTTCAAGGGCGGCCCCGGCGCCACCGGCCGCTCCTACTCCCACTTCCCGACGATCATCGACTCGATCCGCACCCGCCTGCTCACCCTCCCGCCCGAGACCAAGGTCCTCACCGGCCACGGCGACGCCACCACGATCGGCGCGGAGGCGCCGCACCTCCAGGAGTGGATCGACCGCGGCCACTGAGGCAGAAAACCCTCGGTCCGGGGGAAAAGCAATGGTCGGCAGGGGAGCGTGGCCCTACGATCACGCCGCATGACCCCCAACACACTCCTGACCCTGCATGACGTCCGCGTCCTGCGCTGCGCTCCCGACGGCCCGCCACTGGACGGCGAGAGCGCGGCGCTCGATCTGATCGGCGACGCGATGGGGCAGGACGCCGAGGTGGTCGCGGTGCCCGTGGAGCGGATCGCCGACGCGTTCTTCCAACTGCGGTCGGGCGTCGCGGGCGCGGTGATGCAGAAGTTCGTGACCTACCGGGTGCGGCTCGCCGTGGTCGGGGACGTCTCCCACCACATCGCCGCGAGCACGGCCCTGCGCGACTTCGTGCACGAGACCAACCAGGGCGGCCACATCTGGTTCCTGCCGACCTACGACGAACTCGACGCGCGGCTGCGTCCGGCCGGGTGACCGTTCCGTACAACGACCGATCCTCCCGTAAAAGACGACAGAAGATGTCCGGCTTACCCGGCACTCTCAAGAGCGACATCGCTCGCACGGGTACCGGAGGTCGGGACATGGGACAGCCGTTGAAGGACAAGGTGGCGCTGGTCGCCGGAGCGACACGGGGAGCCGGACGCGGCATCGCCGTGGAGCTCGGGGCGGCCGGCGCCACCGTCTACGTGACGGGACGCAGCACCCGCGCCCGGCGCTCGGAGTACGACCGTCCCGAGACGATCGAGGACACCGCCGACCTGGTCACCGAGGCCGGCGGCCAGGGCATCGCCGTACCCACCGACCACCTCGACCCCGCGCAGGTCCGCGCGCTCGTGGACCGCATCGCGGAGGAACAGGGCCGCCTCGACGTCCTCGTCAACGACGTCTGGGGCGGCGAGAAGCTGTTCGCCTGGGACAGCCCCGTCTGGGAGCACGACCTCGACAAGGGGCTCAGACTGCTCCGGCTCGCCGTCGAGACACACGCGATCACCAGCCACCACGCCCTGCCCCTGCTGCTGCGCCATCCGGGCGGACTGGTGGTCGAGATGACCGACGGCACCGCGGAGTACAACCGCGACCACTACCGGAGCTCCTTCTTCTACGACCTCGCCAAGGCGTCCGTCCTGCGCATGGCGTTCTCCCTCGGGCACGAGCTCGGACCGCGCGGCGCCACGGCTGTCGCGCTGACCCCGGGCTGGCTGCGCTCGGAGATGATGCTGGACGGCTTCGGGGTACGGGAGGACAACTGGCGCGACGCGCTCGAACGCGTCCCGCACTTCGGCATCTCCGAGACGCCGCGCTATGTGGGCCGCGCCGTCGCCGCCCTCGCCGCCGACCCCGACCTGGCCCGCTGGAACGGCGAGTCCCTCTCCGCCGGGCAGCTCGCGCGGGTCTACGGCTTCACGGACCTCGACGGCAGCCGCCCCGACGCCTGGCGGTACCTCGTCGAGGTGCAGGACGCGGGGAAGCCGGCGGACCCGGCCGGCTACCGCTGAGGCGGCACCTGGTCGGCCGGGCGGACCGGCCAGCGCGCGGAGTGGCCCGGCGGCAGGCCGAGGTCCTCACGTACGGCCGCGTAGTAGCCCTCGCGGCCGGCGCGCTGCTGATCCAGCAGGGCCCGCCAGGCCGCCGTGTCCTGGTCGGACTCGCGCACGAACCGCTCCATCTCCATCACGGTCACGACCCATTCCCGTGCCTTCCTCACCACAGTGGCGCTGCCCAGCATGATCAGCGCCTCACCCGAGGGATCCCTGCCCGTGTTCGCCTCGGCGAGCAGCGGCTTGGCCTCCTCGGGGGTGAGGGGGTCCGGGTGCGTCCCGTGGCCGAGGTGGGCGGCGACCCGGTACGCCACCGTGACGGTCTGCTTCACCGACCGCGCGTAGTCGGCGTACACCGCGAGCCGCCGCTCCTCCCAACGCGCCGCCTGCTCACGCCGAAACCTCATCTGGTCGCCCCGCACGACCACCACGTACGAACCGAGCGCGCCGATCACGACGCCGATGAGGGCGGGGAGTTGCTGAAGGAACACCGACATGGAGGCACGCTATCCGCCCGGGTGATCGTCACGGCAGTACGTTTCTGTCCATGACGGACACGACGCGCTTCGCAGGTCACGCAGTCATGGTCACCGGCGCGGCCCGCGGCATCGGCGCCGCCACCGCACGACGGTTCGCCGAGGAGGGTGCGATGGTCCTGGTGGCCGACCGGGACGGGTTCGAGGCCGAGGAGACGGCGGCACGGCTGCGGGGACAGGGACGCACTGCTCAGGCATGGATGTGCGACGTGTCCGACCGCGCGTCGGTCGAGGCCGCCGTCGCCTACGCCGTCGGCACCTACCGCTGCTGCCGTGCCGCCCTGCCGCACCTCGCCGCCACCGGACGCGGCGCCATCGTCGACATCGGCTCCGTCAACGGCCTCCAGGACTTCGGCAACCACGCCTACAGCGCCGCCAAGGCCCTCGACGGCGGCCTCACCGCGGTCAACACCGGCTTCCGGACGGCGGTCCGGCGCCCGGACGACGACTGAGGAGTGAAGCCTCGACATTCGCCGTACCAGCCCCTCGTGCCCGGCGAAGTTTCACCGTTTGGTCACAGCCTCGTCCGGGCCACAACCGACGCCCTCATCCGCGGGTCTACCTGGCAGAAGTCCACAGGAACACGTAACGGAAGGGCCCGGCCATGGGGGACATACGCAGACGGCGAGCCGTCGCACTCGGCATCACCGCGGGACTGGTCGCACCGCTCAGCCTCACGCTCGCCGCAGCACCGGCGCAGGCGGCTCCGAGCTGCACGACCCAGACCGGTCCTCACCAGAAAAAGGTGGAGAAATTCCTCGGCCGCCCGGTCGACGGCAAGCAGTCCGCCGCCGACTGCAAGGCCATCCAGGCCTTCCAGACCAAGCACGGCATCACCCCGAACGCCGGCTACGCCGGGCCCGTCACCTGGGGCGTGATGGACCTGATGAACAAGCAGAAGGCCGTCGGCAACAACCCCAACAGGGACGGCAAGTGCCCGGTCAACAAGGGTCGTATCGCCTGTGTGAACCTCACGCTCCAGCTGAGCTGGATCCAGGACGGCAGCAGGCTGGTCTACGGCCCCGTACCGGTCCGCACCGGCCGCAACGGCTATGAGACCCGCACCGGCCTGAAGAAGATCTACTGGCGGAACATCGACCACGTGTCGAGCATCTACGACGTGCCCATGCCCTACGCCCAGTTCTTCGACGGCGGCCAGGCCTTCCACCAGGTCGGCGTGAGCATGTGGAACCCGCCGGGCTCCCACGGCTGCGTCAACATGACCAAGACCACCGCGAAGAAGTACTGGTCGCTGTTGAAGAACGGCGACGACGTCTACGTGTACGGCCGCAAGCCGGGCACCTGACGCGGCACAGGCACCCGGCTCGCCGGCGAGCTCAGGGGTGTCACACCGCCGGGGCGTCCCCGAAGTCGGGGATCTCCAGCCTGACCCCGCCCTGCCGCGCGGACTCGTGCGCGACGATGCCCGGCAGGGTGTAGCGGGCCGCCACCCACGCGTTCACGGACGGCAGGGTGCGCGTGTTGACCGCGGTCACGAAGTCGTCGACCAGGAAGTGGTGGCTGCCCTCGTGACCGTTGTGCAGGCTGTCGAACTCCCGCGGCAGCCGCGACCGGTCGTGCACCGGCGCCGAACCCGAGGTGAAGGCGGCCCGCAGCTCCGGCGCGATGTGCTGGAGTGACGGGTCGTCAGGAGACATCGTGGGCTTGGGCTCAAGCAGCTCGCTGATGTCCTTCACTCCCTTCTTGTCCTGCCACAGGGCGACCGTGGCGAGCTGCTCCATGCTCGCCTCGGTGCCGAAGAAGCGGAAGCGTGACTCCCGTATGTGCGAGGGATAGCCGACCCGCCGGAACTCGTTCGTACGGAACGAGCCGCCGCCCGCGACCTCGAACAGGGCGGTCGCGTTGGACACGTCGTTGTCGAACTGGCTGACGGACTTGTCGAAGACGCCGTCGGCCCGGTCGTCCACGACCCCGATCGCCGAGACGCTGACGGCGTGCGTCTGCCAGGCCCCCAGCACACCGCCCACCGAGTGCGTCGGGTACAGCAGCGGGGGGTAGCTGGCGGTCGCCTTCCACCCCTCGCCCCCGCTGTACTGGTACGCCTCGTAGAACCCCAGGTCCATGTCGTGGACGTAGTCGCCCTCGGCGTAGAAGAGGCGTCCGAAGGCGCCTTCGGCGATCTGGTTGCGGGCATGCACCGTGGCCGGGTTGTACTGGCTGGTCTCGCCCATCATGTACGTCAGCCCGGTCGCCTTGACCGCGTCGATGATCGCCGCGATCTCCTCGGTGGTGATCGCCATGGGGACCGCGGAGTACACGTGCTTGCCCGCGTTCAGGCCCTGCACGACCAGCGGCCCGTGCGTCCAGCGCTGGGTGAAGATCGCGACCGCGTCGACGGCCGGCGACTCCAGCATCGCCTCGTACGTGGGGAAGGTGCCCGCCAGCCCCTGGGCGGCGGCGAGCTGTTCGGCCCGTTCGGGCAGCAGGTCGGTGACGTAGACGTCGCTGACGCCGGGGTGGGCCTGGAACAGCGTGGCGAACTGGCCGGAGAACTGGCCGGCGCCGACGATGCCGAGCGAGAACGTCATGTAAGGCGTGCCCTTCACTGGTCGAGAGATCATGATCGGGAGATCGGTCGGGGGTTCACTGGGACGACAGGATCAGGTTGATCTGGTCGTTGGTCTGGTCGAGGCTGCTCACCGGCTTGCCGTTGCCGTAGATGTCCTCCATGGCGGGCTCCATCAGCGCCTGCACGTCCGCCGCGTAGTCGGTGATCGGGTAGGAGAAGGTGGTGAAGTCCTTCTTGTCGGCCACCGGTTCGGTGAACGCGGAGACGTCGATGCCCTTCTTCTCGTACGCCGCCCGCGCGGCCTTAGTGCCATCGGGCGTGGCCGGGAAGACGATGCCGTAACCGCCCACCGTCTTCTGGCACTCGTTCGACGCCAGGTACTTCACCCACTTCCTGGCGCCCTCCTTGTTACGGGCGTTCTTGGTGATGGAGTCGGCGAGGCCGTTCATCATCGTGGCGCGCTTGCCGGTGGGACCCTCGGGTGTCAGGGCGGTGCGGATCTTCATGCCCTTGAAGCCGGCGTACGTCGAGATCATCCACGCCCCGTCCAGCGAGGACGCCGCCTTGCCCGCGGCCACCTGGACGTTGCCCTCGTTGGACTGGGAGTTCCAGTCGGACAGGGGGGCCATGTAGCCCTTCTTCGCCAGGCCGAAGTACCACTTGATGACCGACTGGAAGGTCTTGTCGTCGTACCGGTACTTGGTGCCCCACCGCTTCTTGTCGGTGTAGTTCCAGCCCGCGGAGGCGGCGAAATTGCTCCACTGGGTCTGACCGTCGGCGAAGCCGCCGCCCTTGGACGCCAGGCCGTACACCTTGACGTTGTTCTTGTCGAAGCCGGGCTCGTCGCCCCGCTTGCCGTTCCTGTCGATCGTGAGGTGGGCGATGGCCTTCTCGAAGGTACCGCCGTCCTTCGGGTTCCAGGACAGGTTGTTCAGCTGCTCGGCGCTGAGGCCGGCGTCCTTCGCCATCCTCTCGTTGTAGAAGAGGGCTACGGTGTCCCAGTCCTTCGGGGCGCCGTAGCGGTGGCCGTCCCGGCCGATCCAGTTGGCGGCCAGACCCGGCTGGTAGTCGGAGTCCTTGATGCCCAGGTCGTCCAGCGGCTCCAGCACCTGCAGGTCGGCGAACTGGCCGAACTTCTGGATGTGGTCGGTGAACACGTCCGGCTGGGTGCCCGCGATGAAGCTCGCGGTGAGCTTGGTCCAGTAGTCGTCCCAGCCCATCTGGGTGATCTGCACGTCCAGACCCGGATTCTGCTTCTCGAAGCCCTTGGCGCAGGCCTCGTAGGCGGGCAGCTGGTTGGCGTCCCACAGCCAGTACGTCACCGTGTTCTTCGCGGACGAGCCGGTGCCGCCGCCCTGGGCGCACCCCGCCGTCAGGGTCAGTGCCAGGGCCCCGGCCAGCGCCCCGACCGTACGGAATCGAAATCGCATGACCATTTCCCTCACTTGAGCCCGGTGAAGCTGATGGAGCTGACGATGCGGCGCGCGAAGAAGCCGAACAGCACGAGCATCGGCAGGGCCGCGATGAGCGTCGCCGCCATCAGGCCCGACCAGTCGATGCCGGACTGCGGGGTCTGTGCCCGGAAGACGGCCAGCGCCACCGTCAGCACGCGCGAACTGTCGCTGTAGGAGACCATCAGCGGCCAGAAGTAGTCGTTCCAGGAGGTGATGTACGTCAGCACGGCCAGCGTCATGACCGGCGTGGACGCCATCGGCAGCAGTACCCGGAAGAAGATCCGCACCTTTCCGGCGCCGTCGAGGAGCGCCGCCTCCTCGACCTCCTTGGGGATGTTCATGAAGAACTGGCGCAGGAAGAACACCGCGAACGGCGTCATGAACATCGTCGGCAACGCGATGCCCAACAGGTTGTCCACCAGGCCGAGTTCCTTGATGAGCACGAAGTTCGGCAGCAGCGTGAAGATGGCCGGCACCATCAGCCCGGCCAGGAACAGGGCGAACACCGCGTCCCGGCCCCGCCAGCGCAGCCGGGCGAAGGCGTAGGCGGCCATCGCGGAGAAGAAGATCTGGCAGACGGTGATCAGCGTCGAGACGAGCACCGAGTTGAGCAGATAGCGCCAGAACTTCAGCCCGCCGCCCGCGCCGCCCTGCGCGACCGCCTCCTCGGCGGACTGCAGACCGAGCGCCCGCTCGAAACCGCCGGTGGTCAGGTCGACCGGCAGCGGATCGGCCGGATGGGCGGCAAGCCCCGGGTTCGAGGAGAGCGCGGTGCGCAGGATCCAGTAGAACGGCACCAGGGTGATGAGCACGATCGCGGCCATCACCGTCCAGGCCACGACCCGCCCGAAGGAGGGCCTGCGCCGTACGGGCCGTACGGTCGTCGTCGTTTCTGCCACGGCAGCCATGTCGGCGTCTCCCTTCCCTCAGCCGAGGTCGGTCTGGCCGGCCCGGGTGAGCCGGTACTGCAGGACGGTGATCGCGCTCAGCACCACGAGCAGGGCCACCGACATCGCGGAGGCGTAGCCGAACTGGAAACGGCCGAAGGCGGCGCCGTAGATGTAGAACTGCAGCACGTTGGTGGCGTCGGCCGGTCCGCCCGAGGTTGTCACGGCGACCGTGTCGAACACCTGGAACGAACCGATGACCGTCATGATCAGCACGACCGCCAGCACCGGCCGCAGCAGCGGCATCGTGATCCGCCAGAACATCCGCCACTCGCTCGCGCCGTCCACCTTCGCGGCCTCGTACATGTCGTTCGGGATGGCCATGAGCCCCGCGAACAGCAGCAGCGCGGTGTAGCCGACGTGCCGCCAGACGTTGATCAGGGCGATCGTCGGGATCGCCCAGGTCTCGTCGGCCAGGAACGGGATGCGGTCGAAGCCGAGACCCGAGATGATCTCGTTGCCGATGCCGAGCTGGGTGTCGAGGATCCACAGCCAGACGATGCCGGCGACGACGTTCGACATCAGGTACGGCGTGAGCACGACCCCGCGCAGCACCGCCGACTGCGTCAGCCGCTGGAGCAGCACGGCGATGGCGAGCGCCGCCACCGTCTGCACCCCGATGTTGAGGACCACGTACTCGACGGTGACCCGGAGCGAGTCCCAGAAGATCGGGTCGTTGACCATCCGGGCGTAGTTGTCCAGACCCACCCACTTCTCCGGCGTCAGCAGGTTGAAGTCGGTGAAGCTCAGGTAGACGCCCCGCAGCGTGGGCCAGAGCAGGAAGACCAGGAAGCCCAGCAGCGCCGGTGCGAGGAACACCGCGGCGAGCCGCCCGTCACCCTGGTTGTCGCGGGACCGGGCCCGCTGGGTCCTGGACTTGGTCCCCGCCCCCGCGGCGTCGCCCAGCGGCAGACGCGACGGTGGGCTGCTGGAGGCGATGGTCATCGGGAGACTCCCTCGTCTGCGGCGGCTCATCCTCGGGCACTTACTTTTGTGGCGAAAGAATCCAGCCGTCAAGAGGTGGGTCGCCCTGTTCTCCAAGCCGCCCTCTCTGCCTTAGACTGGCCAGGTTCCTTTTGCGCAGAAAAAAATCATGAGAGAAGCCACCCTGTGGGAGCCTGACGACCATGACCCCAGTAGCCGCCAGCTGGCTGCCCCTCAGTCCCGGTGAACGCTCGGTGGCGATCGAGGTGCTCCTCGGTGGCCCTCTGTCGCGCACCGAGCTCGCCCGGCGGCTCGATCTGTCCGCCGGCAGCCTCACCCGGCTGACCAAGCCGCTGATCGAGTCGGGACTGCTGGTCGAGGTTCCCGAAGCGGGCACCTCGGCGGAGACGCGCCAGGGTCGTCCGTCGCAGCCGCTGGACGTCGTCGCCGAATCCCGCTCCTTCATCGGCTTCAAGATCACCGACGACATGGTCTACGGCGTCGTGACCACCCTCCGCAGCGAGATCGTCGCCCGCTACGACCGCCCCCTCACCACGCACGACCCCGCCGAAGTCGTGGACCTGCTGGGGGAGATGACCGACGAACTCACCCGCGGTCATCCCCGGCTCGCCGGCATCGGCATCGGCGTGGGCGGCCTCGTCGAGGACCGTGCCGTGGTCGGGGAGTCACCCTTCCTGCACTGGAGCGACGTCCCGCTCGCCGAACTGGTCGAGGAGCGCACGGGGTTGCCGGTCGTCGTCGAGAACGACGTCGCCGCCCTCGTCGAGGCCGAGACCTGGTTCGGCGCCGGCCGCGGCCTGGACCGGTTCGTCGTGCTCACCATCGGCGCCGGCATCGGCTACGGCCTGGTCCTGGGTGGCAAGCGGGTGCCGTACGCCGAGGAGGACCGGGGCTTCGGCCGTCACTGGATCGTGAACCCCGACGGTCCGCTCACCCCCGACGGGGAGCGTGGCAGCGCCGTCTCCCTGTTGACCATCCCCAACATCCGCTACCAGGTCCAGGCGGCCACGGGCCGCGACCGGACCTACGAGGAGATCCTGGAGCTCGCCGCGGCGGGTGAGGCGATGCCCGCCCGTGTCATCGACGAGGCGGCCCGCGCGCTCGGCACCCTGGTCGCCCAGATCGCCAACTTCGTGCTGCCGCAGAAGATCCTTCTCGCCGGAGAGGGGGTCGGACTCATGGACGTCGCCGGGAAGACCGTGACGGAGACCATCCGCTCCCTCCGGCACCCGCTCGCCGAGCCGGTCGACCTGGAGACCAAGGTGTCCGACTTTCACGACTGGGCACGGGGCGCCGCCGTTCTCGCGATCCAGGTGCTGGTGCTGGGGGCGGCGGATGCCTGAACTCGGCGGGCTGCGGGGACAGATGGACGTGATCAGTGACACGGTCCGCTATGTCCGTATTGTTCGTTCTTACTCACCTCGTCTTCACCTCAGGGGCCGTATGCTTCACAGCATGTCCACCACTGTTGATATCGCCTCCGATCGATCGGCTGACGAGGTCAACGAGGAGATCCGGGCGCTGTGGCGCCGGTCGGGCGGGACACTGAGCGGCGAGCAGCGCGAGGAGTACCAGCGCCTCGTCCTGGAGTGGGCCGCCGCGGTCCCGCAGCCGGCGAAGGCGGCCTGACCACCGGCCCCGGCGCCGGCCCGGACCCCCTCCTCGGCGCACCTCGCCAGGCATCGGAACACCCTCCCGGGGCACTCCTGACCCGATGGGTGCCTTTCTCGCACTGACCTCGGCCGTCTGCTACGGCATCGTCGACTTCACAGGCGGCCTGCTCTCCCGGCGCGCACACTTCGCCACCGTCACTCTCCTCGGCCAGTTCGGCGGGCTGCTCCTCGCCGTAGCCGCCGCACTCCTCGTCCCCGCTGACGCCGTCCGCCCCGCCGATCTGCTGTGGGGCGCGCTGTCCGGCGTCGGCAGCGGGGCGGCCATGCACCACCTCAACCGTGGCCTGAGCAGGGGCGCCATGAGCACCGTCGTGCCGGTGAGCGCCGTCACGTCCGTCGCGTTGTCCGTGCTCTGCGGCGTACTCCTCCTCGGCGACCGGCCCGGGCCCCTGGCCTGGACAGGCTTCGCGGTCACGGTGCCGGCGCTCTGGCTGGTCGCGGACGACGGGCGCGGCCGACCCCGCGAGGACGCCCGGCGCCCCCCTCGGACAGGGCCCGCCACCGGCATCACCGACGGCCTGCTCGCCAGTGCCGGAGTCGCCGTGCAGTACCTCGCGCTCGGCCAGGCCGATCCGACCAGCGGGCTGTGGCCGGTCGCGGCCGGCCGCGTCGCCGCCGTGCTCGTGCTGCTGCCGGTCGCCGCCAGGCACGGCCGGGAGCTGCGGCTTCCGGCGTGGCGGTGCGTCCAGGCGCTGCTGATCGGAGCGGGCGCGGCGCTCGGCCTGATCCTGTACCTGCTCGCCGCGCAGCGACAGCTCCTGGCCGTCGCCGTGGTCCTCGCCTCCCTCTACCCGGCGCTCCCCGTCGTCCTGGGATTCGCCCTCCTCCACGAACCCCTCACCGTACGGCGGGCCGTCGGACTCACCGGCGCGGCGCTGGCCACCGTCCTGCTGACCCTGGGGTGACGGGCCGGACCCCGTCACCCCCAGGTCGCCGAGTAGTAGCGCCGGTACGCCTTGCGGTCCTGCTCCGCGCGGATGTACCGGGTCGCCACCAGCGCGACCAGACTGCCCGCGACGACGAGCAGACCGGGACCGACGTTCCTCGGGTCCGCGAGCCGGGACAGCAGCGTCGAGGCGTCCGTGCCGGTGATCGGCGTCGACGAACCGGGCGACGCGTCGCCGGGCGCGGCGGCGCTCTGCGTCCCGGACGCGGACGGGGCGGGGGCGGGCGAGGCGCCCTGCTGCCCCGAGCCGTTCTGCGCCGCCACGATCAGCTTCACGTCGAGCGCGGCCAGCGCCTTCGTCACGGGCTGGAAGAACGTCGTACCGCCCGCGTTGCAGTCGCCGCTGCCGCCCGACGTCACACCCAGCGCGACCCCCTCCGAGAACATCGGGCCGCCGCTGTCCCCGGGTTCGGCGCACACGTTCGTCTCGATGAGCCCCGTGACCGTCCCCTCGGGATAGTTGACCGTGGCGTTGAGCGCCGTCACCTCGCCGTCGCGCAGGCCGCTCGTGCTGCCGCTGCGGAACACCCGCTGCCCGACGGCGGGATCGGCGGCGCCGGTGATCCGCACGCCCTTGCCGTCCCCGATGGACACCACGTCGGCCCCGGCGCCCGCGTCCCCGCTCGCGTACTGGATCAGGGAGAAGTCACCGCCGGGAAAGTTCTGCCCGATGGTCTGGCCGAGCCGCTGCCGTCCCTGGTTGTCGGCGAACCACACCGAACCGTCCGGCCCGCAGTGACCGGCCGTCAGGATGAAGTCGCGCTGCCCGTCGGTGACGTTGAAACCGGCCGAACAGCGCCCGGCCGTCGACAGCATCGGCAGCGCGCCGTTGAGCCGTGTCGTGAACGTGCCCTCGGTGCGTTCCATGCGCACGAAGCCGCCGATGCCCTCCGCCACTTCCGTCATCCGGGACCAGTCGTCGGCCGAGACGGTGCTGTCGCCCCGTACGACCACCTCGTTGGACCGGTAGTCCATGACCCACGCCGTGCCGGGCACCCGCGGCGCCGAACGCAGCGTCGACGTGGCCGACTTCAGCTCGTCCATGCTGTGGTCGACCATCTTCGCCTCGGCGCCGGCCTCGCGGACCTCCGCGGCCGCCTTCTCGTCGGTGACCGCGACGACCGGCTTGCCGTCGGCACCGATCCAGCTGCCCGCCGTACGGGACGTGCCCAGCCGCGCGACGAGATCACCGCCGGTGTCGGCGGCCGAGGCGGCGTACGTCCGCGGGACGGCGGAGGCGTCGGGAGGTTCACTCGCCACGGCGCGTGTGACCATCGTTCCTCCGAGGAGGAGTCCGCCGACGGCCGCCAGCCGTGTCACTCGCCGGACGAGACGTCGTCGTGCGTGCCTCATACATGGCTCCCGAACCAGTACAGCGCGGCGTCAACGCCGCGGGGCCCTCCCGGAGTTGAGCACCCTCTCTCCATACGTGGCCCGGCGCGCCCGTGTTCACCGCACAGGTGAGCGTTCTCGCGCCGGTCCCGGATCGAGCAGTGCCCGGCTGCGCTCGTCGCCCCACGAGGAATTCCCGCGGTCCGGGAGGAGTCGGCCGCCCGTCACCGCCGACTCCCCGTCCTCGCCGTTCCCGGCCACCGCACCGCCCCCTATCTTGTGCCCCATGACCAGGATCCCGCACGAGACGTCCGGTGAACCGAATCCGCTTCGCGCACTCGGGCTCGACCGGCTGCGTCGTCGCACGAGCATGAAGTGGCGCACCTACCCCGACGACGTGCTGCCGCTGTGGGTGGCCGAGATGGACGTGCCGCTCGCCGAACCCGTCGTCCACGCGCTCACCGAGGCCCTCGCACTCGGTGACACCGGCTATCCGGCGGGCACCGCCTACGCCGAGGCGCTCGCTGCCTTCGCCGACAAGCGGTGGGGCTGGGCCGGGCTCGCCGTGGAGCGGACGGCGATCGTGCCCGATGTGATGCTCGGTGTGGTCGAGATGCTCAAACTGGTCACCGGACCGGGCGATCAGGTCGTGGTGAACTCACCGGTGTATCCGCCGTTCTACCAGTTCGCCGAGCACATGGACCGGCAGGTGATCGAGGCGCCGCTGGGTGCGGACCTGCGCATCGACCTCGACGGCCTGGACGCGGCGTTCCGGCGGGCGACCACGGGCGGCCGACGCGCCGCCTTCCTGCTGTGCAGCCCCCATAACCCGACCGGCACGGTGCACACCGCCGGCGAACTGGCCGCCGTGGCCGCCCTCGCCGACCGCCACGGCGTGCGTGTCGTCGCCGACGAGATCCACGCGCCGCTCACCGCCGGCGGCGTCGAGTTCGTGCCGTACCTGAGCGTCCCGGGCGGCGACAGCGGGCTGTCGCTCATGTCGGCGTCGAAGGCGTGGAACCTGGCCGGCCTCAAGGCGGCCCTGGCCATCGCCGGTCCCGCGGCCGCCGCCGACCTGGCCCGCCTGCCCGAAGAGGTCAGCCACGGGCCGAGCCACCTCGGCATCATCGCCCACACCGCCGCCCTGCGCGACGGCACCGGCTGGCTCGACGCCCTGCTCGCCGGCCTCGACGACAACCGGCGCCTGCTCACGGACCTGCTGGCCGAACACCTCCCGGCGATCACCCACCGCCCGGGCGAGGCCACCTACCTCGCCTGGCTGGACTGCCGCGCCCTCGACCTCGACGAGGACCCGGCGGAGATCTTCCTGCACCGCGGCCGGGTCGCGCTGAACTCCGGGATCCCGTTCGGCACCGGCGGCACGGGGCACGTACGGCTGAACCTGGCCACGTCGCCCGAGCTGATCACAGAGGGCGTCCGGAGGATGGCGGCGGCCCTCGCGTGAGGCAACGGACTTCCCGTGCCTACACTTCCGGCCATGGACGACACGTCGCTCGACCCGCTCGGGGCCGGCAAGTACCTGCTCCTCACCAGCTACCGCAAGAACGGCACGGGCGTCCCCACCCCGGTCTGGGTGGTCCGTGACGGGGACGGGCTGGGCGTGTGGACGGTCGCCGACTCCTGGAAGGTCAAGCGCATCCGGGCCCGCGGCGACGTCCTGGTCGGCCCGTGCGACCTGCGAGGCAAGCCGACCGGTGAGCAGATCCCCGCCACCGCCGAGCTCTGCGACGAGGCCACCAGCGCCCGTTACCGCGCGCTCATCGCCCGCAAGTACGGGATCACCGGCCGACTCACGCTCCTCGGCAGCCGGCTGCGCCGAGGCGTGAACGGCACCGTCGGCATCCGCGTGACGCTCACGCCGAAGGGCTGAGCCGCGCACGGCGGCACTCGTCCACCGCGCGACCACCGCCCGCACCGGGGGAGAGGGGAACGGCCGTCTCCCCGGTGCGTGGGTCACGACGCGTCCAGCACCGCGCCCGTCACCTCCGGCACGCCCCCACGGAGCCGCGCACCGCCTTCACAACACTTCGTGCCCCAGGTCGTAGCCGTAGCGGCTGTTGCCTCGACCTTCACGGGTACGTCGAGGTCGTGCGTGCCGGGTCGGCGACGAACAGCCGCACCTGCCCGCTGCCCTGCCCCGAGACCCGGACCGGTACCTGGTAGGTCCCGGACCCCCGAGTCCCCTTCCGGGTGCGGGAGTTGGTGGCGGTGGTTCAGGTCCAGGCGCGGTAGGGCTCGTCGACCAGTTGGAACACCGGCTCGCCCCGGACCGGGTCCTTCGCCGTGGACAGCCGGACCCGGTCGCCGCTGTGGATGCCGATGGGCGGGCCCATGACCCGGCCGCGTACGACGAACCCCTCGGCCATCTCGACGAGCGACACATTGCGCGCCGCGGGGGAGTTGCGGTGGACCACCGTGGAATGCCGGACGGTCCCCACCCCCTCGCTGCGCTCCGTGCGCAGGTCACTGCCCTGACACACCGGGCACAGCAGCCGGTGGTACATCGCGGTGCCGCACCAGGTGCAGCGCTGGAAGAGCATGGCCTCCGTGTCGGGGGCCGCGGCGTCGAGTACCCCGGCCCCGAAGCCGGCGGCCTGACGAGCAACGGTTCCTGAGTGGTGGTACACGCTGGTCAACTCCCTGCACTCGGCCGGAATCCCGCGCGCCCGGGTCATCCGCGCACGCACGTGCGCGGTTCACGTGCCACCGTGCACGCCCACAGGGTATGGCACTCAGTGCCACAGGTAAAGGCACTCCGTACCCCTGAATATGGGCAGGGTGTGAGACCCGTTGTCTCAGTCCCGCCCGAGCGTCGTCTCGATCTCCTGGACGACCCGCCAGAGCGGCGCACCGCGCCGGGACACGACGACCACCACGTCCTCGGGCTGCTCGGCACCGGTCGGGCGCGGGGGAGGGGCGGCACCGAAGGCGGACTGCACATACCCCAGGGCGTGGTCCACCGCGTCGCTCGCGTCGCCCTGTCCGTCCGAGCGCAACCAGGAGCGCAGCGCGTTGTTGTGCGCCGCGACCACGGCGGCGGCGATCACGTCGGCCTGCAGGGTTCCGTCGCGCCGACCGGCGAAGCGCGCCCGCAGGTATTCGGCCAGGGCGCGCTCATAGCGCCACACCACCGACAGTTCGTAGGCGCGCAGCCCCGGCACCCGCTTGGTCAGCCGGTAACGCTGCACCGAGAAGGTCGGGTTCTCCGCGTACATGCGCAGCACCAGCCGGGCTGCGTCGCACACCCGGCGCACCGGTTCGTGCTCCTCGCCGCTCGCGGCAAGGAAGGCCGTCATGTCGGCGAGGCACCGCTCGTGGTCGGGGAAGACCACGTCCTCCTTGGACGGGAAGTAACGGAAGAACGACCGTCGCCCGACACCGGCGAGTGCCACGATGTCGTCGACCGTCGTCTGCTCGTAACCCCGCTCCAGGAACAGGTGGAAGGCCGCCGCGACCAGAGCCTCCCGCATCGGGGGTTTCGCCGCCGCGGCATCCGTCTTCTCGCCGCGGCCGGGTGCCGCGCTGCTGGAGCTCATGGACGGGAACGTAGCACCAGAGCAGTGCCCATGGCACTCAGTGCTGCGTGGAGAGGGAACTGAGTGCTGCGCGGTGCCCCGCCGCTCGCCGTCGGTCGGCGCGCTGAACCGGCGGGACGCCGGCCCCGTATCACTGCGGGGGATGGCAGAGCCCGACAGCCCCGTGGAGACGGGACGGAAGGAGAGCGGCGTGCCCACACGGCCCGATCCCGCGCAGCCGGACGAAGAACCGGCCCTGGAACCGATCCGCGTGCTGCGCCCACGCCGCACCGACGCCCTCGCGGAACTGTTCAAGGAGCTGGAGCAGGACAGAGGCGGCTACGAGACCGTGCCGTTGCCCGCCTCCCTGCCCGGAGCCGAGGACGTGACACAGCAACTGCCACCCGTCGCCGAGGGGGCGGGCAGCTCACCGGCGCCGCGCGGCGGCCACGCCGGCTCCGGTCCCGCCGCATCCCGCCCCCGGCCGAGCCGCACCACCGTCGCCGTCGTCGTCACGGCGGCCGCGGTCATCGGCTTGGGCGGTGCTTTCCTGCTCCCTGACCTTGGTGACGGCGCGTCAGCCGAGGCTCCGCCTCCGTCCACGACCGTCTCCCCCTCCGGCGCGGGCGCCCCGACTGCCTCGGGTGGGCCCGGAGCACCCGGCGCCGGTGCTCCCGGCGGCCCCCTCGCCTGCACCGCGTCCTACCGCACCGTCTCCAGCTGGCAGGGCGGTTATCAGGGTGAGGTGACGGTGACCAACGCGCCCGCCGCGGCCGCCTCGGGCTGGACGGCGACGGTCGTACCCGCTGACGGCGCCCGCCTCACCCAGGTCTGGGACGGCACCCTCAGCGCCACGCGGGAGGGCACGGCCACCGTCGCCAACGCGTCCTGGAACGGTGCGCTGGAGCCCGGCGCGAGCGTCACGTTCGGCTTCCTCGCCGACGCCTCCGCCTCGGCCGGAGCCCCGTCGGCGAAGGTCACCTGCGCCGCGACGGCCGACGACTCCTGACGGTCGGGCGGCACGGCGCGGGCGGCCGGGGGGAAGGTCAGCGCCCGTGGTCGACCAGTGCCTGCGACACCGCGCGCACACTGCGGGCGATGTGCTGGAGCTGCATGACCTCCGCCGCGTACAGCTTGATGGTGTGCTCAATGACCGACTCGGGCATGCCGAGCGCGGGCAGGTCGGCCCGCGCGGTCTGCAGTGCGGTGCGGGCGACCCGGATCTCGTTCTGGACCTGTATGTGGGCGTGGCGGGCGAGCAGCACGGGGTGACGGATGAGCGCCGGGTAGCTGGCGTAGCGGGCCGGCACCAGCTCGCGCAGCCACTTGGCGGCCGATCGCTCCCAGTCGTAGGAACCGGGGGTCTTGACCTGGCACGGCCAGTCCGGGCTGATGCGCGTGGTCGTCAGGGGCATGGTCCATCGCTTCCGGGTGTGCGGCGTCGTTCGGGGTGTCCGACGGAGTCGGGGCGGCCCCGGCCTAGGGGATGACCGGGGCCGCCGCCACGGGCGCTCGCGCAGGCGATGCCCGACCGAACAACGCGAGCGCCGACGCGGGTAGGAGACGGCGGCTTCGTTGTTCGTTGAGGAGCCCGGAAAGGCAGACGGCGTTCGCACGGCGGATGGGGTGACGTGCGCATGAGCGGACCGGCTGCTTTCTGCGGGCGGATGGTGCGTGTGCAGTATTTATATATGCCGTCCGCTTTGCAAGGCGTATGAAAACATTCATGCGTGCTTTGAAGTGAATGGTGCCCTTGTGGTGCGGTTTGGCTCACAGGGAGAGGCGTCCTCGCGTGAGGACCTCGTGAAGGGTCAGTCCCGGAGGAAGAACTGGTGCTGGTCGGAGATGTGCTCGTACCCCTCCAGCCGCGCCTGAGTCCTCTCCGGGTCGGCGTCGGTCATGGCCTGGAGCAGCGCGGCGGCCATCACGCCGGGCGCGGCGTAGGAGTCGAAGACCAGCCGGGAGCCGGTGCCCGTGGCGAAGACGACGTCGGCCGTGTCGGCCACCGGCCCGAAGGCCAGGTCGGTGACCAGGGCGACCCGCAGCCCGGCGCCGCGCGCGACCCGTACCGCCGTGAGCGTCTCCTGCGCGTGCCGGGGCATGGAGAACGCCAGCACCCAGGTGCCGCCGGCCTCGCGCGACTGGAGCAGCGCGTCGTAGGCGACGCTGCCGCCCCGGGTCACCAGCCGCACGTCCGGGTGGATCCGGCGTGCCGCGTAGGCGAAGTACTCGGCGAGGGACCCGGAGATGCGCAGTCCGAGGACGGTCAGCGGGGTCGACTGCGAGAGCTTGCGGCCGATGTCGATCACCTGGTCGGGGTCGGAGAAGTCGCGCCGCAGGTTCTCCAGGTTCTCGATCTCGGCGTCCACCGCGGACTGGAGTTCGTTGGCGCCGTTCTCCTCGGCCGCCGCCGGTCCGCCGGCGAGGGCGCCCAGGGCGATCGACTGGAGCTTCTCCCGTAGCGCGGGGTAACCACTGAAGCCGACCGCGGCGGCGAAACGTGTCACCGAGGGCTGGCTCACGCCGGCCCGCTCCGCCAGATCGGTGATCGAAAGGAACGCCGCTTCGGTGATGTGCTCGATCAGGTACTGGGCGATGCGCCGCTGTCCCGGCGACAGTCTCGGCTGATCGAACAGCGTCCTGAGCTGGGACGTCGGGGATGCCTCGACCTCCGGGACCGTCTTGCCCGAGGTGATCGCGGACGCCTGCGCGCGTGCCTGCTGGGGCGATGGCACCGGTGCGCTTCCTTTGTCGTCTCCCACAGTGCTTCAACATAGCTCACGCACCGTGGCGACCAAGTGCGCTCGGACGGTCGGCGCTCAACGCCGGTAGATCGTGATCGAATGACCGACCCGGTCGATCGGACGACTGCTGTCGATCAGTTCGGCCAGCCGCCCGGTCGCCTTGGCCGAAGCGGAGTCCGACACGACGAGCAGCCCGCGGACCGCACGCACGGGCACCTCCCGCGGGTCGGCGGCGCGGACGCCGTAGGACGACGGCACCCCGCTGCCCTTGTACACGAGCCAGATCCGCTCGCCCCGGTACCGCTCGCGCAACCGGTCGGCCAGCCGGCCCAGGTCCTGGCCCCAGTCCACGTTGGAGTCGTGCAGGCGCAGACGTGTCTTCTCCGGACCGCCGAACGCCTCGTTGGAGTACGGCAGATAGTACGGGTACGTCCGCACCGAACTGACCGCGACGAACAGCACCAGCGCCCCCACCGCGACCGGCGTCCACCGCCACCGCACCGCGAGCACACAGCCGGCCGCCACCGCCAGGAACAGCGGCACGAACACGGCGTACCGCGTGCCGAGGTCCCGCGAACCGAGCATGGCCGCCGCGAGCAGGACGGCGCCGGGGACCAGCAGGTACGGCGCCGCCGGCCGCAGCCGCCGCACGGCGAGTAGGGCGACGGCACCCGCCGCCCCCAGGGCGAGCATGCCGAGCGGCGTCTTCACCAGCAGCGCGGCCGGCAGGTAGTACCAGAGCGACCCGGTGTAGAGGCGCCCGAAGAGAAAGCCCTGCCACGGCTGGTTCTCGAAGCCGAACTGGATCCGCATCCCGTCCCGGTACGCCCGCGGGAACGGCAGCAGGTCCACGGCGAGTCCGCGCAGCCCGCGCACGACGGGCACCTGCTGCTCCGGCGCCCAGCGCAGCCGCGGATCGACCACCAGATACGACGCCCACACGACGGCGATCGCGGCCAGCGCCACGACGCCGGCGCCCGCCACCGCGCGCACGAGCGCCCTGCGGCGGGGCTCGGCGGACGGCCTCGCGCACCACACCGACAACGCCGCGAGGGCCACCAGCACCGGGACCGCGGCCAGCGTGCTCATCCTGGTCGCCAGGGCGGCGCCGAGCGCCACTCCGGCGAGCGGCACATACCACCGGGGCCGGCGCCGGGCCCGCCACAGCAGCCAGACCGACACCAGCACGAACCCGGCCGCCGGCACGTCCAGCGTGGCCAGCGAGCCGTGCGCGATGACGTCGGGGGAGAAGGCGTACAACCCCAGCGCCGCCAGGCCCCCCGCCGCACCGGCCAGTTCACGGGCGAAGACGAAGACGACCAGTCCGAACAGCAGCGTCAGAACGATCACAGGGAGGCGGGCGAACAGCATCAGCCGCCAGGGGTCGTTCCCGGACTCGTACAGCAGATGGCGCCCCCACCGGCCCTGATCCCCGCTGAAGGAGGGGTCGACATACGGGTCGGCCAGCGCTACTCCGACCGCGATGACCAGCTTTCCCAGCGGCGGATGCTCGGGGTTGTGGCGCAGACGGTGCTCGCGCAGATACTCGGCCGCCGTGCCCACGTACACGGGTTCGTCGATCGTCGGCGTCTGCTGCACGGCCGTCGTCACCATGGCGACGGCCATCTGGGCGAGCAGCAGGACCACGAGGAGCGGTACGAGCGCGGCTACCGGGGGTTTCGGGGCAGGGACCGAGTGCCGTTCGAGCGCCATCATCTGCTCCGCGGGGCCGTCGACCCCGCGGCGGCGGGAGCAGATGCGGAGCCGGCGCACGCGCCTACTCTGCATCAGCTCCCGCCGCGGCCGGCGTCACCGCTTCAGGATTCGTACCGACAGACCATCCGTCGTGTAGACGGGTACGGCTCGCAGGGTGGCGGAGTTCAGCTCCACCCGGTCGAACTGGCCGCGCAGCTGCCGCGCCTCGACGACGGGCACCGTGGTCCCCGCGACCGGCGGCCGTTCGGCGTCCAGGCGCAGCGACAGCACGCTGCCCCGGCCCAGCAGGACCCGGCGGGACACCTCGAGCGCCGGGCCGTGGTTCTTGCGGAGCAGCAGCTCCAGGCGAGCGTCGCCCTCCTGGACGTACGAACCGCGCACCCGCAGCACCTTGTCCGCGCGGAGCGTGCCGCCCGCCACCCGCACATCGCCCTGCCCGAGCGCGTTGGCCGACCCGGCGACCAGCACACCGTCCTCGACGACCGTGCCGCCGTGGTAGCGGTTGTGCCCCGTCAGCGTGAGCGTGCCGGTGCCGCGCTTGGTCAGACCGCCCTCGCCGCGGATGTCGTTGCGCCACGCGTCCGCCGCGCCGAAGCCCCCGGCCGCCGCGTCGAGCGTGACGGTCACGTCGGATTCGAAGGCGCCGTAGCCGTCCGCCGCTGCGAACAGGTTGAGCCGGCCCCACTGCTCGAAGCCGTCCAGCACGACGTACCCGCCGGGCAGCGCGGTCGTGCGCAGCACCTCGCGGCGCTGGGCCGCGGTCAGGTACGGCTGGCGCGTCTCCAGCAGCACCTCGGCGCCCTTCGGCACGGTCAGGGGCTCGTCCCGGCCGCGTCGGGGCAGCACGTACGTCAGCTTGGGCTCGACCAGGCGGGCGTTGTCGTCCCGGTCGGCGTACGGGTCGGTGTCGGTGCCGGCCGAGTGGGCGTAGGCGTACAGGGTGTCGTCCGTCGTGCCGGTCCGCTCCTTGAAATACGCCAGGGCCTGGGCCCGGGCGGCGGCCTTGAGCTCGGCGTTGGCCGGGTCGGCGAGCGTGGCCGCGGCGAGGGCCGTGGCCATGATGCGGCCGCCGATGACGTCGACCGTGGAGTGCATGCCCGCCACGATGCGGGTGTGGCCGAGGTGGAAGGCGCGGGTCACCAGCTCCTGGAAACGCTCGGGCACGGCGTAGGCGTATGCCAGGGCGGCCAGGTGCACGGCGTTGGTGTGCCCACTGGGGTAGCCGCCGTCCTCGGCCGGGTTCTCGGCGCGCTGCCGCAGCAGTTGAGGCGCGACGATCACGTCCGACTCGTAGACGGGGAAGCCGAACGCGTCCTTCTTCCCGGTGTCGACGACCTCGCTGTCCTCGTTCATCCGCCACGGACGCGGGTAATGGTAGGCGAACTTGGACGGGTTGCTGGAGGCGAAGTTGCCGCGCAGCGTGTCGACGAGCTTGGCCACCTTGCCGAGTTCGGAATCGTGCGACCCCGCGCCGAGCGCGGAACCGGCCGGCGCGTCGGCGGGCAGGGTGTCGCTGATCTTCCCGGCGGGGGTGCCGTCCGGCGCGCCGGTGATCGAAGTGACCGCCTTGGCACCCGACTTGTACAGGTCGGCGAGCGGACCGAGTCCGGCGATCATCGAGTAGCTCTGGTGCTGACGGTCGACGATGAAGGATTCCTTCGCCTGAGCGTCCGTCCGCGCGGCGGTGATCCGGGCGCAGTAGCGCATGTTCGCGCGCAGCACCTCGGGCATCAGCGGCGTCCCGGTGTTCCAGGCGCCGCCGGTCTTCCACACCCGCGCGAAGCCGCCGAGGACACGGACCACCGCATTGGTCTCGGGTGTCTGGTTCGCGAGGACGTTGGTCTTGTAGTCGTCCACGAAGGCGGCGGCGTTCGAGGCGGCCTTGGCGTCCGCGGCGGGGAGCCAGCCGGCGACGGCGGGGACGGCCACGAGGGCCACCCCACCGCCGACCGAGGTCGTCAGAAAGCGCCTTCTGTTCAGGGACGGGGTGGCCTGGAGCCCGGCGGATGACGGCATGCGAGCCTCTCTTGAGTTCTTCGGCCATGCGGCCGGGAGGAGGGCGAACGGACCGACTCGACCGCATGGCGCGCCTGTGACCGACACGCACGGGGCGCGGGTGATCGAGTCGTACGAGCGAAGATCTACGGGCGGGTTGTGTCGGACTCGGGATGGCCCGGCGTCCGGCAGGTGTCACACAAGTGAACGGGCAAGCGCCACCGCCCCTTCGACGGGAGGCTGTCGCAGCGGCAGCGCCCGCGCCCCCGGCACGCTCTCGGCGAGAGCGCGGGCGAAGGTGTCGTACAGGACGGGCTGGGCCAGAACCGTGCTGCCGGCCACCACGACGTCGTCCACCACCACCCCGCGCGCGTCGAGCCGTGCGACGAGCGCGGCCAGCGAACGGCCGCCCTCGGCGATCACCGCACGGGCGGGCGCCGAACCGGCCTCGGCTGCCGCGAACACGACCGGCGCATGCCGGCCCCACTTGGCGGACACGTCGGTGGCGCTCTCCAACGCCGCGCCGAGCGCGGGTACTTCGGCGACACCGAAGGCGTCGAGCAGCCCGCGAGCGAGGGCGTCGGGCTCCTCCCCGCGGTCGTGCGCCGCCCACACGGCCCGCACGGACTCACGGACGAGCCCCGCGGAGCCGCCTTCGTCGCCGAGGACCGCGCCCCAGCCGCCGACCTGGACGGACGTGCCGTCGGCCAGCCTGCCGACCGCGACCGAGCCGGTGCCGGCGACCAGGCCGACACCCTTGTCCAACCCGGCGGCGGGGACGAGCAGTTCGGCGTCGCCCACCACCGACGCGGGCGCGTCGAAGTGGAGTTGGAGAGCGGTGCGGATCTGGGCGCACTGGCGAGGCGTCTCGCAGGCGTGCCCGCCCACGGCCAGGGCGGACGGGCGCGCACCCCTCGGCAGGGCGTCGGCGACGAGCGCGGCCAGCCAGCCGGCGGCGGCCACGGGGTCGTGCGGCCGCCAGCCGCTGCTCGTCCGGACGTGATCGGCGACCAGGGCGTCCCCCGCGTAGGCGCGGAGATGCGTCTTGGTGCCGCCCACGTCGATGCCGACCACGAGGGGCGTCGTCTCCTGCACGGGTCCTCTTTCGTCGTTGCGCAGCGCGATGACGGCGGGCGAACCGTGCTCGGAACGGCAGTGTGAAATATCGGGAAGCCCCGGGACGGGCCTCGTGCGGAACACGGCAGGCGAGTACCGTGCACTTCGTTAGGGAGTTAACTAACGAAGTAGGGTGCGCGTCAAGAGGCGCGGAAACCCGATGCCGAACGACCTTGGCGGCCCTTGGCGGAGCCGGGAAGTCCGGATGCGTTCCCGTGTTGTCCGGTGCGTGCTCGTGGCGTGCGGACGAGGGTTCTCTGTGGGGGTCTCCTGGTCGAACGGAATCGAGACCGGGGGACAGCTACTGGGGCCTCGGCCGGTGCGGCGAGACCGCGTGCCGGGCGGCGCGGGAGCGCGCCCGGACTTCTCCGGCGGCGCCCGGCCGCCGCAGCACCACCTGGGGAGAGCATGGACCTGAGCGAGAGCGCGCGTGCGGTGTTCGCCGTGCTGGCCGGGGCCGGCAGCGCGACCCGGCCGCAGCTCGCGAGTCTGGCGGGCCTGTCCAAGCCCACCGTGTCCTCCGCCGTGGCGGAGCTGGAGAGCGCCCGGCTGGCTGCCCACTCCGGCACCGCCTCCGGCGGCACGGGCCGTTCCGCCGCCGTCTACGGTCTCGGGCCGGCCGCCGGGGCCGTGCTCGCCGTCGACCTGGGACCCGCCCTGACCCGGGTGCGCGGCTGCGCCCTGGACGGCACCCTGCTCGCCCAGGCCACCGGGACCCGGCAGGAGGCGGCCGACGTGGTGCGCGAGGCGCTCGTCACACTGCCCGCCGACGCACCGCTGCGCACCGTCGTCGTCGCCGTCGGTGACGTCACCGCACGGGAGAAGGAGGGCGCCCGCATGCGCCCCGCCACGGCCAAGGCCGGCCCCGTCTTCGACGCCATGGCCGTCGCCCTGCCGCCGGGCGTTCCCGTCCACCTCGAGAACAACGTCAACTGCGCCGCGCTCGCCGAACTGCACGAGGGCGCCGCGCGCGGCCGGCGCACCTTCGGCTACCTGCGCATCGGCGTCGGTATCGGCCTCGGCATCGTGGTCGGCGGGCAGGTGCTGCGCGGAGCCAACGGCGCCGCCGGTGAGCTGGCCCGGCTGCCCTACCCGTGGGACGACGGCCGGGAGCCGCGCCACGAGGCCCTGGAGGAGTACATCGGCGCCCGCTCGCTCCTGCGGCGCGCGGCCGATGCCTGGCCGGACGAGGACGGGCCCTGCCCGCGCACCGCCGAGCAGCTCTTCGCCCTGGCCGGCCAGGGCCGGGCCGCGGCCCGCGCCGTGATCGGCCGCCATGCCGCGGACATCGGTCGTCTCGCCGCCGCCGTGACCGCCGTACTGGACCCGGGACTGATCGTGCTCGGCGGCAGCACCGGCGCGGACCCGCAGGTACTGCCCGGTGTGCGGGCCGAACTCGACCGGTTGAGCTGGCCCACCGAAGTGGTCAGCAGCACGGTCGGGGACCTCGGCACGGTCGTGGGCGCTTCCCGGCTCGCGGTCTCCCATGGAGTCCAAACCGTGACCGAGGCCGGGGGGTCGAAGGATTGACGGCTTCCGACTCGATCTGCCAATGTCCGGACAAGCGCTTTCTGAGTCGGCCGGGACGCCGACTCCGGGTGAGCCTCCCGCCCGTACGCGAAGTACGGCAGCCGCACGAGGGCGTGCTTGTGCGACGACGGCCCTCATGGCCGGGGACCCCACCCGTCAAGGCGACGCGGCCGGGCGAGGCCGCGCCCCCAGAAAGCGAAATTTTCTGCACAATGCACCCGTGCCGCCTCGGTCGGCGCCGTGCTCCGTCCCCTACCACGAAATGGGATCGAAGATGACCACTGTGGGTGTGCGGCGCTCCCGCCGACTCGGCCGCGGCGGTATGCGCCGCCTGGTCCCCCTCGCTGCCGTGGCCACGGCAGGTGCCCTGCTGCTCTCCGCCTGCGGAGGGTCGGACTCCGGCTCGGGCGGTACCTCCAAGTCGCTGACGTTCTGGATCTCCACGGTTCCGGGGCAGGACGCGGGCTGGAAGAAGATGGTGGCGCAGTACAAGAAGGAAACCGGCGTCGACGTCAAGCTCGTCAACATCCCCTACGACGGCTACGACGCGAAGCTGCGCAACGCCGCGCAGGCGAACTCCCTGCCCGACGTGGCGACGGTGCCGAAGCTGGACCCGATCTGGTCGAACAAGCTGATCGACCTCAGCTCCATCGCCAACAACAAGAGCAACAAGATCAACACCAACTTCGTCGCCAAGGACTCGTCCGGGAAGGTGCTGTCCATCCCCTCGGACATCACCGCCTCCGGCCTGTTCATCAACAAGTCCCTCTTCGAAAAGGCCGGCGTCTCCTTCCCGACCTCGCCCCAGAAGACCTGGACCTGGACCGACTTCATCGCCGCGGCGAACAAGGTCCGGGAGAAGACCGGCGCCAAGTACTCCCTGACCTTCGACCAGTCGCCGTCCCGGCTGCGCGCCATGGTGTACGAGATGGGCGGGAAGTACGTCCACGCGGACTCCTCGGGCAAGTTCTCGGTGGACGCGGCGACCAAGAAGGCCGTGAAGTACTTCGTCGGACTGAACGACGACAAGACCATGCCGAAGTCGGTGTGGACCAGCGGCGCCGACCCGTCGGCCATGTTCCAGAGCGGTGACGTGGTCGCCTACTGGTCCGGCGTGTGGCAGGTTGCCTCCTTCGCGGAGAGCATCACGAAGTTCGAGTGGGCGAGCGTCCCGACTCCCGCCCAGCCGGTGCAGGCCAGCGACGTCAACAGCGGCGGCATGACGGTGGGCTTCAACAACAACGCCGACGCGGCCACCGCCGCGAACAAGTTCCTGTCCTGGCTGTACGAGCCGGCCCACTACCAGGCGCTGTGCGAGGCGTCCGGGTTCCTGCCGGTCGAAAGCGGTCTGAACCCGAAGTACCCCTTCAAGTCCGAGGCGGCGCAGGCGGCATTCAAGCTGTACAACGAGTCGATCCCGCTCTACGACCCGATCTCCGGCTACTTCAACACCGCGCAGACGAACTGGGTGCTGAAGGGCAAGAGCCTCACCGACGACCCGACCAAGACGGAGCTCGGCAAGGCGATCAACGGCCAGCAGTCGGCCGACAAGGCCCTGGAGAACATCGTGGCCGGCTACAACCAGCAGGTCGGCGGCTGATCGCAGGCCGGCAGGCCCGGGCGGCGGGTCGAGACACCGCCGCCCGGGCCTGGGGGCCCCACGTGATGCCGGGCTCACGGCCTGAGCCCACAGGAACTCATTCCACCAGCACGGAGTCAGGAAGATGACAAAACGCGCCTCGGACGTGTCCGTGAGCCCGCCCAGGAGACGCAGCAAGTACACCGCCGCGCCACTCGTCCTCATCGCGGCCAATGTCGTGCTCTTCGCGCTGTTCTTCGTCTGGCCGGCGGTGATCGGGCTCGTCTACTCCTTCACGAACTACACGGGCGTGGGGGCGTTCCAGTTCATCGGACTGGACAACTACCAGAACCTGTTCGGGGACTCCACCTTCTTCGACGCGCTGACCCGGACGCTGCTGTACACCGTGCTCTTCGTTCCGCTGAACTTCGTGTTCTCGCTGCTCATCGCCAACGTGCTGGTGAGCAAGAACGCCAAGGGCGTGTCGGTCGCCCGCGTCTTCTTCTTCATCCCGTGGCTGCTGTCGCCCATCGTCGTGGGTGTCCTGTGGCGGTGGCTGTTCGGTGAGAACTTCGGACTGGTCAACCACCTCATCGAGAAGTTCGGCGGAAGTGCCGTTCCGTGGCAGTCGAACGCGGACCTGTCGCTGATCGTGGTGGTGGTGGCGGCATCCTGGGCCTGGACGGGCTTCTCGATGCTGCTGTTCATCGCGGCGATCAAGAACGTACCGCGGTCCTACTACGAGGCGGCCTCGCTCGACGGCGCTGGTCCGTGGCGCCAGTTCATCAGCATCACACTGCCGAGCATCGCGCCGACTTCCTTCATCGTCATCCTGCTCAACACGATCCACGCGATGAAGGAATACCCGCTGTTCGCCTCCCTCAACAACGGCGGACCCGGAACGTCGAACAACCTGCTTGTCCAGTACATCTACCAGACCGGCTTCAAATCGGGCCAGATCGGCTACGCGAGCGCCGCGTCGTTCGTGCTCATGCTCATCCTGATGGCCGTCGCGATCATCCAGCTGGTCGTCAACCGGCGGGTGGAGAACCGATGACAACCACAGACATGCCACGCAAGGTCGACGCCGGGCCCGGGCGGGCGGTTCCCAAGAAGCGGCCGCGCGGCGCGGCGAGCGGCGGGCTCCGGCGCGCGGTGCCCGCGACGACACTGCTGTGGGTCCTGGCGGCCCTCTACGGGTTTCCGGTGCTGTGGTTCGTCCTCAGCTCCTTCAAACCGGCGGGAGACCTGTTCTCCTCGCTGGCGCTGTTTCCGGACGACCCCACCCTGTCGGGCTACAAGGCAGCGTGGGACGGCGCCAACTTCTCCCAGTACTTCATCAACACGACCATCGTGTGTGTGATCGCGACGATCCTCACGGTGGGAGTCAGCTGCTGCACCGGGTACGCGCTGGCCAAGTACGACAACAAGTGGCTCAAGGTCTTCTTCGTCGGCATTCTGGCCACCACGATGCTGCCGGGCGAGGTCATGCTCGCCCCGCAGTTCCTGGTGGTCCGCGACCTCGGCCTGTACAACTCGCTCGCCGGCATCATCGTCCCGGCCGTGCTCACCGCGACCGGATGCTTCATGTTCCGCCAGTTCTTCCTGACGGTCCCCGACGAGCTCATCGAGGCCGCCCGCATCGACGGGGCGCGTGAACTGTCGATCTTCCTGCGGATCATGGTGCCGATCTCCCGGCCCATCATGCTGACGCTCGCCATCCTGTCGTTCCAGTGGCGGTGGAACGACTACATCTGGCCGCTGCTGATGCTCAACGACCCCAGCAAGTTCACCGTGCAGATCGGCATCCAGAGCCTCGTCGGCGCGCAGAACATCAACTGGTCGGTGGTGCTCGGCGGCTCGGTCATCTCCATGATCCCGCTGATCGTCGTCTTCCTGGTGTTCCAGCGTTACGTCATGAACGCCGACATCAACGCCGGACTGAAGGACTGACCTTGCCCACCCCGCTCGACCACGAGTTCGTCCGCGCGGCGGCCCGCGCCGCCGACCGGCTGGCCGCCCCGCTGGCGGCCGGCCCCGACGAGGAACCCGCCGGTGTGCCGCACCGTGGTCTGGCGCGGCGGGTGAAGACCCTGGTCGCGGCATACCGGTCCCCGGACTCGGCACTGCACGGCAGCAGGCAGGCCGTCGCCGCCGCGATGACCCACCTGAGCGCCCTGCGGGCCGCGCAGACCGCCACCGGCCTCTTCGCCGGCGGCGACAACGTGCAGTCACCGCCGGACTCCGCCTTCACCGTCAACGACGTGTGCGATGCCCACGTCCTCGCCGCCGGCGCGGGACCGGAACTGCGCGACGTCACGGCCGCCCTCGCCGAGATCGCCGGTGCCGCCTCCGGCAGTCTTTTGACCGGTGGGGTGCACACGCCCAACCACCGCTGGGAGTTGTGCGCGGCGCTGGCCCGGCTGCACCGGTCGTTCCCGGACGACCGGCTGCTCGACCGCGTCGAGGAGTGGCTCGCCGAGGGCGTCGACATCGACGCGGAGGGCCTTTACTCGGAACGGAGCGCCAACTACGCGGCCCACGTGTCCAACCCGTCGCTGCTGCTGCTGGCCCACGTCCTCGGCCGCGCCGACCTGCTGGACGCCGTGGAACGCAATCTCGCCACGACACTGGACCTCATCAGGCCGGACGGCACGGTGGAGACCGTCCACTCGCGACGGCAGGAGCAGAACCACCCGTTCCCGCTGGCGCCCTATCTGCCGCACTACCGGCTGCTCGCGATCCGCACCGGCCGGGGTGACTTCAGCCGGGCGGCGCGGCTGGCGGCCGCAGGCGGCATCGACGACCCCGACCTGCTCGCCGAGACCCTCCTCACTCCGGACCTGTGCCGCGTCCCGCCGACACCGGTTGCGGAGACACTTCCGCGCGACCGGTACATCACCACCGCCCGCCTCGCCGCACGCGCCTCGGCCACCGCGCACACGGTGGTGTACGGCGGCTCCGACGTGCCCGAGCACCGGCGCATCCGCTCGGGCCTCGCCTGCAACCCCACCTTCCTGCGTCTGTTCGCCGGCGACGCGGTCCTCGACGCGGTCCGTCTCTCGCGAGGATTCTTCGACATGGGCCCGTTTCGCGCCGCTGGCATGCAATGGCTCGCCGACGGCCGCTACCTGCTCACCGAAACCCTCTCGGCCACCTACTACCAGCCGCTCCCTGCGGGCCGGCGACGGGACGACGGCGCCTATCGGATGGCGGACGAGGGACGCTTCTCGGCCGCGATGGCCTTCCCGGACCGGCCTCGGGACGAGGTCTCCCACACGACCCGCGTCGAGGTGGACCTGAGGGAGGACGGTGCCGACCTGCGGATCGACATGAGCGGACCACGGGTGCCCTGGGCCCTCGAACTGACCTTCCGGCCGGGCGGCGTGCCAGAGGGCGCCGTACCGATCGGCGACGGGCGCTGGTGCCTGACGACCGGGCCGATGACCTACCGGGTCGGTGACGACGAGATCCGGATCGAGGCCGACGTCGAGGCAGGCGAACCGCTGGCCGGACCGGACCGGCGCGACCTCCTGCGGTATGACCCGGGTCAGGACCACACCGTGGTGGGCGGCACCGACGCCACGACCGGGAACCGCGTCTATATCGGTGGACACGGCCCGCACACACTGACCGTCGCACTGCGCGCCCGCCGGCCCGCACTTGTCGTGTGACCCCGACGACCCACACCATGGCCACCTCCGGATGAAGGGCTGACCACCCGTGCACCTGCCTCGCCAGCTCGGCGCCCTGCACAACCTCCCCGACACCCCGGAGGCCTACGACGCGGTCCTCGCCGGTGTCACCGAGGAAGCCCTGGCCCGGCTCACCCCGGAGGGCAACCTCGAACACCCCGACTGCGTAGAGGACATCGGCGACACCTCCCTCGGCATCACCTCGCTCCTCGCCCTCGCCTGGCAGCGCGGCAAGGACCCGCGGCTGCCCGAGGCGGTGCGCCGCAGCCTCGCCTTCCACCTGCGCGAGCGCGTGTACACCGAGGACAACCCCGGCTACCCGAACCTCAAAGCCCGCGACACCGGCCTGCCGTACGCGCGTTACGTGCTGGAGGCGGGCGCCCATCCCATCGGCGACTGGCCGAGCACGGTGTGGGCGCTGCTCCAGGCGGTCGACGTGCTGGACCTCGCGGAGGGCCTCGTCGAGGACGAGCAGCGCGCCGAACTCCTGCAGGTGGCGCACGGCTACTGGCGCTGGCTGACCGAGGCGACCTTCTTCAACCCGCAGGAGGCCGGCAACCAGGCCATCGGCTGCGTCGTCGGCGGCCTGATGCTGGCCCGCCATCTCCCGCCGGAGCAGGCCGAACCGGTGCGCGCGCGGGCGATCGCCCTGTACGTCGACGAGATCCGGGCCCACCGGGTCGCGGACCGTGGCGCACTGCTGCCACCCGAGCACGGCGGCGCGTACGACAACAACTACGGCCCGATCTCCCTGTCCTTCCTCGCCCAGGCCCACCGGGTCAGCGGCGAGGAGATCTTCGCCGAGGACGGCGACGCGCTCGCCCGCTACATCGACGCCCGCCTGACCGGCGGCGGCTTCGACAACGGCGGACCGCGCTACAGCGAACAGCACAGCGGGTTCGAGTCGGTCCTCGGCCTGCGGTACTTCAGTGCCCGCATCGGCTCCGACCTCGGTCGCTACCGGGGCGACACCCGCTGGGGCCGGCACGCGGTCAAGGCGGACGGCGGACTCGACGGCCACTTCGCCTGGATGCTGGTCTGGCAGATCCAGGACACCACCCGCTGGCACCGCAGCCCGTCGTCCACCCCGGCCCGCCACCAACTGCGGGCGGGCACGGTCTCGGTGGCCTTCGACAGCCGTATGACCCCCTCGCTCGTCGAAGCCGCGGGCACCTACTACCTGCCCGCGGCCGTGAACCGGCAGCACGGCTTCGGCCCCGTCCTCGACGGCTTCCTGCTGTGCCGTCCCATGGGCGAGGTCCGCGTGCGCGACGTGAGCGCCGACGGCCTCACGGCCAAGCTGGTCACCAAGCCGGTCGTCGGCCGCGACCACGTCCTGCGCCACGTGCAGTCCCTGTACGTCACCGACGGCGGCAGCCTGTGGATGACGGTCGCGGTGGAGCGGCTCCCCGGCACGCCGTACCTGCTCGCGGGCCTGCCGTACGCCACGGACGACGGCGACCGGGTGCGCAGGACCGCGGACGCGGACGTCACGTCGGCGGGCGAACTGCGCCTCACCCACCCCGAGTCGGACGGCGTGGACCACTTCGACGCCCGCGCGGACCGGACCCAGGAACAGACGGCCTTCGCGCTCGCGGCCGACCCCCGTGGCTACGGCAACCCCGACGAGGGCTGGCGCCACCTGGTCAGCTCGACGGCCCTGGAGGCCGATCCGGCGCCCGGCGCCCCCGAGGACCTGCACGTCTTCGCCGTACGGTACGGCCCGACGGGCCCGTTCGCGCCCGCCTTCGCACACGACGGTTCAGGGCTGACGGTCCGCACCGAGGCGTTCACCGCCGTGATCGGCGAGGCGTCGGGCGACGCGCACGGCGAGCCGGAACTGACCCTGCGGGCCGCTTAGGGCCTGTTGCTCACGCCCCCGCACGGGCGGCCGGCGGCTCGTGCGGGACGGGCAGTGCCGTGGCCGGCACCCAGCCCGGGGCCTCCAGGGCCTCCAGCTCCTGCATCTCCAGCTCGGAGTCGGCGGCGACGGCCT
>NZ_JBEXQG010000085.1:0-32236 GCF_040612485.1 Streptomyces sp. NPDC006385
TACGACGCGGCGCCGCCTCCTCGGGAATCTCGGCGGCCTCGTCGGACGCGGCGGCCTCGGCAGGCGCGGCGGTTTCAGCAGGCGCGGGCACCTCGGCAGCGGCGGCAGCGGCGGCGCCGGAGACCACGGTCTCAGCGGCCTCCGTCGGCGCCGGAGCACCGGCGGGCGCCGAGGCACGACGCACCGCACGACGACGCGTACGACGCGGCGCCGCCTCTTCGGCGGTCTCGGCGGACGCGACCGCAGGCGCCTCAGCGGCGACCGGAGTCTCCTCCGCGGCGGCCGGAACGGAGGTGCTGGCCGGCACCACGGTCTCGGCGGCCTCGGCAGCCGCGGGCGACCCGGTGGGCGCGGACGCGCGACGCACCACGCGCCGACGCGAACGACCGGCAGGCGCGGGCTCCTCGGCGACGGCGGCGGGCGCCTCGGCAGCCTCGCCGTTCTCGTCGGCCGCGGTGGCCTCCGCAGCCACCTCTGCCTCGGTGGCCTCGACACTCTCGTCGGGCTTCTCGGCCTCATCGCTCACGGCGGCGACATCGGCGACGTCGGCGGCCGGTATGGCCGGCTCGACCACCTCCGCGGGCTGCGCCTCCGTGGGCGCCGCCGGCGGTCCCGCCGGGCGGGACGCCGCGCGCCGCCGCCTGCGCGGCGGCAGGGTGTCGCTGGGAGTGTTCAGTTCGGAACCCTCGGTGGGTTCGGTCGGTTCGAGCATGCGGGCGTTTCTCCCGTCAGGCTCCCGGGCGCCGCACCTGGTCCGGCGATGTGCCGGTGACGTCCGCGGCTCGCGCGTTGCGCGACTGCCGCCGTCCGGGGCGCGGGCGCCGCACGGGAGCTCTCTGTGTCCTGTCTCGCCGGTTCCGTACGCCCAATGCGTACGGCCTGGCGAAAGTCTTCTGGTCGGTGCGCTGCCCGACCCAGGTGGCTCCCGAGTACGAGGGCGGCGCTTCGACGTCCGTCCCTACGGAACCTTCCTTACGCCGGCGCCGTCGCGGCGGCAGCGGTCTCGGCCTCGGTTGGGGCCGTCGCTGCCTCGCGGTCGGGCGCGAGCGGGTCGGTCACCGTGCCGGTCTCTTCATCGAACAGCCCCTGCGCCAGCCTGGTCACCGCTGCGGGGACCGGCGGCGCCAGGTCGGCCACGGCGCGGAGACCGGACAGGACGTCGTCGGGTCGTACGGCAGGCGTCACGTGCCGAACAACCAGCCGCAGTATCGCACAGGGCTGGTCGGTCGGCCTATCAGCCTGCGAACTGTGCGTTTCCGTTCCGTCGGTGCCGTCCACGCTTTCCAGGTGGACGACCGCCGGGCGGGCGTCGAAAGTGCGCACGCCGTTCTTGGTCATGCGCTGGACCTCGACGGCGTCGGCGGCCTCGAACGCGGCGACCGCGCGCTGGGCGTCGGCCGGGTCCACGCCGTCGAGCCGCAGCTCCCAGACGGACGCCGTGAGCCGGTCCGCGAGCCCGGAGGTGCGGGCCTCGACCGCCTCGATGACGTCGAGCCCGGCGGGCAGCGACTCGTCGAGAAGCACTCTCAACTGCTCGGGATCACGCGCCTCGGTGAGGGCGATCTCCAGGTACTCCGCCTCACTGCCCGTGCCGGTGGGTGCGGCATTGGCGTACGACACCTTCGGATGCGGCGTGAACCCCGCCGAGTACGCCATCGGCACCTCGGCACGGCGCAACGCACGCTCGAAGGCGCGCTGGAAGTCACGGTGGCTGGTGAACCGGAGGCGGCCGCGCTTGGTGTAGCGCAGTCGGATGCGCTGCACCGCGGGTGCGGGCGGCGGGCCTTCGGGCTGTCGCTTGCCCAGTGTCGTTCAGTCCTTCGTGAGAGCGGTCGTACTGCTACCAAGAGTACGTGTCTCGCGGCCCGGAGGTTCCCGCCGGGCCACCGCCTCCCGCTGTCGCGGCTCCCCGAACAGCATCCGCCGGAAGTCGGCACGCGCCTGCCGTACGGAATCGCGGGCGGCGGTGAGGGCCTGCCGGGTGACCCGCCCCACACTGCGGGCGGCCTCGGCGACGGGCCGCAGCACCAGGTCGCGGACGACGTGCCCGACCGGCGTGAGCACCGTCCGGTACACCCAGCGCACCGGCTCGACGAAAATCCACCGGAAGAGGCTCGCGAGGAACCGGCCGACGGCGAGCGAGATCCGCCCGGCGACCCGCCACGCGTGCCCGAGCGCGTCCCAGACCTCCCTGCCGACGACGGCGAGCACCCGCCCCACGGGGGCGAGGACCCACCGGTACAGCCACACGGCGGGAACGACGACGAGATACCGCACCAGCCACGCGACCACGCCGAACAACCCGAGCCCGATCGCGGCGAGCACCGCGCCGAGCCCCTTCAGGACCCACATCACCGCGTGCCCGACCGGCGTGAGCACGCGCGCGTACAGCCACTCCAGCCCGGCCCGGATCCCACGCCCGAGCCACGCGCACGCGTACCCGACGCCCCGGGCCACCCAGGCGCACGCGTGCCCGACGGGAGTCAGCACGTACCGATACAGCCACACGGCGGGCACGACGAGCAGCACGTTCCCCAGCCAGGCGATCCCCTTCGCGAGGGGCACGACGACATACCGCCACACCCCCACGAACGGCCACACGAACACCGCCCGCCCGAGCCACAGCAGTGCCCGCCCCACCGGCCGCAACACGGTGTCGTTCAGGAACCGCCCGGCCACGACGAGCGCGTCCCACAGCATCCGCACCGGCACGACCAGCACGAGCACGACGATCCGTACAGGTATGCGAATCGCGACCACCAGACACCCTGCGGGCTCCTGGCGCTGCGGTGACGGCTTTTCGAGATCCATACCCTCGTAGACGCGCGAACGGCCTGGTCGGATGCAGTTCGCGAGCGGCAGCCGGACACACACACGACGAGACCCCCGGCCCACCCGGCCGGGGGTCTCGTCACATCAGCCGCGTCAACGCCCGCTGTTGACCACACTCAACGGCAGCAGCTTCTTGCCGGTCGGCCCGATCTGGATGTGCGTGTCCATCTGCGGGCACACCCCGCAGTCGAAGCACGGCGTCCACCGGCAGTCCTCGACCTCGGTCTCGTCGAGGGCGTCCTGCCAGTCCTCCCAGAGCCAGTCCTTGTCGAGTCCGGAGTCGAGGTGGTCCCAGGGCAGGACCTCCTCGTAGGTGCGCTC
Organism: Streptomyces sp. NPDC006385; assembly: GCF_040612485.1. Lineage (NCBI taxonomy): Bacteria > Bacillati > Actinomycetota > Actinomycetes > Kitasatosporales > Streptomycetaceae > Streptomyces > Streptomyces sp. NPDC006385. The sequence goes on from NZ_JBEXQG010000085.1 coordinate 3,154, forward strand.
GCGGGTGGTGTACCAGTCGACGTCGACGCCGAAGGGAGCCAGGGCCTTGTCGGCGCAGCTCATCCAGCGGTCGTACGAGAAGTGCTCGCGCCAGCCGTCGAAGCGGCCGCCGTCGTCGTAGACCGCGCGGATGACCGCGCCGATACGGCGGTCGCCCCGGGACAGCAGGCCCTCGACGATGCCCGGCTTGCCGTCGTGGTAGCGGAAGCCGATGGAGCGGCCGTACTTCTTGTCACCGCGGATCTTGTCGCGGAGCTTCTCCAGGCGGGCGTCCGTCTCCTCGGCGCTGAGCTGCGGGGCCCACTGGAAGGGGGTGTGGGGCTTGGGGACGAAGCCGCCGATGGAGACCGTGCAGCGGATGTCGTTCGAGCGGGAGACCTCGCGGCCCTTGGCGATGACCTTCGTCGCCATGTCGGCGATCTGGAGGACGTCGTCGTCGGTCTCGGTCGGCAGGCCGCACATGAAGTACAGCTTCACCTGGCGCCAGCCGTTGCCGTAGGCGGTGGCGACCGTGCGGATCAGGTCGTCCTCCGAGACCATCTTGTTGATGACCTTGCGGATGCGTTCCGAGCCGCCCTCGGGGGCGAAGGTCAGGCCCGAGCGGCGGCCGTTGCGGGTCAGCTCGTTCGCCAGGTCGATGTTGAAGGCGTCCACGCGGGTGGACGGCAGGGAGAGGCCGATCTTGTCTTCCTCGTAGCGGTCGGCCAGGCCCTTGGCGATGTCGCCGATCTCGCTGTGGTCCGCCGACGACAGGGACAGCAGGCCGACCTCCTCGAAGCCCGTCGCCTTCAGGCCCTTGTCGACCATGTCGCCGATGCCCGTGATCGAGCGTTCCCGGACCGGGCGCGTGATCATGCCGGCCTGGCAGAAACGGCAGCCTCGGGTGCAGCCGCGGAAGATCTCCACCGACATGCGCTCGTGGACCGTCTCGGCCAGGGGGACGAGGGGCTGCTTGGGGTAGGGCCACTCGTCGAGGTCCATGACCGTGTGCTTGGACACGCGCCACGGGACACCCGACTTGTTCGGTACGACACGGGCGATACGGCCGTCGGGAAGGTACTCCACGTCGTAGAACGCCGGGATGTACACCCCGCCCGTCTTCGCCAGGCGGAACAGGACCTCCTCGCGGCCGCCCGGCCGCCCCTCCGCCTTCCACTCGCGGATGATCCGCGTCATGTCGAGCACGGCCTGCTCGCCGTCGCCGATGACGGCGGCGTCGATGAAGTCGGCGATCGGCTCGGGGTTGAAGGCCGCGTGGCCGCCCGCCAGGACGATCGGGTCGTCGATCGTCCGGTCCTTGGACTCCAGCGGAATGCCCGCCAGGTCCAGGGCCGTGAGCATGTTCGTGTAGCCCAGCTCCGTGGAGAAGGACAGACCGAGCACGTCGAAGGCCTTCACCGGCCGGTGGCTGTCCACCGTGAACTGCGGGACGCCGTGCTCGCGCATCAGCGCCTCCAGGTCCGGCCACACGCTGTAGGTGCGCTCGGCGAGGACGCCCTCCTGCTCGTTCAGGACCTCGTAAAGGATCATGACGCCCTGGTTGGGCAGTCCGACCTCGTACGCGTCGGGGTACATGAGCGCCCAGCGGACGTCACAGGACTCCCACGGCTTGACCGTGGAGTTGAGCTCTCCGCCGACGTACTGGATCGGCTTCTGCACATGCGGGAGCAGAGCTTCGAGCTGCGGAAACACGGACTCAGCGGCCGCAGCGGCTTCGGCAGACATCTCGCGAACCTTCGTGAGCTGGACTGGAATGACAGGGGTGACCATCTAGCGTAACGCGCCCCGAACGGCCCCCAGCACGCCCGGACGCCCGCCCCCACAGGCCGGGACCACCGGCCGCGGCGCCTTCGGACGGCCGCCCGCGCCCCCTCGGCTCAGATGCCGACCGCGGCCCTCGTCTCCGCCCAGACGCCCGGCAGCGCCGCCTCGTCCGCCGCCGCGCGCTGCTCCTCCCTCGCGTACAGCAGCCCGTACGTGAACGAGCTCTCCCCCGCCGCATGCGCCTGCCGTGCGAGTTCCCGCAGCGCCTCCCGGGTCATCACGCTGTCCTGGTGGTCGCCGAGGAGGTTCTGCAACCTCTTCATCGACCTCACCAACACGGCGGCCGGGTCGCCCAACGCGGGGATCGCCGACTCCGCCGAGTACCGCGTCCGCTTGGCCTTCTTGCGCGCCTCGTGCAGCGCGAGGTCCCGGTCGCCCCCGGGTGGCAGTGCGAGCGCCTGCTCCAGCAGCCCGGACACCCGCGCGAAGTCCTTCCGTACGGCCTTCCCGATCACCGTCCCCGGCTCACCGCCGGCCGCCTTCAGCAGGGGCGGGTCGGCGACCAGGGCGTCGAGGGTCTCCAGCAGCCGCTCGTACCTCCTGCTGTCGAGTACGCCGATCAGCCGCCGGCGCGATCCCTCGCTCCTGGCGTGCGACCAGGTACGCAACCGGGTGCGGACGGGGCCGTACAGCAGGGTGCGTGGCAGCTCGTCGAGGGCGGCCGTCAGCCGTTCGGTCAGCACCTCCTGGTCCCGGTCGATGCCCAGCTCCCCGGCCAGCCACTTCAGCTCCTCGCCGATCGGTTCGGTCACGGTCCGGTCGAGGACCTTGGCGTAGGACATGAAGGCGCTGCGTATCCGGCGCGTGGCGACCCGCATCCGGTGCACGGAGTCGTGCACGTCGCGCCGCACGGCCGGGTCGAGCTCGACGATCTCGTCCCGCTGGGCGCGGATGTGGGCGACGACGTGATCGCCGGCGGTGACCGGCTCCTCGGGCGCCCGCGCCTTCTTGCCCCGTTTCTTCTTCGGCGTCGTCTCCGTCAGGGCCCGCTGCAGCTTGGAGGCCGACGAGGACGGCCGCACTCCCGCCTTCCGCAGCCGCTTCTCGACCCTGTCGAGGAACGCCGGGTCGCCACCGTCCGCCAGCTCCACCTCGATCTCGGTCCACTGGGCGGTACGGCTGCCCCCACTGAGGCGTTCGGCCCGTACGGCGTCCACGCTGACCTCGGCCAGCAGCCGGCCGTCGGCATCGACGAGGTCGCGCACGTCCCGGTCGGAGCGCAGCCGGACCACGGGCACCAGCTCGGCGCCCCGGACACGGGAGCGGACGAGGCCGGCGAGGCTGCGGGGCAGGGTGTCGGACAGCGGAGCCTGGATCTCGTCCCGTACGCCCGGGGCGACCGGGAACTTCAGATGCCAGCCCGCGTCGGAGCCGCCCGTCCTGCGGCGCAGGGTGACCGACGACGCGGCGAGGCGCTCGTCCGCGGTGTCGTAGTAGATGGCGTCCAGCCGCGCGACACCCTTGTCGATGACGGCCGCGACCCCGGCGACGCCGGTCAGATCGGGCAGCCCGCTGTCGTCGGACTCGTACTTCCGCTCGATCTCGCGCTTGGTGTCCGCCATGACCTGAATCTAGTGGGAGTCACGACGGGACAACAGGGCCCACCAGCCCCAGGCCCCCGCAACCGGGACGCCCACGGCACAGGAAACGCCGGCCCGGTCGCGGCGGCGGCACCGCACCGGGCCGGGCGCGGCGGCTACGCCGACATCGGCCGCTGCACCCGGATCGATTGCAGCAACCCCACCGCCACCCAGACGGCGAACATCGATGATCCGCCGTACGACACGAACGGCAGCGGCAGACCGGTCACCGGCATGATCCCCAGCGTCATTCCGATGTTCTCGAACGACTGGAAGGCGAACCACGCCACGATCCCCGCCGCGACGATCGTCCCGTACAGCTCGGTCGTCTCGCGCGCGATCCGGCAGGCCCGCCACAGGATCACGCCGAGGAGCAGGATGATCAGCCCGCCGCCGATGAAGCCCAGCTCCTCCCCCGCCACGGTGAAGACGAAGTCGGTCTGCTGCTCGGGGACGAACTGGCCGGTCGTCTGCGAGCCGTGGAACAGCCCGGCGCCGACCAGCCCGCCCGAACCGATCGCGATACGCGCCTGGTTGGTGTTGTAGCCGACGCCCGCCGGATCGAGTTCCGGGTTGGCGAAGGCCGCGAAACGGGCGATCTGGTAGTCGTCCAGGACGCCCAGCTGCCAGATCGCGATCGCCCCTATGGTGCCCATGCCGATCAGGCCGAAGACCCAGCGGTTGGAGGCGCCGGACGCGAGCAGCACGCCCAGCACGATCACCACCATCACCATGACCGAGCCGAGGTCGGGCATGAGCATCACGATCAGCATCGGTACGGCGGCCAGACCCAGCGCCTGCACCACCGTGCGGTGGTCGGGGTACTGCTTGTCCCCCGCGTCCACTCTCGTCGCCAGCAGCATCGCCATGCCCAGGATGATCGTGACCTTCACGAACTCCGAGGGCTGGAGGGAGAAACCGCCGGGGAGCTTGATCCAGGAGTGGGCGCCGTTGATGGTGGAGCCGAGCGGGGTGAGCACCAGCAGGATCAGGAAGACCGAGACGCCGTACAGGATCGGCACGGCGGTGCGCAGGTTGCGGTGGCCGAGCCAGACCGTGCCGACCATCAGGGCCAGGCCGATGCCGGTGTTCAGCAGATGCCGGACCAGGAAGTAGTACTGGTCGCCCTGGTTGAGCTCGGTGCGGTTGCGGGTCGCCGAGTACACGAGGAGCGTGCCGAGCAGCGACAGGGCCACCGCCGACAGCAGTATCGGCCAGTCGAGCCGGCGGGCGAGCGAGTCGCGGGCGAACAGCCGGGTCCAGCCCGCCCGTTCGGGCCCGTACCCGGAGACCTGGAAGCTGTTGGCGCCGGTCATGTGAGCATCCTCCGGCTTCCCCGCCCACGGCTTCCGCGCCGTCGGCTTCCGCGTCGCCGCCGCCGGGTGTCCCGGTTCTCGGGCGACGGCGTCGACACCGTCCCGGCGAGCTGCTGCCCGTCCGGCGCGGTCTTGCCCCTCTGGCTTGCCTCCTGCTCCTTCGCGGGGTCCTTGCCCACCTTCGGCGAGGCGATGGTCCCGTCCGTCCGGACCTTCGGCAGACTCTTCTGCGGCGTCGGCAGCAGTGCCTTCTTCTTGTCGATCGCGCCGTCGTCGGAGACGCCGTACAGCGCGTCGTAGATGTTGCGGACGGCCGGGCCCGAGGCGCCGGAGCCCGTACCACCCTGGGAGATCGTCATGACGACCGCGTAGTCCTTGGTGTACGTCGCGAACCACGAGGTCGTCTGCTTGCCGTAGACCTCCGCGGTACCGGTCTTGGCGTGCATCGGGATCTTGTCCTGGGGCCAGCCGACGTCCGCGAACCGCCAGGCGGCGGTACCGCGGGTGGCGACGCCCTCGAGGGCGTCGTCCATCTCGGCCAGCGTCTTCCTGCTTATGGGCAGCTTGCCGTGGGACTTGGGCTCGATCTCCTGGACGGTCCTGCCGTCGGCGCTGATGACGGCCTTGCCTACGGTCGGGTCGTAGAGGGTGCCGCCGTTGGAGATGGCCGCGTAGATGGTGGCCATCTGGATGGGGGTGACCAGGGTGTCGCCCTGCCCGATGGAGTAGTTGACGGAGTCACCGGCGCGCATCCGGTTGCCTTCGAGGCAGTTCTCGTAGGCGATCTGCTCGGCGTACGAGCCGCCCTTCTTGCCGTACTTGCACCAGGCGTCCTTGTTCGCCTTCCAGTACTCCTGCTTCCACTGGCGGTCGGGGACCCGTCCGGTGACCTCGTTGGGCAGGTCGATGCCGGTCTCCGCGCCGAGGCCGAACTGGTGCGCCGTCTTGTAGAACCAGTCGTTGGCGTTCTTCTTCGGCTTGGTGCCGCCGTCGCGCTTCCACTCCTCGTGCGCGAGCCGGTAGAAGACCGTGTCGCAGGAGACCTCCAGGGCGCGGCCGAGGCTGATCGGGCCGTACCCCTTTGACTCGAAGTTCTTGAAGACCTGGCCGCCGATCGAGTAGGAGCTCGAGCACTGGTAGGGGCCGTCGAAGGAGTAGCCGGCGTTGACCGCGGCGGCCGTCGGGATCACCTTGAAGATCGAGCCCGGGGCGGACTGGCCCTGGATCGCGCGGTTGAGCAGCGGGTAGTTGGAGGACTTGCCGGTGAGCTTCTTGTAGTCCTTGGCGGAGATCCCGCCCACCCACGCGTTGGGGTCGTAGGTCGGGTTGGACGCCATGGCGACGATGCGGCCGGTCTTGGCCTCCATCACCACGACCGCACCCGAGTCGGCCTTGTAGCGCTCGTTGGTGTTGCGGTCCCACTCCTCGCGGGCCTTCTTCATCGCCTTGCTCAGCTCGTACTCGGCGACCCGCTGCACCCGGGCGTCGATGCTGGTGACGAGGTTGGAGCCGGCCTGCGCCGGATCCGCCTTGGCCTGACCGATCACCCGGCCCAGGTTGTCGACCTCGTACCGGGTCACGCCCGCCTTGCCGCGCAGTTCCTTGTCGTACTGGCGCTCCAGGCCCGAGCGCCCCACCTGGTCGGAGCGAAGGTAGGGCGAGTTGCTGTCCTGTGCCTGCTGGATCTCCTCGTCGGTGACCGGCGAGAGATAGCCCAGCACCTGGGCGGTGTTGGCCTCACCCGGGCTCGGATAGCGGCGCACGGCCTGCGGCTCGGCCGTGATCCCGGGGAAGTCCTCCGCACGCTCACGGATCTGCAGCGCCTGCTTGGGCGTGGCCTCGTCCGTGATCGGGATCGGCTGGTACGGCGAGCCGTTCCAGCACGGCTGCGGTGTCTCGGCGTCACACAGCCGGACCTTGTCCATGACCTCCCTGGGCGTCATGCCCAGCACACCGGCCAGCTTGGTCAGAACGGCCTTTCCGTCGTCCTTCATCTTCAGCAGATCCGTACGGGAGGCCGAGACCACCAGCCGTGTCTCGTTGTCGGCGAGCGCCACCCCCCGCGCGTCCAGGATCGAACCGCGCACGGCCGGCTGGACGACCTGCTGAACGTGGTTGCCCGACGCCTCCTTGGCGTAGGCCTCGCCTTCCCGGATCTGCAGGTACCACAGACGCCCGCCGAGCGTGCCGAGGAGGGAGAGGACGAGGATCTGGATGACGACGAGCCGGATCTGGACACGTGGCGTGCGGCCGGTCTCGGGGATGTTGGTCACGTCTGTCGCTCCCCCTCTCAGCGCGTGGACGAATGGGCGTGGACGGATGACGGCTGGATGCGTACGAGTGAGGAACGACCGGCCCGCGAGGCGCAGTTCCGCTGATCGTCACCCGTTCCGGTGAACTCTCGTGCGGTCACAGCCGCTTGACCCCCTTGATGCGCCCGGCGCGCGCCGTCCGCGCCCGTCCGGCCTTCACCCTCAGGCTGGCCAGCCCGCCACGCTGGCCGCCGATGCGCAGACCCGTGCCGCCGGAGAGCCAGCCGGAGGAGATGTTGGGTTTCTTCGCCTGGGAGTTGGTCTCGGCGAGCGGGTCGTTCTCCGCGCGCCGGGCCAGCGCCATGATCCCGGGGACGACGAACGGCGCGAGCAGCAGGTCGTACAGCGCGGCCGTGAACAGCAGGCTGCCCAGGCCGACATGCCGGGCGGCGGTGTCGCCGACGAGGGCGCCGACACCGGCGTACAGCAAGGTCGAGCCGATCGCGGCGACGACCACGACGACCATCGGCCCGGTGGCCGACTTCAGCCGGCCGTTCTCCGGCTTGACGAGCCCGGCGAGATAGCCGATGACGCACAGCACCAGCGCGTAGCGGCCGGCGGCATGGTCGGCGGGCGGGGCGAGGTCGGCGAGCAGACCGGCGCCGAAGCCGACGAGGGCGCCGCCGACGTGGCCGTAGACCAGGGCCAGGCCCAGCACGGTCAGGAGCAGCAGGTCGGGCACGGCGCCCGGGAGGTGGAGGCGGGCGAGGACACTCACCTGGAGCACCAGGGCGACGACGACCAGCGAGGAGGAGAGCAGGATTCGGTTGACGCGCATCAGGCTTCAGCTCCTACTGCTCTTGCTCGTACTGGTTCTGGCCGTCGACCGGAGGCTGGTACTGACCGTCGGTCTGGGGCTGGTACTGACCATCGGTCTGGGGCTGGTACTGACCGTCGGCCTGGGGCTGGTTCTGGCCGTCGGCCGGGGCCTCGCCGGAAGGCGTGACGGTGACCGTGACGGTCGGCCGGGGGGTCGGCTTCGGTTTGTCCGGGAGCACGGTGTCGCGCGGGTCCTTCGCGGGGGCCTGGACGACGACGCCGACGATGTCGAGCTTGCTGAAGCCGACGTACGGGGTGACGTAGAGCGTGCGGGTCAGGTTGCCGCCGGACGGGTCGACACGGGAGACGACGCCGACGGGGACGCCGGGCACGAACGGCTTGTCGGCCTGCGAGCCGAAGGTGACCAGGCGGTCGCCCTTCTTCACCTCGGCCTTGCCGTTGAGGAGTTCGACGCGCAGCGGGCGGTCGCCCTGGCCGGAGGCGAAGCCGAGTTCGTCGGTGGACTCCATGCGCGTGCCGACGGTGAAGTCGGGGTCGTTGGCGAGAAGCACGGTCGCGGTGTTCGGGCCGACGGTCGTCACGCGGCCGACCAGGCCGTCCCCGTTCAGGACGGTCATGTCGCGCTGGATGCCGTCGTTCGCGCCGGCGTCGATGGTGATGGTCCAGGAGAAGCCCTGGGCCGCTCCTATCGCGATGACCTGGGCGCCCTTGATGCCGTACTGGCCCTCGCCGGCGATCTTCAGCATCTTGTCGAGTTGCTTCAGCCGGCTGCGGTTGCGGTCGTCGCTGCCGAGCGTCGCCTTGAGAGCGGCGTTCTCCTGCTCCAGCCGGGCGAGCCGGTCGTGGCGCTCACCGGAGTCGCGGATCGCGGCGACCGCGTTACCGACCGGGTCGACCGCCGAGGACACTCCGCTCTCGATCGGGCCGAAGACCGCCGCCGCGGCGGAGCGGGCGCCGTCGACGGGCGAGTCCTCACCGCCGCGGATGTCCACCGTGATCAGCGCGAACGCGATGGCGATCAGCAGCACCAGGAGCAGCCGGCTCTCTCGTGTGTCCCTCACGTGCGGCGGCCGTGCCCTTCCTCATAGGAATTCGGGAAACCCCCGGGGAAAACCGGAGGGGTCTGTATGGGGATGTGTACGCCTGGTCGTATGCGGTTTCGAGGCGCTTCGGGGAGCTTATGCCTCTATATCAACGATCCGCCGTACGAGAGGGGATCATCCCGTACGGCGGAATCGAAGAGTTACGTCATCTGCGCGGCTGGGCGTCCAGCACCTGCTGCAACGCCTCGAACTCCTCGACGCACTTGCCGGAGCCGAGCGCCACGCTGTCCAGCGGATCCTCGGCGATGTGGATCGGCATGCCGGTCTCGCGCCGCAGCCGCTCGTCGAGGCCGCGCAGCAGGGCTCCGCCGCCGGTCAGAACGATTCCTCGGTCCATGATGTCGCCGGACAGCTCCGGCGGGCACTTGTCGAGGGTCGTCTTCACCGCGTCGACGATCGCGTTGACCGGCTCCTCGATGGCCTTGCGCACTTCGGCCGCGGAGATGACGACGGTCTTCGGCAGCCCGGAGACGAGGTCCCGGCCGCGGATTTCAGTGTGCTCGTCGGAATCGAGGTCGTACGCCGAACCGACCGTGATCTTGATCTGTTCGGCCGTCCGCTCACCCAGCAGAAGGGAGTACTCCTTCTTGATGTGCTGGATGATCGCGTTGTCCAGTTCGTCGCCCGCTACGCGGATGGACTGCGCGGTGACGATGCCGCCGAGGGAGATGACCGCGACCTCCGTGGTGCCGCCGCCGATGTCGACCACCATGTTGCCCGTGGCCTCGTGGACCGGCAGGCCGGAACCGATGGCCGCGGCCATGGGCTCCTCGATGATGTGCACCTGACGGGCGCCGGCCTGGGACGACGCCTCGATGACGGCGCGGCGCTCGACGCCGGTGATGCCGGAGGGCACACAGACGACGACCCGCGGACGAGCCAGATACCGCCGCTTGTGGATCTTCAGGATGAAGTAGCGGAGCATCCGCTCGGTGATCTCGAAGTCGGCGATCACGCCGTCCTTCAGCGGACGTACGGCCACGATGTTGCCGGGCGTGCGCCCGATCATCTTCTTCGCTTCGGCACCGACCGCGAGGATGCCACCGGTGTTGGTGTTGATCGCGACGACGGACGGCTCGTTGAGTACGATCCCGCGACCCCTGACGTACACCAGCGTGTTGGCGGTCCCGAGGTCGACAGCCATGTCACGGCCGATGAACGACATTGAGTTCCCCATCAGGATTCGTCTGGCCTTCCTGGGAGCTTTTGACGGCTTTTCAGGTCGGCGAAGTGGGTGCTGTGACGTGAAGGCTTCCATCGTAGACGCGCTTTCACGAACACTGCGGGAGGGTCTTCGCCAATGTCAGCAGATGACGAGTCGCCCCGCTTGTGGAGACGGGCCATCGGGGGCACTCGTTCCCTCGATCGCCACGCATATGCCGCGGGGCGGCCGGGTTTCTATGGCCGCCCCGGGCAGGGCCCGTTGACAGACTCAGGCGCGGCCCGGAAAGAAGATCTTCACCTCGCGCTCGGCGGACTCCTCGGAGTCGGAGGCGTGGATGAGGTTCTCGCGCACGATCACGCCGTAGTCACCGCGGATGGAACCCGGGGCCGCGGCGATCGGGTCGGTCGGCCCGGCGAGCCGGCGCAGCCCCTCGATGACCCGCTCACCCTCGACGATCATGGCGACGACCGGGCCGGACGCCATGAACTCCACCAGCGGCTCGTAGAAGGGCTTGCCCTTGTGCTCGCCGTAGTGCTGCTCCAGCGTCTCCTGGTCCAGGGTGCGCAGCTCCAGCGCGGTGATCTGCCAGCCGGCCTTGCGCTCGATGCGGCTGATGATCTCGCCGGTCAGGCCGCGACGGACGGCGTCGGGCTTGAGGAGGACGAGGGTGCGCTGGGTCACGGGAGGGCTCCTTCTTACTGCCGGGGTGCGGTGGGATGAGGTTACAGGGCGTGTCCGGGCCCTTGTTACGCAGCGTCAGGTGTGGAGGAGTCGCCCTGCGCGGCGAATCTCGCCTTCGCCTCGTCGACCTTCCTGCCGAAGTGCACCGAGGCCCACCACAGCGCCGCGAAGACCACACCCAGGAAGTACATGGTGGGGACGACGAAGCCGGAGGCGATGAGGGCGACCTGCAGGGCCCAGCCGAGCGCGACGCCGCCGGGGCGGGTCACCAGCCCGCACAGCAGCAGGCACAGGAACATCGCGATACCGCAGACCGTCCACACCTGCGCCATGGACAGGTCCGGATCCTTCATGGCGACCAGACCGGCGAAGCCGACGACGAAGAACTCGCCGATCAGGGTCGAGGAACAGAGCGTACGCATCTTTCTGACTCAGCCCTTCCCCAGCAGCAGCCGGGCTTCGCCGACCGTGATGACGGACCCGGTGACGAGCACGCCGCCACCGGCGAACTCGCCCTCCTCCTCGGCCAGCGTGATCGCGGCCTCCAGGGCGTCGGGCAGTCGCGGCTCGACCTGCACCCGCTCCTCGCCGAACACCTCGACGGCGATGGCCGCGAGCTCGTCGGCGTCCATGGCGCGGTGCGAGGAGTTCTGCGTGACGACGACCTCGGCGAAGATCGGCTCGAAGGCCTCCAGCAGCCCTCGGACGTTCTTGTCGCCGCTCGCGCCCACGACTCCGATCAGCCGGCTGAAGTCGAAGGCCTCCCCGACCGCCTCGGCGGTGACCCGCGCGCCGGCCGGGTTGTGGGCGGCGTCCAGGACGACGGTCGGCGACCGCCGCACGACCTCCATGCGGCCCGGCGAGGCGACGGCCGCGAATGCCTTGCGGACCGTGTCGATGTCCAGCGGCTCGGCCCGCGCGGCGCCGACGCCGAAGAACGCCTCCACGGCGGCGAGGGCCACGGCGGCGTTGTGCGCCTGGTGCGCACCGTGCAGCGGCAGATACACCTCGGTGTACTCACCGCCCAGCCCGCGCAGGGTGACCAACTGCCCGCCGACGGCGACCTGACGCGACACGACCCCGAACTCCAGGCCCTCACGGGCCACGGTGGCGTCGACCTCGACGGCCTTCTTCAGCAGCACCTGGGCCGCGTCCACCGGCTGCTGGGCCATGATCACGGTGGCGTCCTGCTTGACGATGCCGGCCTTCTCGACGGCGATCTCGCCGGGAGTCTCGCCGAGCCGGTCGGTGTGGTCGAGGTCTATGGGCGTCACGACGGCGACGTCACCGTCGATGACGTTGGTGGCGTCCCAGGACCCGCCCATGCCCACCTCCACGACGGCGACGTCGACGGGCGCGTCGGCGAAGGCGGCGTACGCCATGCCCGTGAGCACCTCGAAGAAGGACAGGCGGTACTCCTGAGAGGCGTCGACCATCTCGACGTACGGCTTGATGTCCTCGTACGTCTCGATGAACCGCTCGGCGGAGATCGGGGCGCCGTCGAGGCTGATCCGCTCGGTGATCGACTGGACGTGCGGAGAGGTGTAGCGGCCGGTGCGCAGCTCGAAGGCGCCGAGGAGGGCCTCGATCATGCGGGCGGTCGACGTCTTGCCGTTCGTACCCGTGATGTGGATCGAGGGGTACGCCCGCTGCGGTTCGCCCAGCACGTCCATGAGCGCGGCGATGCGGCTGACCGAGGGTTCCAGCTTGGTCTCGCCCCAGCGCGTCGCCAGCTCCGCCTCGACCTCGCGCAGGGCCTTGTCGACCTCGGGGTCCTCGGGGCGCGCGGGCACGTCGGCGATGGGCTGCCCGCCCTGGGTGCGCAGGGTGCGGCTGCCGGCCTCGATGACGGCGAGGTCGGGGTCGCGGTCGGTCTCGGCGGCGATGATCTCCTCGAAGGAGTCGAGGGGGTCGAGGGGGTCGGGCTCGTTCTGGTCGCTCACGGGGCCAGTCTACGGAGGGGGACTGACAGGGTGCCTATGGAGTGGGGCGGCATGTCTCGTCGGGCACGTGCGGGTGGGTTGTGGCTGGTCGCGCCCGCGCGGCGGAGCCGCACATCGATACAACCCCGCGCCCCTGAGGGCGATGAAGCCCCCGGCGCCTGTCAGCGCCGGGGGCTTCAGTCGCGTAAAACGACTCACGCTTGCGGCAAGCGCTCCAGCTGAGCCTGGATGCGGGCGATGTCCTCGTCCGCCTTCGCCAGTCGGCCGCGGATCTTCTCCACCACCTGGTCCGGCGCCTTCGCCAGGAACGCCTCGTTGCCGAGCTTGGCCGTGGCCTGGGCCTTCTCCTTCTCGGCCGCGGCCAGGTCCTTCGCGAGGCGCTTGCGCTCCGCCGCGACGTCGATCGCGCCCGAGAGGTCGAGCGCGACCTCCGCGCCCGCGACCGGCAGCGTCGCCGTGGCCGTGAAGTCCTCGCCCTCCGGCTGGAGGCGCAGCAGCTGGCGGATGGCCGGCTCGTGCGGGGCGAGCGCCGTGCCGTCCAGGGTCAGGCGGGCCGGGACGCGCTGGCCCGGCTGGAGGCCCTGGTCGGCGCGGAAGCGGCGGACCTCGGTGATGACCTGCTGGAGCGTGGCGATCTCCTGCTCGGCCGCCGCGTCCCGGAAGCCGCTGTCCTTGGGCCACTCGGCGATGACCACCGACTCGCCGCCCGTGAGCGTGGTCCAGAGGGTCTCCGTCACGAAGGGGACCACCGGGTGCAGCAGCTTCAGCGTGACGTCCAGGACCTCGCCGAGGACACGCTTGGAGACCTCCGCGGCCTCGCCGCCCGCGGCGAACGTCGTCTTCGACAGCTCGACGTACCAGTCGAAGACCTCGTCCCACGCGAAGTGGTAGAGCGCGTCCGACAGCTTGGCGAACTGGTAGTCCTCGTAGAACGCGTCGACGTCGGCGACCGTCTTGTTGAGGCGGGAGAGGATCCAGCGGTCCGTCGCCGACATGGCGGCCGGGTCGGGGAGCGGGCCCTCGATGGTGGCGCCGTTCATCAGCGCGAAGCGCGTGGCGTTCCAGATCTTGTTGGCGAAGTTCCGCGACGCCTGGACCCAGTCCTCGCCGATCGGCACGTCCGTACCGGGGTTGGCGCCGCGCGCCAGGGTGAAGCGGACGGCGTCGGAGCCGTACTTGTCCATCCAGTCGAGCGGGTCGACGACGTTGCCGAAGGACTTCGACATCTTCTTGCCGCGCTCGTCGCGGACCAGACCGGTCAGCGCGATGGTCTTGAACGGAACCTCGCCGTCCATCGCGTACAGGCCGAACATCATCATCCGGGCGACCCAGAAGAAGATGATGTCGTGGCCGGTCAGGAGGACGTCGGTCGAGTAGAACTTCCGCAGGTCCTCGGTCTGTTCGGGCCAGCCCAGCGTGGAGAACGGCCACAGGCCGGACGAGAACCAGGTGTCGAGGACGTCCGTGTCCTGCGTCCAGCCCTCGCCCGCCGGCGGCTCCTCGTCGGGGCCGACGCAGACGATCTCGCCGCTGGGGCCGTACCAGATCGGGATGCGGTGGCCCCACCACAACTGGCGCGAGATGCACCAGTCGTTCATGTTGTCGACCCAGTCGAAGTACCGCTTCGACATGTCCTCCGGGTGGATCTTCACCCGGCCGTCGCGGACCGCGTCACCGGCGGCCTTCGCCAACGGGCCGACCTTGACCCACCACTGCATGGACAGACGCGGCTCGATGGTGGTCTTGCAGCGCGAGCAGTGGCCGACGGAGTGGACGTACGGCCGCTTCTCGGCGACGATCCGGCCCTGCGAGCGCAGTGCCGCGACGATGGAGCTGCGGGCCTCGAAGCGGTCCAGGCCCTGGAACGGGCCGTGCGCGGTGATGACCGCCCGCTCGTCCATGACCGTGATCGACTCCAGGCCGTGCCGCTGGCCGATCGCGAAGTCGTTCGGGTCGTGGGCCGGAGTGACCTTGACGGCGCCGGTGCCGAACTCGGGGTCGACATGGCTGTCCGCGACGACCGGGATGTGGCGGTCGGTCAGCGGCAGCTTGATGCGCTTGCCGATCAGGTGCCGGTAGCGCTCGTCGTCGGGGTGAACGGCGACGGCGGTGTCACCGAGCATGGTCTCCGCGCGGGTGGTGGCGACGACCAGCGTCTCCTCCCCCTCGCCGTACTTGATGGAGACGAGCTCGCCGTCGTCCTCCTGGTACTCGACCTCGATGTCCGAGATGGCCGTCAGACAGCGCGGGCACCAGTTGATGATGCGCTCGGCGCGGTAGATCAGCTCGTCCTCGTACAGCCGCTTGAAGATGGTGAGGACGGCCTTGGACAGCCCCTCGTCCATGGTGAACCGCTCGCGGCTCCAGTCGACGCCGTCGCCGAGGCGCCGCATCTGGCCGAGGATCCTCCCGCCGTACTCCTCCTTCCACTGCCACACGCGCTCGACGAACGCCTCACGGCCGAGGTCGTGGCGGGACTTGCCCTCCTCGGCGAGCTGCTGCTCGACCTTGTTCTGGGTGGCGATACCGGCGTGGTCCATGCCCGGCAGCCACAGCGACTCGTAGCCCTGCATGCGCTTGCGGCGCGTGAGGGCGTCCATGAGCGTGTGCTGGAAGGCGTGCCCGAGGTGCAGGCTGCCCGTGACGTTCGGCGGTGGGATGACGATGGTGTACGACGGCTTGTCGCTTTTCGCGTCCGCCTCGAAGTAACCCCGCTCCACCCAGCGCTCGTACAGCGGCCCCTCTACGTCGGCCGGCGCGTACTGGGTCGGCAGTTCGGTGTCGGGCGCTGGTGGCTGCTGCTGAGCGTTCTCGGTCACGGGCTCAGTTTAGGGGTGTCTCGGGGGTGTCCCGAAACGCGTTTGTTCTGTAACGGTGCACCCCCCGATGCCGTGCGTCCGTTGGCTTTGCGCCAGGATGTCGTGAACGCATAAGCATCTGGAGGGGAACCCAGAAATGAGCTACAACCAGCCGGGCCCGTACGGCGGGCAGCCCCAGCAGCCCGGTCCGTACGGCCAGCCGGGTCCGTACGGCCAGCAGCCGCAGGCGCCCCAGCCCGGCTACGGCTACCCCCAGCAGGCTCCGCCGCCCCAGCCCCAGCCCCAGCCCGGCTACGGCTACCCGCAGCAGGCCCCGGGCGTCCCGCCCCAGCAGCCGAACCCGTACGGCCAGCAGCCGCCCTACGGCCAGGCCCCGTACGGGATGCCCCCGCAGCCGCCGGCGCCGGCCGGCGGCAACAAGAAGACCGGTCTGATCATCGGCGCGGTGGCGGTCGTGGCCGCGATCGGCGTCGGGGCGTACTTCCTGCTCGGCGGGGGTGGCGGCGCGGGCGGCGTCGCGGACGACGGGGCCCACAAGCTGACGGCGCCGTCGACCGTGCTGAGCGGCGAGTACAAGAAGTCGGAGAGGTCCGGCTCCGCGGACTCGATGAACGACGACGACATCACGGACTTCGAGAAGTGGGGGGTGAAGGACGCCAAGGATGTCAGCGCGAGTTATCAGAAGGGCACGGGTATCAGCGCGAAGAGCCTCTCCTTCAACGGCGTCTACGGCACCATCGACGATCCTGAGGCCGTCGTCGATGCGATGTTCGCCAAGATGAAGGCCGAGTCCGAGAAGGACCAGAGCGGCGACACCAAGGGCAAGCTGGTCGGCAGCCCGGAGGAGGTCTCCCCCGCGGGCTTCGAGAACGGCATCATGAAATGCCAGGTGGCCGAGATCGACAACGGCGGCTCGTCAAGCGCGAGCGCCGGGGTCCCGCAGACCATGAAGATGCCCACGTGCATCTGGGGTGACCACAGCACCGTCGCCCTCGTCATGTCGTTCGACGTCGCCGCACTCGCCAGCGGTGACGGCGGTTCGGTCGACGACACCGCAGCCATGGCCGCCAAGCTCCGCAACGACGTGCGGGTCAAGGCCTGACGCTGTACGCCTCCAGGGCGAAGAAGGGGCCCCGGTCCGCTGACCGGGGCCCCTTCGTACGTGTGTCGCGCGGCTACGCCGTCTTCTGCTCGCCCGGCCCGCGCCCCCGCGCGTCCCGCGGGATCAGCGTCGGGTTCACGTTCGAGTGGACGACGTCCGCCGTGATGACGACCCGGGCAACGTCCTTGCGGGACGGCACCTCGTACATCACCGACATCAGGACCTCCTCCATGATGGCGCGCAGGCCGCGCGCGCCGGTCTGGCGGAGGATGGCCTGGTCGGCGATGGCCTCCAGGGCCTCGCGCTCGAAGTCGAGTTCCACGCCGTCGAGTTCGAAGAGGCGCTGGTACTGCTTCACCAGGGCGTTGCGCGGCTCCACCAGGATCTGCAGGAGGGCTTCCCGGTCCAGGTTGTGCACGCTCGTGATGACCGGCAGGCGACCGATGAACTCGGGGATCATGCCGAACTTGACCAGGTCTTCGGGCATGACGTCCTCGAACTGGTCCTTGGCCTCCAGCTCGCGCTTGGAGCGGATCGTCGCGCCGAAGCCGATGCCCTTGGCGCCGGCCCGGGACTCGATGATCTTCTCCAGGCCGGCGAACGCGCCGCCCACGATGAACAGGACGTTCGTCGTGTCGATCTGGATGAACTCCTGGTGGGGGTGCTTACGGCCGCCCTGCGGGGGCACCGAGGCCGTCGTGCCCTCCAGGATCTTCAGCAGGGCCTGCTGGACGCCCTCGCCGCTCACATCCCGGGTGATCGACGGATTTTCACTCTTCCGCGCCACCTTGTCGATCTCGTCGATGTAGATGATCCCGGTCTCGGCCTTCTTGACGTCGTAGTCGGCCGCCTGGATCAGCTTGAGCAGGATGTTCTCGACGTCCTCACCGACGTACCCCGCCTCCGTCAGCGCCGTCGCGTCGGCGATGGCGAACGGGACGTTCAGCATGCGGGCCAGAGTCTGCGCCAGCAGGGTCTTGCCGGAGCCCGTGGGGCCCAGCAGGAGGATGTTGGACTTCGCCAACTCGATGGCGTCGTCACGGCTTTGGCCGCCGCCGTTCTCGCCGGCCTGGACGCGCTTGTAGTGGTTGTAGACGGCGACGGAGAGCGCCTTCTTGGCTGCTTCCTGGCCGACCACGTAGCCCTCGAGGAACTCGTAGATCTCGCGCGGCTTGGGCAGTTCCTCCCAGCGGACCTCACTGGTCTCCGCGAGCTCTTCCTCGATGATCTCGTTGCAGAGATCGATGCACTCGTCGCAGATGTACACACCAGGGCCTGCGATGAGCTTCTTGACCTGCTTCTGGCTCTTGCCGCAGAACGAGCACTTGAGCAGATCGCCGCCGTCACCGATGCGTGCCACGGTGTGCTTCCCCTTCGCCTGGGAGACGACTGGACATTTCGAATCCAGCGGCTCCTGGTGCTGCCTTATGTCCGACGGTACCTTGCCTGGCCCCCCGTTCGGGCCCCCCTTGGCGCGGTTCACTTTGACGTGCACCGTCCCAAACCGTGCCAAGGGGCAGCAGACAATACCCGGTCCGCGTCAGCGAACCTCGGCGTTGTTCATCTTCCGGGTGGAGATGATCTGGTCGATCAGCCCGTACGACAGCGCGTCCTCGGCCGTGAGGATCTTGTCGCGCTCGATGTCCTCGCGGACCTTCTCGATCGGCGTGGTGGAGTGCTTGGCCAGCAGTTCCTCCAGCTGCGAACGCATCCGGAGGATCTCGTTGGCGGCGATCTCCAGGTCGGAGACCTGGCCGCGGCCGGTCTCGCTGAACGGCTGGTGGATCAGCACGCGGGCGTTCGGCAGCGCCATGCGCTTACCGGGCGTGCCGGCGGCCAGCAGGACGGCGGCGGCGGAGGCCGCCTGGCCCATGCAGACCGTCTGGATGTCCGGCTTCACGAACTGCATCGTGTCGTAGATGGCCGTGAGCGCGGTGAAGGAGCCGCCCGGGCTGTTGATGTAGACCGAGATGTCCCGGTCGGGGTCCATCGACTCCAGGCACAGCAGCTGCGCCATGACGTCGTTGGCGGAGGCGTCGTCGATCTGCACGCCGAGGAAGATCACGCGCTCCTCGAACAGCTTCGCGTACGGGTCGTACTCGCGGATGCCCTGCGAGGTGCGCTCGACGAAGCGCGGGATCACGTAACGGGACTCGGCGGCGGCGCCGGTGTACTCGGCGCGCGTGCGGTCGTACAGGCCGCTGCCGGGGAAGTCGTTCACTGTCTGTCTCCTAGGGGCTGAGGCGGTCGGCTGGGGGCTGTGCGGGGCGCTGTGGCCATCCGCTGGGGCTCAGGCCCCGGTGCCGCCGCCGCCCGGCATACCGGCGGCCGTGGCGATCACGTCGTCGATGAGGCCGTACTCCTTGGCCTCGAAGGCGTCGAACCAGCGGTCGCGGTCCGAGTCACGGGTGACCTGCTCGACCGACTGGCCGGTGTGCTGCGCCGTGAGCTCGGCCATGCGCTTCTTGGTGTACAGCAGCCGCTCGGCGTGGATCTTGATGTCGGAGGCCGAGCCGGCCAGGCCCGCGGAGGGCTGGTGGATCAGGATCTCGGCGTTCGGCAGCGCGAAGCGCTTGCCCGGAGTGCCCGCGCTGAGCAGGAACTGGCCCATCGAGGCGGCGAGGCCCATGGCGATGGTCACCACGTCGTTCTTGATGTACTGCATGGTGTCGTAGATCGCCATACCGGCCGTGATCGAACCGCCCGGGCTGTTGATGTACAGGTAAATGTCCTTGTCCGGGTCGGCGGCAAGGAGCAGAAGCTGTGCGGTGATCTTGTTCGCGATGTCGTCGTCGACCTGCTGACCGAGGAAGATGATCCGCTCGTTGAGCAGCCGGTTGTAGACATGGTCGCCGAGGCCACCGCCGATGGAAGGCTCGCCGGCGGCGGAGGGCATCAGATTCGTCACGTATCCACCTGCTCGTCTTGCGACGGCGCCGGGCCGTCTCACGTGTTCTGCGTGGGCAACGGGGGCTCCCCTGCCCTCATACTCATGGACCCTAACGCGGTGGCCCTGTGCTGCAATCCCGGTTCAGGGAGTGTTCGCTGTGAGCGCATGCGCTGCGCCGCGGGCCGTTCCCCCTGCCCCGACGACAGAAGGGCCCCGGGGACGTCGTACGTCCCCAGGGCCCTCCCTGCGAGCTACAAGGCGCCGTGGGCTCAGCCCTCGGTCTTCTCCTCGGCGGCCTCGTCGGCGGTGCCCTCGGCGGCCTCGACCGTCTCGGTGGCCTGCTCGACCTCGTCCTCGTCGGTCATGTCGATGACCTCGCCGTTGGTGTCCTTGACCGTGGCCTTCTCGACCACGACGGCCAGGGCCTTGCCGCGGGCGACCTCGCCGACCAGGAGCGGCACCTGGCCGCCCTCGACGACGGCCTGGGCGAACTGGTCGGGGGACATGCCGGAGGAGGCGGCGCGACGCATGAGGTGCTCGGTGAGCTCCTCCTGGTTGACGTTCAGCTTCTCCTGCTTGACGAGCTCGTCGAGCACGAACTGGGTCTTGATGCCCTTGACCGCGGCTTCCTTGGTCTCGGCGTCGAACTCCTCGACCGTCTTGCCCTGGATCTCGAGGTACTTCTCGAGGTCGAGGCCCATCTGGCCGAGCTGGTGGTGCTCAAGGTTGTGCTTACGGGTGTTGATCTCGTCCTCGAGCAGCTTCTCGGGGACGGGCACCTCGACGAGCTCCAGCAGCTTCTCCAGGACACGCTCCTGGGCCTGCGTGGCCTGGTCGTACTGCTTCATGTTCTCCAGGCGCTTGCGGCTGTCGGCCTTGAGCTCCTCGAGGGTGTCGAACTCGGAGGCGAGCTGCGCGAACTCGTCGTCCAGCTCGGGCAGTTCGCGCGCGGCGACCTGGGTGACCTTGACGGTGACCTCGGCCTCCTTGCCGGCCGCCGAGCCGCCCTTGAGCTCGGAGGTGAAGGTGGCCTCGCCACCGGCCTGAAGGCCCTTCACGGCGTCGTCGATGCCGTCCAGCAGCTCACCGGAGCCGATGGTGTAGGAGACGCCGCTCGCGACGCCGTCCTCCAGGACCTCGCCGTCGACCTTGGCCTCCAGGTCGATGGTGACGACGTCGCCGTCCTCGGCGGCGCGCTCGACCGGGGAGGTGGAGGCGAAGCGCTCACGGAGCTGCTCCACCGACTTCTCGACGTCCTCGTCGGTGACCTCGACGGCGTCGACCTCGACCTCGATGCCGGAGTAGTCCGGGATCTCGATGGTCGGGCGGACGTCGACCTCGGCGGTGAAGTTCAGCGTCTCGCCGTCCTTCAGCTCGGTGATGTCGACCTCGGGCTGGCCCAGGACGTTGAGCTCGGCCTCGTTGACCGCTTCGGTGTAGAACTTCGGGAGCGCGTCGTTGACGGCCTCCTCCAGCACGGCGCCGCGGCCGAACCGCTGGTCGATGACGCGGGCCGGGATCTTGCCCTTGCGGAAGCCCTTCACCGTGACCTGCTGGTTGATCTTCTTGTACGCCGCGTCGAGGCTGTCCTTGAGCTCCTCGAAGGGCACCTCGACAGTGAGCCGAACCCGAGTCGGGTTCAGGGTCTCCACGGCGCTCTTCACGGTTCGGTCTCCTTGTGGCTGACTTCTTGGGTTCTGCCGGAACCAGACTGGTCCGGCAAATTCGCCGCCCGGAGGACTTCGTGACTTCGTACGGAGAGACACACGGGCGTGCAGCTTGCATAGTAACGGCAGCGGCGACACGCCCCCAAAGGCGATCACGGGACGCGATCACACGAGGTCGTCGCGCACATGGCCGGTGATGACCGGTCGTGGTCGGGGTGGCGGGATTTGAACCCACGGCCTTCCGCTCCCAAAGCGGACGCGCTACCAAGCTGCGCCACACCCCGTGCTGGTGCGACACGTAGGGTACATGCCCGCAGGCAGTGAGGCCGCCGCATTTCGCGAGCGCCGGCCGCAGGGCCGTGCGGGTGACGATGGGGTGTGCGTCGAGGGGGCCCGACCCGCTACGATGCCTGTAGTGCCGCGGTCACCTGACCTGCGGCGCGTCCCTGTGCGGGCGTAGCTCAATGGTAGAGCCCTAGTCTTCCAAACTAGCTACGCGGGTTCGATTCCCGTCGCCCGCTCTGTACGCCGAAGGCCCGGGTGAGAGGTTGTTTTCTCTCCTCGGGCCTTTCGCGTTCCGCGGGCCGATGCGACTCATCGGATGCGACTAATCGGACTCCGCCTCGGACGTGCCTTTCCCTGTGTCGGGAAACATCAACCGGGCGGCCAGACCGATCGCCCCGACGGACGCCAGTGCCAGGCCGTGACGTAGCCATCTCATGCCGCCCTCCCAGCCTTGAGGAGCGCCGAACACCAGCCAGGCCGCGACACCGATGCCGACCAGCAGGCTCGCTGCGGCGGCCATGCGACGTAATCCAGGACTCATGCCCTCATGATCTCCCTCGGCCCCGGCACCCCGCGATCGAAATGGCGGCAAGTACACCGCTCCGCCCTCTCCGGGGTCGGGCTGTCGGCGTGATCGTTCTCGGGCCAGGTCCGCCGCGCGGCGTCCAGGTCGCGCTCGGCCGGGTCGGCTCGGCGTGGACCGCCTGGACGGTGACGATGGTCGCGGCGGCCGCAGCGGGGTGCTCGGCACAGGGCCGAGCACCGCGGTGGGGCGGAACTTGGGGTGCTTTTCCAGGCGGAGGCGGACGCGGGGCAGCAAGTCATCCGGTGTGACGGGGCCGTTCCGTGTCAGCCGGGGATCGACCGGTCAGCCGCCGCGCCTGCCGTTCTCCGTGCCCTCCGCCACCTTGAAGGCGGTGCCGTCGAGGATGTCGTGCTCGCTGACGACGACTTCCTCGGCAGCGATCCGCTCGCTCCGTGATCGCGAGTCGGCCGCGTTGGCCGACGGAAGCGGCACACCGGCGTCTGGATCGCCCTCGGCGGCTGGGAGAAGACGTCGGCGGGCGCGAAATCGGCGGCTCGGGAGATGCCGATTTCGATGACGCGGGGGGAGGCGTCCTCGGCGAGCGGCACATTGGCCGGTTTCAGATCCCGGCGGACCATGTCGGCGAGGGGAGTGCCCCCGGGGGCGCAACTCCGGGGGCGGGAGCGGGCCGTGGCGGCGGACGTGGGTGCCGAGGTCCTCGCCGGGGATGTGGAGCGTGGCCGTCCAGGGGCGCGGCGCGTCGGCGTCCGCACGCCCGGGCGCAGTCGAGAGGAGGCGGAGCGGGGCAGGTGCGCCACGGCCATGCCACCGGAGCCGAGGCGGTCCTCGATCCGGCAGCCGACAGCCGGCCGCCTGCGCCGGGTCCGTCGCGCGCGGCGCCCTCCGTACGTTCCATCGTTCCGGACCGTTCGACGATCACGAACGAGGGTATCCGTACCTCTCAGGCCGCCCCACGGTTCCTAGAACTGGATCGAGTTGATGGTCTCGGCTATCGAGTTGAGGAAGCGTTGGATGTCGTCGGCCATGCCTGTCGAGGCGAGGAAGAAGCCGAACAGGACGGCGACGACGGCGGGGCCGGCCTTCAGGGAACCGCCACGGATCAACACCACCAAGATGATCGCCAACAGCAACACCACTGACAGCGAAATGGCCACAACAGATCACACCCTCGGTCGGTCCGCTCTCCCGGCCCGGGGACGCGACCCCGCGCACCCCGCCAGAACCATCGTGCCACCAAGTAGGCCCGGCTATGCGGCCCATGACGTTTCGTTCGCCACATCTGTGCCGGATCTGTGCGGGTCGGCCGCGCGCAGCGACCTCTCGCGTTGTGTCCGCACAGCATTTCGACAGGACACCCGCTGCGGGAATTCGACGGGATCGTTTCCATTGCCACACAACGTGTTCGCAGGGATTTCGAATTCATCGCGCACTGATCATTACACCGGAGTCACATCCTGGCCATATGCACCTCTTAGTCGGGATGAATCCGGACAATGGGGGCACTCAACAGGTGTCCGCCAGGTGCATGTTCGTTGCACACATGTCGTCCAGCGCAATAACCGGTAATGACCTCGCAGGTTTTACGAAATCCCTCAGGCAACGCTAGGGTGCCTCAGATGTTCCACGCTGCCTCGTCCCCCCCATGCGCAGCCAGGTCCTGGATCGACTCCCCCGGATTCCGGCGGGAGGGTCCGTGACGAACTCGCTGCGACCGCACGGCCACAACAGAGCGCCACTCCCCCCGGCACAGTCGTCGGCGGACGGAGTGCCCAGTCCGCGCTCGCCGCAGAACCAGAAGGCTCAAGCGAACGACAGATCCGCGTCCGGCGGTGCCAAGCAGCGCGACGCGTTCTTCGACAACGCCAAGTACCTGGCGATCGTGCTGGTCGCCATAGGACACGCGTGGGAGCCCATCAAGGGCGACAGCCGGACCCTGGAGGCCGTGTACACCATCGTGTACACCTTCCACATGCCGGCGTTCATCATCATCTCCGGCTTCTTCTCTCGCAGTTTCGACGCGAGCCCCAGCCGGCTCAAGCGGCTGATCACCGGCGTCGCGGTGCCGTACATCGTCTTCGAGACGGCCTATCCGCTCTTCAAGCGCTGGATCGACGAGGACCCGAGCCAGGAGATCAGCCTCCTGGACCCGTGGTACCTGACGTGGTTCCTGTGCGCGCTGTTCATCTGGCGGATGACCACCCCCATCTGGAAGATGGTGCGCTGGCCGCTGCCGATCGCGCTCGGCCTCGCCATGGCGGCGACGGTCTGCCCTGAGATCGGCGACGACCTGGACCTCCAGCGGGTCCTGCAGTTCCTGCCGTACTTCGTGCTGGGTCTGTGCATGAAGCCCGAGCACTTCCACATGGTGCGCACCCGCACGACGCGGATCCTGTCCGTGCCGGTGGGCCTGGCCGCGCTGGTCGTCGGCTACTGGGCGGTGCCGCGCATGAACACCGCGTGGTTCTACCACCGTGACGCCGCGCAGGAGCTGGGCGCTCCGTGGTGGACCGGTCCGGTGATGGTGCTGGCGATGTTCGGCTGCTCGCTGCTGCTGACGGCCTGCTTCTTCGCCTGGGTGCCGCGGCGCCACATGTGGTTCACGGCGCTCGGCGCGGGCACGCTGTACGGCTACCTGCTGCACGGCTTCGTCGTGAAGGCCGGTGACTACCAGGGCTGGTTCGAGGCCGCCTGGCTGCACCGCCCGCTCGGCGAGATCTTCGTCACCGTCCTCGCGGCCGTCGGCGTCACGCTGCTGTGCACCAAGCCGGTGCAGCGGGTGTTCCGGTTCGCGATGGAGCCCAAGATGGACTGGGCGTTCAAGCGGGACGCGGCGGAACTGGCCCGCGAGCGCGAGAAGCGCGAAGGAGCGCCCACGCGCGAGAAGGTCAACGCCTGACCCAGGACGCATCCACACACATCAGGACACCTCAGGGCCGCTCAGGGCGGTCAGGAGGACGACCCGAGACCGAGAAGTGCGCGCATCCGTGCGTACTTCTCGGTCAGTCGTTTGCGGGTCGCCTCGTCCAGGACCGCGAGACGTTGCGGGTCCGCGTTGTGCGCCAGGTCCGACTCCTTCACCAGCAGCGCGCCCTCGGTGCCCAGGACGCGTGCCGCGTACGCCTCGGGCGGCT
This sequence comes from Streptomyces sp. NPDC006385, assembly GCF_040612485.1. Lineage (NCBI taxonomy): Bacteria > Bacillati > Actinomycetota > Actinomycetes > Kitasatosporales > Streptomycetaceae > Streptomyces > Streptomyces sp. NPDC006385. The sequence continues at coordinate 28,299 of NZ_JBEXQG010000085.1, forward strand.
CTCCCGCCCGCTTGGTGACCGCCAGCACGATGGCCTTGGTACGACGGCTCAGAGCGGCCCGCGCCAGCCACTGTTCGGTCAGCGCGTGGTCCTCGACGGCGTCGTGCAGCCACGCGGCCGCGATCTGGTCGTCGTCGCCGCCACGCGCGCGTACGCCGTCGGCGACGGCCCTGAGGTGCTCGGTGTAGGGCCGCCCGGCCTTGTCCGTCTGACCCGTGTGGGCGGCGCGGGCGATGGCCTCCACCTCGGCGAGGGACAGCTTCTGCTGCGGTGTCTCGGTCACCCGTCCAGTGTCGCGGCTCAGCGGGCCGCCGTCGCCGTCGGTCCCTCGCGGCAGATCAGCAGCAGCGCCCGGTCGTCGTTGACGTCCTTCGCCACCGCTTCGATGAGGTGCCAGGCCGCCCCGTGGAAGCCGCCGGCGACATAGCGGTCGGCCTCGCCGGTGAGGCGGTCGATGCCCTCGACGATGTCGCGGTCGGACGTCTCGACCAGACCGTCCGTGAAGAGCATCAGCACGTCGCCGGGGCGCAGCGAACCCTTGACGGGGTCGAACTGCGCGCCGTCGTACACACCGAGGAGGGGACCCTCGGCCGCCTTCTCCTCCCAGCGGCCGGTGCCCGCGCTCAATTGGAGGCCGGGTGGGTGACCCGCGGAGTAGAGCTCGTAGTCCCCGGAGTCCAGGTCCAGGACCAGGTGGATCGAGGTCGCGAAGCCCTCGTCCCAGTCCTGGCGCAGGAGGTAGCCGTTGGCCGCCGGCAGGAACGCGTGCGGGGGCAGGCTGCCCAGGAGACCGCCGAAGGCTCCGGAGAGGAGCAGGGCCCGCGAGCCCGCGTCCATGCCCTTGCCGGACACGTCCGTCAGGACGACCTCCAGTGTGCGGCCGCCGTTCGTGCGCGCCGCCACGACGAAGTCACCCGAGAAGGACTGACCGCCCGCCGGGCGCAGCGCCATCTCGCGATGCCAGCCGTGCGGCAGGCTCGGCAGCTTGCTCTGGACGCGGATGCGTTCGCGCAGGTCGAAAAGCATCGTGCCGCCGCGCCGCCAGGGCACGCCCACGCGGCTGCGGAACTGCGCGATCAGCAGCCCGAAGAAGCCGCAGGCCGCCACCACCAGGACCACACCCGGGGTGACTCTCGACGGGCCCTCCGTGTACGGGCCGAGCTGCACCGACTCCACGATCAGGGCGGTGGCCGCCGCCGCGTACAGGCCCAGCAGACTCGCCGGGCGCAGCAGCAGTCCGCCCGCCACGATCGGCAGGACCAGTGCGGCCGGTGAGAACCACACCGGGTTGGCCATCGTCAGGGCGCAGATCAGCGGCACCATGAGGAGCAGGCCGGCCAGGGCGATCCAGTCCGAGCCGTCACCGCGGAAGTAGTCCACGGCACTTCTGCGCACACCGACGCGGGCCCGGTGCCACTGCATCTTCAACCGGGCCGTGAACGTCTCGGCCACCGTGCGCCGCTCTCGTCCTGCTGCCATTAGTTCGGGACCCTATCCATCGGACCAGCTGCTTGGCACGGGAGGTCCCACTTGTCCCCCGTCCGAGGTTCGACTTCACAGTGAACTTCACGGAAAGCCACCTCGTCGCCGCCAACGAGAAATTCCCTCGCTCGTCCCGCGATGCCCTGGTACGCATGGTTCATGGCGAAAGACAGTGCGAGCGACCACGCGAGCGACACCGGCCGTCCCGAGCTTCGGGTGCTTCGGCAGGGCGAGTGGGACACCTGGTTCGACACGCTGATCCGTGCCTTCGGCGGGGTCCCGGAGCCGTCCGAGGAGCGGGAGTTGTGGGACTCGCTCACCGAGCTCGACCGTTCCCTCGGAGCCTGGGACGGGGACACCTGCGTGGGGACGGCCGGGGCGTTCAGCTTCCGGCTGACCGTGCCCGGCGGCGCCTCCGTGCCCGCCGCGGGCGTCACGATGGTCAGCGTGGCCGCCACGCACCGCCGGCGCGGTGTGCTGACGTCGATGATGCGCCGGCAGTTGGACGATGTGCGCGAGTGGGGCTGGCCGCTGGCGGTGCTGACCGCCTCCGAGCCGGAGATCTACGGCCGGTTCGGGTACGGCGTCGGTACCTTCCATGTGTCGGCCGAGATCGACACGAGCCGCGTCCGGCTGTCCGTGCCGCCCGGCACCGATGACGTACGTCTGCGGTACGCCGTACCGGCCGATGTCCTCGACGTGTGCGAGGCGGTGTACGCGCGCAAGGTGTCCGGCCGCCCGGGGATGCTCGCGCGGCTGCCCGGCTGGGAGCGGCTCGGGCTGCTCGACGCGGAGAGCGAGCGGAAGGGGGCGTCGCCGCTGCAGTGCGTGCTGGCGGAGCGAATTGGGGGGAGCGAAGCGACTTCGGTTGAGGGTGGTGGTGGGAGACGGGAGGGCGGGGAGGTCGTCGGGTACGCGCGCTTCCACGTCAAGCCGGAGTGGGATGCCAACGGGCCCAAGGGTTCTGTGCATCTGCGGGACGCGCAGGCCCTCGACCCGGCGGCGCAGGCCGCCCTGTGGCGGTTTCTGTTCGACATCGACCTGACGTCCACCGTGAAGGCGTACGGGCGGCCCATGGACGAGGCGTGGCAGTACCAGGTGTCCGACATCCGGCGGTGTGCGCTGCGGGTGCGGGACTCGTTGCACGTACGGCTGGTGGAGGTGGGGGCCGCGCTGGAGGCGCGGACGTATCAGGCGCCGGTGGACGTGGTGTTCGAGGTCGAGGACGCGTTCTGCCCCTGGAACTCGGGGCGTTGGCGGCTGTCCGGGGACGCCAAGGGTGCGTCGTGCGAGCGTACGACGGACGCCGCCGATCTCTCTTTGTCCGTACGGGAGTTGGGGGCGGCCTACCTCGGCGGCGTGAGCCTGGGGGCGCTGGGGGACGCCGGGCGGGTGCGGGAGCTGCGGCGGGGGGCGCTGGCGGAGGCGTCGGCGGGGTTCGCGTCGACCGTGGCGCCGTGGCTGCCGCACGGGTTCTGACGCGAGGTCAACCGCTTTGCGGTGTCTGGCAGTCCGGGCACCAGAAGAGGTTGCGGGCGGCGAGGTCGGCGGTGCGGATCTCGCCGCCACAGATGTGGCAGGGCAGGTTGGCCCTGCGGTAGACGTAGACCTCGCCGCCGTGGTCGTCGACGCGCGGTGGGCGGCCCATCGCCTCGGGGGTGTGCTCGGGGCGGACGGTGTCGATGCGGTTGTTGCGGACGCCCTCATGCATGAGCTCTACGAGGTCGGTCCAGATGGCGTCCCACTGCGCCGGGGTGATGTCCTTGCCCGCGCGGTAGGGGTCGATGCGGTGCCGGAAGAGGACCTCGGCGCGGTAGACGTTGCCGACGCCGGCGATGACCTTCTGGTCCATGAGCAGGGCGGCGATGGTCGTACGACTGCGGGAGATCCTCCTGTACGCCGTGTGCGGGTCGGCGTCCTCGCGGAGGGGGTCGGGGCCGAGGCGGTCGTGTATCGCCTGCTTCTCGGTGGGCGTGATCAGGGCGCAGGTGGTGGGGCCGCGGAGGTCGACGTATGCGGTGGTGTTCGCGAGGCGGAGGCGGACGGTGTCGGTGGGCGGGGGTGCGGGGGTGCCACCGAAGGTGACCTTGCCGAAGAGGCCGAGGTGGATGTGGATCCAGTCGGCGGCGTCGGCGTCGGCGTCGCGGAAGCCGAGGAAGAGGTGTTTGCCGTGGGCCTCGGTGCGGGTGAGTTCCGAGCCGTTCAGGAGTTCCGCGGCGTCGGAGAACTTGCCTTGGGGGCTGGTCACGCGTGGGGCCGTGCCGAGGAAGGCGGCGGCGTAGTCCTGGGCCAGCCGGTGAATGGTGTGGCCCTCGGGCACGGGGACTCCTTCTGCGTCTTTCGTCTGCGGGTGAGTGGGGGTGGTGCGGCAGGGTGTCGCCCCCGCCGCCCCTACCCGTCCCATCCTGAAGGGGCGCTGCCCCTTCGACCCCGCCGCTCCCTGGGGGCCTGCGGCC
>NZ_JBEXQG010000086.1:0-31987 GCF_040612485.1 Streptomyces sp. NPDC006385
GGTCGGTGCGCTGCGCGACGAGCCCTTGCCCAGCGGCGCGGCCTCGGGGAGCACGCGCTGCCGTCCGTCCTCGTCGAAGACGGCCCGCAGCATCGGATGCCGTACGACGAGCCTGCGCCAGGCCGCCTCCAGCCGCGGCAGGTCCACGCCGGTGCCGTCGAACTCCGAGTAGTAGTGCGCCCCCACCCCGCCGAGCCGCATCTCCTCGGACCGCCCCAGCCAGTAGGCGCGCTGCACGTCGGTCGCCGGGAACGGCTCGTGCGCGTGCTCCGGGTCCGGTACGAGGGCGGGCGCGGCGCAGCCGCCCGCGTCCTGGGTGAGCGTGGCGGCGTAGTCCTTCAGCACGGGGCTCGTGAACAGGTCGGCGATGCGAGCGCCGCGCACTCCTCGCTCGCCCAGGCGGTGCAGCATCCGCGTGGCGAGCAGGCTGTCGCCGCCGAGCGCGAAGAAGTCGTCCTCGCGGTGCACGCTCCGGGCGCCGAGCAGATCCCGCCACACCTCGGCGACCCGTTCCTCCACACCGGGCCGGGGCGGTGTGCCCTGCCCTGTGCGGTCCCGCGCCGACGAGACGTGCCGGGCGAGGAGCTCGCGCACCGCACGCCGGTCGACCTTGCCGTTCGCGGTGAGCGGCATGACCGGCAGCAGGACCAGCCGGTCCGGGACCATGTACGACGGCACCTGGCCGGCGGCGAAGGCACGCACACCGTCGGTGTCGTACGACCGGCCGTCCGGATCACGGACCGCGCGGATCAGCAGCGCGGGCTCCTGGTCACGTACGGACGTGCCCACCCCGCTGAACCCATGGCCGCGCAGCAACTGCTCCCAGGCCGACGGCGGCAGCAGCGGGCTGCCGGCCGCGCGGCGGGCCGGGTCCACGTTCGCGAACCCCCGCGTGGGCAGCGCGGCACAGATCAGCCCCAGCGGCGGCAGACCGCCCTGCTCCACCGCGAGCAGCACGCCCCCGGGAGCCAGCAGGGCCGCCACCTGGGCGACTCCGGCGGCCGGGTCGTCGAAGGCGTGCAGGGAGCCGAGGGCGAGGACGGCGTCGAACGCGCCGGGCAGGCCCTCGGGGAGCGCACCGTCCGGCAGCGCCTGGTACCGCACCTCGTGCGGCAGGTTGGCGAGCCGTTCACGGGCTCGCTCCAGAAGCCCGGCAGAGGTGTCCAGAAGCGTCAACCGCACGGAATCGGCGGGCAGTTGCTCCACCACGCGCCGGACACCCAGCCCGCCGCGCGCCCCGACGACCGCGACCCGCAGCGCACTGCGGCCGGGCTCCGCCGCGAGGGCGCGCAGTGCCTCCGCGCAGTCCGCTGCGGCCTGAGCAGTGGCGGGCAGCGCGTCGAGCGCCGCCTCCGGGGCGAGAACGGGGTCGTCGAGGAGCTCCAGCGGGTCGCGCTCGCCGGTCAGCATGGCCCGCAGGTCCGGCAGCCGCTCGTCCAGCCGGGCGAACACGGCTTCGAGGCGGGTTCCGGCGACGCGCTCGGCCAGGCGCTCCGCGTCGGCCGGCTCCGGATGGCGGCTGAGAAAGTCCCGCCACAGGTGCACCAGACCACGCATGGACTCGGCGAGAGGCAGTTTCCCGTCGTCGAGAACGCGGCCGATGACATGGGCGACGACATCGGCCTCCAGCGGATCCGGCCGTGCGGCCACGACCTGGGGTCTGATCCCGTCGTTGCGGCCCGGCTCCTTGCCGAGCGCGGGCGCGTACGCCGCCACCAGCGCCCGCGACGCCCCGTCCGCGTCGCCGACGACCGCCGCGACCGCCCGCCCCACACCCGGCGCCCGCTCAAGTGCCGCCTCCACCTCGCCCAGCTCCACCCGGTGGCCGCGCAGCTTCACCTGGGAGTCCGCCCGGCCGAGGAACTCGACGGTGCCGCCGGGCCGGTAGCGGGCGAGGTCGCCCGTGCGGTACCAGCGCAGCCCGTCGTGCCGGACGAACCGGTCGGCGGTGCGCTCGGGATCGCCGAGGTAGCCGTCGGCCACCCCGGCCCCGCCGATCCACAACTCGCCCGGCACCCAGTCGGGACAGTCCCGGCCCCGGGCGTCGACGACCCGGCACCGGACGTTGCCGAGCGGCGTCCCGTACGGCACCGCCGTCCAGTCCTCGGGAACGTCGGCGCCGGTCACCTCGCACACCGTGGAGTGGATCGCCGTCTCCGTCGTACCGCCCAGTGCCACGAACCGGCAGGCAGGCGCGCGCTCCGCCAGTCTGCCGGGCAGGTCGACGCCCACCCAGTCACCGCCCAGCAGCACCAGCCGCAGCGCCCCGAGGCCGTCTCCGGCGGTGCTGAGCAGCATGTCCAGCACGGACGGCACGCAGTTGAGGACGGTGACACCGTGCCGGTGCATCAGCGCGTGCCAGCGCCCCGCGTCCCGCCGGTCCTCCTCCCGTACCAGCACGACCGCGCCGCCGGCGGACAGCGGCCCGAACAGGTCGTACACCGACAGGTCGAAGTCGAGCGCGGACAGCGCGAGCATCCGGTCGCCGTCACCCACGCCGAAGCGCTCGTCGAGGTCGTCGACCGTGTTGCGCGCCGCGCGGTGCGGCACGACGACGCCCTTCGGCTCGCCGGTGGAGCCGGAGGTGAACAGGATGTACGCCGGGTCGTCCTCCGGCACCGCGACGGGCTCCTTGACGGGCGCGTGCGCCAAGGCGTCCGCCACCGTCAGTGCCACCACACCTTCCGGCAGCGCCGCGGTGTCCTCGGTGACGAAGGCGACCCGGGTCTCCGCACGGGTCAGTACCCGATCGCGTCGCGCCGGCGGATGGTCGCGCCCGACGGGCACGTAGGCCGCGCCCGCCGTCAGGACGCCGAGCACGGCGGCGATCTGGTCGGGCCCCTTGGGCAGGCAGACGGCGACCCGGTCGCCGGGGCCGACGGCGTGCGCGGCGAGCGCGGCGGCGATCCGCCGGGCCCGGTCAGCGAGTTCGCCGTATGTGAGGCAGCCGTCCGTGTCGTCCGTGCCCCACAGCAGCGCGGCCCTCTCCGGGGTGCGCTCGGCGCGGGACAGGAAGTCCTCGTGCAGCAGCAGCCCGGTGCGCGGACCGTCGGTGGCGTTGGCATGCGCGCGGGCCTCCCGCTGGCCCTCGGGCAGCAGGTCCGGCACGGGCGCACCCCAGGAAGCGTCCGATGCGGCGAGGGAGTCCACCAGCGTGCGGTACGCGGCGAACATCGCGTCCAGCATTCCCTCGGGGAACGCCTGCTCCAGCGCGTCCCAGTTCACGAGCAGGCCGCCGTCGAGCTCGGTGACCTGGGCGTCCAGCCATACCTGCGGGCCCTGCGAGATGATCCACACCGGCCGTCCGAAGCAGGCGCGCACGTCCTCGGAGAACAGCTCGCCCAGGTTGAGGGCGCTGGTGAACACCACGGGGGCGAGGACCCGTCCGCCGCCGCGCTGGGCGCGGTTCAGGTCGCGCAGCACCTCGACACCGGAGTACGAGGCGTGCGCGGCGTCGTCGAGGAATCGTTCCTGGAGGGCGCGGGCGCGGTGCTCGAAGGAGTCCCGGCCGGACATGTCGGCGGTGAGCAGCACGGACCCGGTGAAGTCGCCCACGAGCAGGGGGACATCGGGATGCAGCGGCTCGCGGTCGAACAGCGGCACGTTCAGCAGAAAGCGGTGCTCGGCGCTCCAGGCGGCGAGCACCTCGGCGTACGCGGCGGCCAGGGCCATCGCGGGGGTGACACCGTGCCGGTGGGCGCGGGCGAACAGGGCCTCGCGCCCCTCGGGCGCCAGCCAGTGGTGACGGCGGGTGACACGGGGGAGGACCGGCCCCTGGGCCACGGGCAGCGCGGGGGCGCCCGGCAGGTCCGGCAGCCGGGCGGCCCACCAGGCGGCGTCCCGCCCACGGTCGCGTTCCCGCTCGGCGGAGGCGCCACGGTCGGCGAGGTAGCGGCGGTAGCTGAAGCCGATGGGCGGGAGTTGCTCCGTACCGCGGTAGAGGGCCGCGAGGTCGGCGAGCAGGACGCGCAGGCTGAGCGCGTCGGCGGCGAGCATGTCGAGGTTGAGGTGGGTACGCGTCCGGCCGCCGGGCAGCAGCGACAGCTGCACGTCGAAGACCTCGCCCGCGCCGACCCGCAGCATGCGGTGCGACAGCTCGTCCCGCAGCCGCTCCAGCCGGCGGTCGGCCTCCTCCTCGGTCAGCGCACGCAGGTCGTGCACGCGAAGCCCCGGCCAGGAGGAGGCGGCCGGGGTGTGCTGGCGGCCGTCGTCGCCGAACACGGCGCGCAGCTGGGCGTGCCGGGCGAGCAGGGCGCGTACGGCGCGCTCCAGGCGCTGCGGGTCGACGCCCTCGCCGTCGAACTCGTTGTAGAAGTGCGCGGCCACACCGCCGAGTTCGTGCTCCGTGCCGCGGCCCACCCAGTAGGCGTGCTGCATCAGGGCCAGGTCGAAGGGGGAGGTCTCGTCATCGGCCGGGGTGCGCTCAGGCGGTTCCTGGGTCCGGCTGCCAGGGCTCGGACATCGCTCGGCCAGGAGTTCCTCCCACGCGTGCAGCGTGGGCGTGCGGGCGAGTTCCGCGAAGGTCAGCCGTATGCCGGCGCGGCGCAGTGCCGCGGACACGGTCATCAGGCGGATGGAGTCCAGGCCCTGCTCGATGAGGTTGTCGTGGGGGCCGACCCGCTCGGCGTCCGGGCCGAGCCAGTCCGTGATCAGGGGGCGGACCGTCCGCAGGGGATCGGGTTCTGACACTGCGTCACCAGCCTCGATGCGATCGATGTGTGATCCTATTGAAAATGATATTCATTTCCTACAGTATGAAGAACGGGATGGACAAGCCCCTGCCGAGCAGGACACGACCAGAGGGGGATCACGTGCTGGACGGCTGTACGCCGTGGCCCGAGGAGTTCGCCGAGCGCTACCGGGAGGCCGGGTACTGGCGAGGTGAAACGTTCGATCAGCTACTGCGGACCTGGACTCGCGCCCACCCGTGCCGCATTGCCCTCGTGCAGGGCGAACGACGGCTGGACCGGGCGGAGCTGGAACGATCCGCCGACCGCGTCGCACGCCGGCTGGCGGGACTCGGCGTCCGAGTGGGGGACCGCGTGGTCCTCCAGCTCCCGAACGTGCCCGAGTTCTTCACCGTCTTCTTCGGCCTCCAGCGACTCGGCGCGATCCCCGTCCTCGCCCTGCCGCTGCACCGCCGCAGCGAGATCGTCCACCTCTGCCGGCTGTCCCGGGCCGTGGCGTACGTCGTCCCGGACGTCCACCAGGGCTTCGACCACCGGGAGCTGGCCTCCGAGGTCGTCAAGGAGTGCCCGGACCTGCGGCACGTCCTGGTGGCCGGCGAGCCGGGCGCGCACCTCCCGCTCGACGGCCCCGGAACCGCCGGGGAGTTGTCGCCTGCCCCCGACGACGCCTCCGAGGTGGCTCTGCTCCTGGTCTCCGGCGGCACCACCGGGCTGCCCAAGCTGATCCCGCGTACCCACGACGACTACGCGTACAACGTGCGGGCCAGCGCCGAGCTGTGCCGCTTCGGCCCCGACACCGTCTACCTCGCCGCGCTGCCCGTCGCCCACAACTTCGCGCTCGGCTGTCCCGGAGTGCTCGGCGCGCTGCACGCGGGCGGCACCGCCGTACTCACCGACGAGCCCGACCCGGACGCGGCGTTCGCCCTCATCGAGCGCGAACGCGTCACAGCGACCGCGCTCGTGCCGCCGACCGCCCGTATGTGGGCGGCGGCGACGGAGTGGGGCGAGGCGGACCTGTCCTCGCTGCGACTGCTCCAGGTCGGGGGCGCCCGGCTGCTGCCCGAGCACGCCGTCCAGGTGCGCGGCGCCTTCGGCCCTGTCCTGCAGCAGGTGTTCGGCATGGCGGAGGGCTTGCTGAACTACACCGAACCGGATGCACCGGAGCAGGTCGTCCTGCACATGCAGGGCCGTCCGCTGTCCCCGGACGACGAACTCCGCATCGTCGACGAGGACGACCGCGACGTCCCGCCCGGCACGACCGGACGGCTCCTCACCCGCGGTCCCTACACCCTGCGCGGCTACTACCGGGCCGACCAGCACAACGCCACCGCGTTCACCGCCGACGGCCACTACCGCACCGGCGACCTCGTCCGGCGCACCCCCACGGGCCACCTCGTGGTCGAGGGCCGGGTGAAGGAGCAGATCAACCGGGGCGGCGACAAGGTGGCCGCCGCCGAGGTCGAGGAGCAACTCGCCCACCACCCGGCGGTCCTGGACGTGGCCGTCGTCCCCGTCCCGGACGACCTGCTCGGCGAGCGCACCTGCGCCTTCGTCGTCCCCAGGCCAGGCGCCACCGCCCCCGATCGGAACGCGGCGGCCGCCTTCCTCCGCGAACGCGGCCTGGCCCCGTACAAGATCCCCGACCGGATCGAGAGCCTCGACGCCCTCCCGGTGACGGCCGTCGGCAAGACCGACAAGAAGGCGCTGACGGCGCTGGCCCGCGATCTCGCGGCCGAGGGCGCGCGGCGCGAGGAAGGGAACCCTCGTTCATGACCGCTACGACCGATCCTCGACGGACTGCCGTGACTTCGCACCCGTCCCGTACGCCTGGCGCGTCCCAGGACTCCTGGGGTTCCTGGGCCGACGCCCTGCCCGCACCGGGACCCGCACACACCGTCGAGTCCCCCGACGACCCGGCGGAGGCGGCGGTCCGCCTCGCCCGCTCCGGTCTCGGCGGCGAATACGTCGTTTACGAGCGCGCCGGGGTATGGCACTACGCCGCCGGCCCCGCGGCCAGCGTCACCCTGGACGCCGAAGGAATCACCGTACGCTGGGGCAGCCGCTCCATGACCCGGCCCCTCGGCACGGCGCCGCTGGAGCAGCTCGCCGACGCCCTGGCCCAACTGCCGCACCGGGACTGGCGGGTGTACGGCTGGGCGGCCTTCGAACTGGCCCACCTGCTGCACCCGGACACGGGCGACACAGGGCACGAGCCGCTGCTGCACCTCATGCTGCCGACCACCGAGGTGGCTCTGGCCCCGGGAACGGCACACATACGGACTGCGGACCCGGAACACATACCCCTCGTCGCCAAGGCTCTGGCCAGTCCCACGGGAGCGCAGGGCGAAGTCCTCGCAGACGTGGAAGAACTGCTTGCCTCCGGGGCAGGGCCGTACCAGCATGCCGTCCTGCGCACGGTGGACGACATCCGGGCAGGGCTCCTCCAAAAGGCCGTACTGTCCCGCCCGTTGCCGATGCCCGCGCACACGCCCGCCCCCGACCTGACCGCCACCTACCTGGCAGGCCGCCGCGCCAACACCCCCGCTCGGTCCTTCCTGTTGGACCTCGGCGGCTGGCGAGCGGCGGGCTTCAGCCCCGAGACCGTCGTGGAGGTCGACGCGGGCACCCGCCGCGTCTCCACCCAGCCACTCGCCGGCACCCGTGCCCTCGACCCGCGCCTCGAGGAGACCGCGCGGCTACGGGCCGAGCTGCTCGGCGACCCCAAGGAGATCCACGAACACGCCCTCTCCGTCCGACTCGCCGTCGACGAACTGACCGGCGTCTGCCGCCAAGGCACGGTCGTCGTCGAGGAGTTCATGACGGTTCGGGAACGCGGCTCGGTGCAGCACCTCGCCTCTCGCGCCGCGGGACGCCTAGCCGACGACCGGGGCCCCTGGCACGCCTTCGCGGCGCTGTTCCCCGCCATCACCGCCACCGGCTGCCCGAAACCGGAGGCACTGCGCGCCATCGGCCGATACGAGAGCGAACCCCGAGGGCTGTACGCCGGAGCCGTATTCACCGCCGACGCCGACGGCTCCCTCGACGCGGCGCTCGTCCTGCGCACCGTCTTCCAGCGTGACGGCCGCAGCTGGCTGCGGGCGGGAGCCGGAGTCATGGGGCAGTCGACACCGGAACGTGAGTGGGACGAGACCTGCGAGAAGCTCCGCAGCGTGGCACCGCACCTCCGGCACAGCCCCGGCACGGCACCCGCGGAGCCGCGATGAGCGACCAGCCGCGCCCAGCCCTGGTCCTGGTCCACGGCGGCTGGCTCACGGGCGCCTGCTGGGAGCCCGTCCTGCCCCACCTGTCCGCCACGTGTCTCACCCCCGACCTCCCCGGACGTGCCGGCAGACCCGCGGATCTCACCACCCTGACCATCGGAGACCTGGCCCGAGCGGTGGCGGACGACATCGACGCGGCCGGACTCGACCAGGTCGTCCTGGTCGGCCACTCACAGGCGGGCGTTGTCATACCGCAGGTCGCCGCGCTGCTCCCGCACCGGATTCACCGCCTGGTGTTCCTGGCCGCGACTGTGCCACGGGAGGGCACCTGTGCCCTCGACGGCTTCCCGCTCCTGGTCCGCGCGGTGATGCGCAGGCGGCTGCGCTCCGGCCTGTCACCACGCCCGGCGCGGGTGGCGGCACGCTGGAGCTACTGCCGCGACCTGCCGCCCGACACCGCCGATCACGTCCTGTCTCACTTGGTCGACGACGCGGCGGGACCGCTCCTCGAACCAGTGTCGCGCGGCGGCCTGCCTCCCGTCCCGCGCACCTACATCCGTCTGCGCCGCGACAGGGCGCTCCCCCTCGCCGCCCAGCAGCGTCAGATCACCCACCTCGGGGGCGTCGACGTCACCGACCTGGACTGCGGCCACTTGGCGATGTACGAGCAGCCTGCCAGGCTCGCGGCCGTCCTCGAGCATCTGGCTTCGCGCTGACGGCGGGTCGCGTCCCACTGGGATTCGAGTCGCTGGAGTGAGGGGTGCCCGTTCCCGCACGGCGTGGCCCTTCAACTACTTCAACTACGCGGGTGAGGTGTGGGAGGTCGGCGGCGGCGAAGTCGGCCAGGTGCCGCTTGAGGAGCGACCAGATCCTCTCGGCCGGGTTCAGCTCCGGAGCGCAGGAGGGCAGCTGGAAGATCTGTAACCAGTCCTGGTGCTCCTCGGCGAAGCCGGCCAGCTCCTTGACCACGTGCACGTTCAGGTTGCCCCACCACCACACCACCGCGGTTCCGAGCTGCAGATGGTCATGACGATCAGATCCCGGTACTGGCGCCAGGAGAACGCCTTCGGCTCGCCCCGGCGTCCGTGCCAGACGTGCAGCTTGAAGAAGAACCGGGACCGGTGCATAGCCGGCGGCAGGTCTGCATGATCGACGGCCACCTCTTCTTTGCGCTCCCCAAGGGTGGCAAGACGCGGGAAGTCGATGCGGCACCGGCTGCCAGCGCTTCGCGTGCAGCCGCCTCTGGAAGCCCGCGCTCGCCTCCGCGGGACTCATCGGCAAAGCGGACCCCGATTCCGACGAGAGCAAGGGGGAGCCGTCACGTGAGCTCGGCTTCCATGCCCTGCGCCACACCTACGCCAGCGTCCAGCTCGAAGCCGGCGAGTCGATCGTCTCCCTCGCCCGCTGGCTCGGGCACGCCGACGCTGGCTTTACTCTGCGTACATACACTCACTTCATGCCCGACGCAGGCACGCGCGGTCGCGCCGCCATGGATGCTTGGTTCAGTGGGAGGCGAACTCTCTGGAAACCCCCTGACGGTCATGCGGGGGTGTGGGAGGCGGGAAACATGCAGGTCATGGTGGGTATGGAGCGGAACTCATGCGGTTGACGGTCTTCTGGCAGCGGATGGCGGACCACTTCGGTTCCGGATACGCCGAGACGTTCGCGCGCGACCACGTGATGTCGGAACTCGGTGGGCGCACGGTGATCGAGGCGCTGGACGCCGGCTGGGACGCCAAGGAAGTGTGGCGCGTGGTCTGCGCCGTCATGAACATTCCGGGGGAAAAGCGCTGACCGGTCACGAAGATCGCAGGACGGCAGCCGATTGTCGGTGGTGTGGGCGAGACTGGCATCGTGGCACGCACTGACGAGACCGGGCAGTTCGCCCAGCACGGATCCCCGTTCGGCACGACGCCGCCCACCCCGCCGCCGGGGCAGGGCGACGCCGGGGCCAACGCCCGCATGCCGCGCTGGCTGCCGCGCGCGATGGTCCTCGCGCTGGCGCTCGTCGGCGTGTTCCAGCTGGGCAGCTGGGCCTTTCACCAGCTCACCGGGCTGCTGATCAACGTCCTCATCGCGTTCTTCCTGGCCCTGGCCATCGAGCCCGCGGTGAGCTGGATGGCTTCGCGCGGCATGCGCAGGGGCCTGGCGACAGCCGTCGTCTTCCTCGCTGTGATCACCGTGTCCGCCGGGTTCGTGACCCTGATGGGTTCCATGCTCGCGGGCCAGATCATCAAGATCGTCGAGGATTTCCCGAACTACCTCGACTCCGTCATCAACTGGATCAACACGCACTTCAACACCGAGCTGCGCCGCGTGGACGTCCAGGAGGGGCTGCTCCGTTCCGACTGGCTGCGCAACTACGTGCAGAACAGCGCGACCGGAGTCCTGGACGTGTCCGCCCAGGTCCTCGGCGGTCTCTTCCAGATGCTGACGATCACGCTGTTCTCGTTCTACTTCGCCGCGGACGGCCCGCGGCTGCGCCGCGCACTGTGTTCCGTGCTGCCGCCCGCCAAGCAGACCGAGGTGCTGCGCGCATGGGAGATCGCCGTCATCAAGACCGGCGGCTACCTGTACTCGCGCGGCCTGATGGCGCTCATCTCCGGCATAGCCCACTACATCCTGCTGGCGACCCTGGACGTGCCGTACGCGCCCGTGCTCGCCGTGTGGGTCGGCCTCGTCTCGCAGTTCATCCCCACCATCGGCACGTACCTCGCGGGCGCGCTGCCCATGCTGATCGCCTTCACGGTAGATCCCTGGTACACGCTGTGGGTGCTGATCTTCGTCGTGGTCTACCAGCAGTTCGAGAACTATGTGCTGCAACCCAAGCTGACCGCGAAGACCGTCGACATCCACCCCGCGGTCGCCTTCGGTTCGGTCGTCGCGGGCACCGCCCTTCTCGGCGCGGTGGGTGCGCTGATCGCCATCCCGGCGGTCGCCACGCTGCAGGCGTTCCTGGGGGCGTACGTGAAGAGGTACGACGTCACGGACGACCCCCGCGTCCACGGGCACCGGTGGCGGGGAACGGGGCGCAGCCTCTTCACGCGCGCGCGTGGGCTGTGGGCGCGGCGACCGGGGGATCACCCCCCGGCGGACAAGGGGGGTTCCGGGGAGAGCTCCGCCTGAGTCCGGCTGTGCGGACCGTGCCTCGACGGCGGCGGCCGGGCAGGAGTCCGGGGTGCCGCTGACCGCGAGCGTAGATGTCCTGTTCCCTACCAGCCCATGTCCTTGGCCACCTCTGCCTGGGCTGCGGCGATCTCTTCATCGGTGGACTCGATGACGTCCACCTCTTCCAAACGTGTCAGCAGGTCTGCGAGAGCCTGCTTCTGTGCCGGGTGCGTGACCGGCACGGTGTCCAGGTCGGTGCTCATCAGCCAGTCGAACAGCACGATGGCGTCGGAGCGCCACAGGCGGAGATCGACGATCGGCGTGGACCCCCACGGGAACCCGGTTTCCATGGGGGCATCATGCCAGGTCAGCAGCGTGCAGAACTGGGCAGTTCAAGGAGCGCGCCTGCTTGCTTGTGGTGCGCTTGACACGAAAATCGAACATCCATTCTTATGGAGGCTCCGGCGAGGCGCTCGGCGCGCATTTCACCACGGTTTGGACTGAGATGTGCCCGAGTTATCCACAGGCCGGACGGACGTCGGGGCGCATTGTCAGTGGCAGGCGTTAGCGTCTTTGACGTGAAGCGATCGACTCAAGCAAACCGGGTGGAACCCATGGCAGGAACCGACCGCGAGAAGGCGCTCGACGCCGCGCTCGCACAGATTGAACGGCAATTCGGCAAAGGCGCGGTCATGCGCATGGGCGACCGGACCAAGGAGCCCATCGAGGTCATCTCGACCGGCTCGACCGCCCTCGACGTGGCTCTCGGCGTGGGCGGTCTGCCGCGCGGCCGTGTCGTGGAGATCTACGGCCCGGAGTCCTCCGGTAAGACGACCCTGACCCTGCACGCGGTGGCGAACGCCCAGAAGGCCGGCGGCCAGGTCGCCTTCGTGGACGCCGAGCACGCCCTCGACCCCGAGTACGCGAAGAAGCTCGGCGTCGACATCGACAACCTGATCCTCTCCCAGCCGGACAACGGCGAGCAGGCGCTGGAGATCGTGGACATGCTGGTCCGCTCCGGCGCACTCGACCTCATCGTCATCGACTCCGTCGCGGCGCTCGTTCCGCGCGCGGAGATCGAGGGCGAGATGGGCGACAGCCACGTCGGTCTGCAGGCACGCCTGATGAGCCAGGCCCTGCGGAAGATCACCAGCGCGCTCAACCAGTCCAAGACCACCGCGATCTTCATCAACCAGCTCCGCGAGAAGATCGGCGTGATGTTCGGTTCGCCGGAGACCACGACCGGTGGCCGGGCGCTGAAGTTCTACGCCTCGGTGCGTATCGACATCCGCCGCATCGAGACCCTGAAGGACGGCACCGAGGCGGTCGGCAACCGCACCCGCTGCAAGGTCGTCAAGAACAAGGTCGCGCCGCCCTTCAAGCAGGCCGAGTTCGACATCCTCTACGGCCAGGGCATCAGCCGCGAGGGCGGCCTGATCGACATGGGCGTGGAGCACGGCTTCGTCCGCAAGGCCGGCGCCTGGTACACGTACGAGGGCGACCAGCTCGGCCAGGGCAAGGAGAACGCGCGCAACTTCCTGAAGGACAACCCCGACCTGGCCAACGAGATCGAGAAGAAGATCAAGGAGAAGCTGGGCGTCGGCGTGCGACCTGAGGAGCCGGCCGCCGAGCCGGGCGCGGACGCCGCGGTCTCGGCCACCCCGGACGACGCCGGAAAGGCGGTGCCCGCGTCCGCGGCGGCCAAGGCGGCCAAGACCAAGGCCGCGGCAGCCAAGAGCTGACCCGTGACACGGCGAACGGACTGGGCCGAGTACGCCGCCGACCCGGACGCTCCGCATCAGCGGGGGAGAGGCGGGCACGGGCGTTCCCCCTCCGGAACGGGCGGCGACTCCTACGGCGGGGACACGGCCCACGACACGGACGGGGGGAACGACGGCACGGCGCTGTACGGCGGGAGCGGGCCGTACGGGAGATACGGCGACGAGTCGGGGCTGACGGACCGCAGGCAGCCAGGTCCGGCGTACGACGAGGCGCCGGGTTCTCCGTACGAAGACGTGCCTGACCTGACGTATGGCGACGCGCCAGGTCAAGGCGCGCTGGACGGCGAAGCATGGCCGAGGGGCCATGCGGGGGCCGGCACCAGTGCGTCCGACGGCGGCTCACGCCGGAGCCGAGGTGGGGCTCGGGGATGGGACGCCGCGGGTGGCTCGGACGGCTCGGGCAGCTCACGGGGGCGTCGTCGGCGCAGCCGTACAGAGTCGTCCGGTGAGGACGGAGGTGCCGCTTCCTCGTCGAGGGCCGGGGCGGTGGTGCCTCCAGCGGACCCGGTGGAGCAGGCGCGGGCGATCTGTCTGCGCCTGCTCACCGGGACCCCGCGCACGCGGAAGCAACTCGCGGACGCCCTGCGCGAGCGGGAGATCCCGGACGACGCCGCCGAGGAGGTCCTGTCGCGGTTCGAGGAGGTCGGCATCATCAACGACAGCGCGTTCGCGGACGCCTGGGTGGAGTCCCGGCACCACGGCCGGGGACTGGCCCGCCGCGCGCTCGCCCGGGAACTGCGGACCAAGGGCGTCGACTCCACACTGATCGACGCGGCCGTCGCTCAGCTCGACTCCGAGCAGGAGGAGGCGACCGCGCGCGAACTCGTCGCCCGCAAGCTGCGTTCCACGCGTGGCCTCGACCGCGACAAACGCCTGCGCCGCCTCGCGGGCATGCTCGCCCGCAAGGGTTATCCCGAGGGGATGGCTCTGCGGGTGGTTCGGCAGGCGTTGGAGGAGGAGGGCGAGGATACGGAGTTCCTCGGGGACGAGGGGTTCTGAACCCGACGGCCCACGGGGGCTCGTAAGGGGCCTGGGAGCGGGAGGCGGGCGGCGATCTCAGAGTTCCGGCCCCGGGCACGGTGGACGCGCGGGGGCGCCCATCGCGTTCGGGGCCGGTTTCGGGTACTGGCACGGTACGGGTACGGAGGTGAGGGCCGGGCAGTGCGGCCGGTAGTCGCTGCCCGGAGCCGCGGACGTCTTCCGACCGCCAGCCTCTAGCCCGCCCCCCTCGCCACCCACGACGTCACCGGCAGCCCCTCAGCCCGCCAAGCCTGGAACCCGCCGACCAGATCGGTGGCCCGGTGCAGTCCCAGTCGCCGTAGCGACTCGACCGCCAGGCTCGACGCGTATCCCTCGTTGCAGATCACCACAATCCGCAGGTCATGACTGGTGGCCTCGGGGACACGATGGCCGCCCTGCGGATCGAGCCGCCACTCGAGTTCGTTGCGCTCGATGACGAGGGCACCGGGGATCAGCCCGTCCCGCTCGCGCAGGGCCGCGTACCGGATGTCGACCAGCAGAGCTTCGCCGATCCGGGTGGCCTCGTAGGCCGCCCGCGGTTCGATCCGCTCGTAGCCCGCGCGTACTCGTTCCAGCAACTCGTCGATGCCGACCGGCCGTTCACCCACGCCGTTCGTCGCGGTCACGCCATCCACCCCACTCACTGCCAGTCCTCCGGCCGCTCCACCTGCTCCAGACGCAGGATCGGCCCGCTGCGGCTGAAGCGGCGCATCTGTGGCAGGGGCGGATAGTAGGCGTGAACGGAGATCGCATGCTGATCGGCGGATTCGTTGAGGACCTCGTGCACATGGTGATGGCCGAAGGAACGGCCCTTGCCGGTCGGCAGCCGGCGTTCGAGGTCCACGCCGTCCGTCAGTTCCAGCGTCTTCCACCCGTCGGCGGGCAGCCGGACGGCGAGCGAGTTCTCCTTGAGCTCACCGGCCGCGGTCACGAAGGCCCCGACCGAGTCGGCGTGGTCGTGCCAGCCGGTGCCGGTTCCGGGCGGCCACCCGATCAGCCAGGCCTCACTGCCGCCGGGGCCCTCCAGCCGTACCCAGGTACGGCCCTCGGGATCGAGCGGAAGCGACGCGATCAAGTCGGGGTCGGCGGCAGTGCGCCGTACGAAGGCGAGAAGGTCCGCCTGCGTCGGCTCGGACGCAGGCGCGGAAGCCGGTGCGGCTGACGCTCGTGCGGCGGACGCTCGTGCAGAGGACGCCGATGCAGAGGACGCCGGTGCGGAGACCGAGATGGAAGCCGACGCGGAAACCGGCTGAGAGGCGGCAACGGCGGCAACAGCGGCAGGGGAGACAGACGAAAGGGACAAGGGGGACCGTCCTGAAGAGAGTTCGCGAAGAGGGCGCGACAGCGCAGGCGAAGATCGCGGCGCGCGCCGAAGAGGGGATGCGAGTTCAGCAGGACGGACGACACACGCAGCCCGCATAGCGGACGAGGTCCATATGGACCCTCCGCCACAGGCGCACACAGGTGTCGGTCACGGTCCGGAGTACACCACGCCGGTGTGAACCGGTCAACTCACCGTCACTATGCGGACCGCACAGTGACGGTGAGTACTACGTTCCTACGGCCGGTCAGCGGGAACCAGCGGCCGCACCGGCTTCCGCACCGGCCTCAGCCCCGGCCCCCGCCCCGGCCCCCGCCGTGGTCCCAGCCGCCGCCTTGACCGGTCCGCCCAACGCCGTCTCGGCCGCCGTGTACAGATCGGCCGGCCGCACCCCGCTCAGCGCCGTCACCAGATGCCCGTCGGGGCGCACCAGCAGAACCGTGTGCGCGGCCGCCCCCGGGTAGCTCTCCGCGACCAGCAACTCGGCCCGGTAGGGCAGCGCCGTCACCGCGGCCGCCAACCGGGGCATGATCCCGGCGGTCGCCCAGTGCTTGCGCTCCCACACGCCCGTGCCCGGCGCGATCAGCAGGACCAGCAGCGCGCCGCGCCCGAGCCGGTCCCGCAGTCGCACGAAGGAGCCGTCCTCCGCGGTGACGCGCACGTCCATGACCTGCGCACCGCGCGGCGTGTCGACAGGGACCTCGCCCTCCAGGTGCCGGGGCGTCAACGGCGAATCGGCGTACGCCCCCGGCGCACCGATCGGGCCCTGCCCCAAGTGGCCGTCCATCAGCAGCGCGTCGTTTCCACGTGCGGAACCGGGGACGTACGCCCGCAGCCCTCCTCCGCCGCGCAGCAGCGGCAGCGCCTGGTCGGCGGCGCGCAACCGGGCGGCGACGACGGCACGCCGCTCCGCCTGGTAGCTGTCGAGCAGCGCCTCACACGGCCCGTGGTGCCAGGCCGGCGCCAGCTTCCAGGCGAGGTTGTCGGCGTCCCGCAGCCCCTCATCGAGCCCGTGCGTGCCGAGCGCGCCGAGGCAGTGCGCCGCGTCCCCGGCGAGAAAGACGCGACCCACCCGCCAACGCCGGGCCAGCCGGTGGTGGACCGTGTGCACACCGGTGTCCAGAAGTTCGTACGACGGCGTTGACCCGCCGGTCCACCCGGCGAGGGTGTCCCGTACATGGGAGACGAGCATCTCCGGCGTGACCAGGTCCTTGCCCGGCGGCAGCAGCCAGTCGAGACGCCAGACCCCGTCCGGGAGCGGCCGTGCCGTGACCTCCCCGCCCGAAGGTCCGGACATCCGCCACGGCGGCATCCTGTGGAGCAACGCCTCACCGTCCCACGGAAGTTCCGCCCGCAGCGCGGCGACGGCGTGCCGTTCCACCGCCGTACGGCCGGGGAAACGGATGTCCTGGAGTTTGCGCACGGTCGAGCGCGTGCCGTCGCAGCCGACGAGGTAGCTGCCGCGCCACCAGGTGCCCTTGGGCCCGCGAGTGTGGGCGGCGACGCCCGAGGGCTCCTGCTCAAGGGCGTCCAGGCGGCTGTCCACGGCGACCTTGACGAGCGGTTCGTCGGCGACAGCCGCGCGCAGGGCGCCGGTCAGCACGTGCTGGGCGATGTGCAGGGGGGCGGGGTTCGTGGCGCCCTCGTGCCCTTCTGCGGTGCCGCCGAATTTGACCTCGCGCATCACCTGCTTGCGCCGCATAGCCCGCCATCCGGCCCAGCGCGCGCCGGCTCCAGCGAGCGGAGTACGGGTCAGGCGCTCCATGAGGGCGGCGGTGTCCTCGCGCAGTACGACGGTGCGCGCGAGGCGTGGCTCGTCTTTGCCGGGCCCCTCGTCGAGAACGACGGACGGCACCTCCTGACGGGCCAGCGCCAGGGCGAGCGCGAGCCCGACGGGCCCCGCTCCCACGATGATCACCGGGTCCACGGCGCGGCGCCCCCTGCCCGCAGTGGTGTCCCGAGGGACGCAAGTGAACAGAAAGTTGGAGCAGGGTGCACGATCACAGAACGTATGCAACCCATTGCCGGTGCTTGCGTCAAGTGACGGAGCTAGCGCCCGCCCCAGACGGTATCGAATCAAGGCCGAAGCTATATGCCGGAGCGGCCAAGCGAGCTACGGCACTCTCCGACCACAAGCTCTCGTCGGGTCTGGTGAATGATCTTGACAGTTCGTCTATTACGTTAAGCTGAGTTGCGGAATTCTTTGGCCTCCCATGCGATACGAGCAGCGTGGAGGCGGCTATTGACATTCAGTTTCGAGAATATGGAATGCACGTGATCCTTCACCGTCCCCGGACTGATGGTCAGAGCATGAGCTATGGCTTGGTTCGGCAGGCCGTCAGCCAACAAATCTAGGACTTCTCGCTCCCGCGCGGTGAGGGTGTAGATCTTCGTCTGCGCAGTCCTCTTCTGTGTCGACTCGGTCATTGGTGCAGTGTATTCGCGGATTACCCGTTTGGATATCTCAGGTGAGAGGGCGCAGCCTCCTTGAGACACCGCAAGGACTGCCCATGGTAAATGTCGCGGTGCGCTCTCTTGCAGCAGGATTCCGGAGGCGCCAAGGGTGAGTAGTGCACGCGCTCCCCTTTCCGATACGGATTCCAGTATAACGAGAGTCGAGGGATGCTGTGAAAGCTGTCTAATTTGCGTCAGCGGCTGAATTGCTTCTCTGTGTGAAGAAGGGCAGAGTAGCAAAAGTTCCGGGCGTGCGACTTCAAGCAAGGAGAACGTTTGGCATATTTTCCCTTCGGCAACCACGCAGAGATTGAGTTGAGATTCTAAGATGGCGCGCAAGCCTGCGCGAAAGAAACGCCCATCGCTGACAAGTGTCACCCGCACCATTCGCCCCCCGGTGATCTGTGTCTCGCTCAGTCCGCCACTCCGGTCATGAGAGGCGGAGCACTAAGTGCACTCGGTTGAGTTTATCGACCCTTCTGGATGAGGCGGAGTGCAATTGCGTCAAGTTGAGCTTTTCTTGAGCCTCTTGGCTCCCCTCAATGTGGATTATCCTGCGTTTGTCGCCCATTTCCTGGATGTCCCTCTTGAGGTGTAGGCGAGAGTCTTCAATAATTGCCCAGCTTGGTAGCGCCGTGCTTTGACTCTCTTGGGGAGTGTCAACCCTCCATCTTGGGGGTGCTGGATGTGATTCCCATCTGTCGGTGGATGTCCTGCATGCCCTAAGTCCGAGAGGCTGGTTGTGGAAAATGTTGAGCCTCGTAGCGGGTCCTCAAGCTGCTCATCGAGATCTTCAAGAAGAAGAGGTAGTTTCGTGCGTAAAATCCGACGAGCCCTCCTGGCCGGCTTCGCTCTTGTCGGCGTGATGCTTACGGCACCTGCCACAGCATCAGCCGAGAGCGTCGAGGTGAAAGCGCGACCCACCGGCTGTAAGTTCGAGATCGCTGATGCATGGAGGACAGCGGCCTGGTGCAATCACCCCAATGGTGGTTCCTACCGAGCGATCGCAAACTGTAAGGATCCAGAGACCGGGAAAATAACGACTCCTGTGGGCAACTGGAAGAGGAACGGAGCGCCCTCCTTTGCGTACTGCCAGGGGGCCAGCAGGCCCTTGGTTGCAGGCGTCGAGACAAGAGTTTCTTAGGCGCGCAGGAGACGCTCTAGGTTACATGGCCCGGATCGATTAGATCGAGAAAGGATTCGCATCAATGAAGAAGCAATGGTCTGTGCTGGTTGCCAGTGGTGTGTTGGCGGCGTCCGTCCTGGGATTTCAAGGCACGGCCGCTGCAGCCGCCGATGAGTCCGCTACCATAAGGGCTCATCCAACGCGCTGCGGTTTCGAGAAGTACTTGGACGGCGCGAGGGCCTGGTGTGATAGGAGTAACGGCGGACACTACAAGGCCATCGTGGTTTGTCGAAGGCTGGATGCCGGTGGTACCGTCAATCGGGAGGCAGGGGTTTGGAAGTCTTCCGGAGATTCCATTGTATTCTGCCCCCCGCTGACGCAGGTGGTAACCCCAGGAATCATGACTAGGGGACATTAAGGAGTTGGCCGCTCATCAGATGGAGGGTTTGGTCAATCAAAAGGCGGTCAAATTCCTTTCCTGAACGCGGCCAGAAAGCGACCTCCGGCATATCCATTGTCGGGGGTCGCTCTCTTGTGTGTCGGGGTCAGCGGCCAAGACCCGCTCTTTGTCGATATCGGTGCATCCGTCTCCAACCGCCTCGGTTCGAATGGAGACTCGATTTCATGAAAGGGTCGAGTCATGGCACGACCTTCCCGTTACCCACTTGAGCTCCGCCGTCGTGTGGTGCGCATGGTCGCCGAGGTGCGCGACGACTACCCGAACGAGACGGCCGCCTACAGGCGGTGGCCGAGAATCTCGACGTCGGCTCCCGCGAGACGCTGCGGAACTGGGTAAAGCAGCACGAGATCGACGCGGGGACGCGTCGGGGGATGACGACGGAGGAGTCCGCCCAGCTCAGGCTCGACCGGCCACACACGCATCGACGAGCACCGGGACTGCTTCGGCGGCGTCGAGCCGATCTGTAGAACGCTCACCGGGCACGACTGCAAGATCGCCCCTTCCACGTACTACGCCCACAAGAAACGCCTCGGAACTCCCTCCGCCCGCAGCTTGCGTGATGAGAACTCAAAGAGCGGATCCAGGAGGTCTACACGTCCAACTACCGTGTCTACGGGGCCCGGAAGATCTGGCGCGAGTTGCACCGGCAGGGACATGTGGTGGCCCGCTGCACCGTCGAGCGCCTCATACGCGAACTCGGCATCACCGGCGCCGTCCGCGGCAGGAAGCTGATCACGACGACCAGCGATCCGGCCGCGGAGCGGGCCCCGGACCTCCTCGACCGAGACTTCGTCGCCAGTGCCCCGAACCGCTGCTGGGTCGCCGACTTCACGCATGTCGCCGCCTGGAGCGGTGTCGTCTACGTCGCCTTCGTCGTGGACACCTTCTCCCGGCGTATCGTCGGCTGGTCGGTCTCCACCGCCAAGGAGGCCCAACTCATCCTGGACGCCGTGGAGATGGCCCTGTGGCAGCGTGACCGCGAGGGCCGCCCGCACACTCCCGGGCAGCTGATCCACCATTCCGATGCCGGCAGCCAGCTCAGGTTCAACCGGTCGTTGCAATACCAGCTTGTTGGATCGACTGTAGCTGCTCATTGAGGGCTTCGGCCGGAGTCTTCCAGACGAGGGTCTTGCGTGGTCGGCCGTTCAGGGTGGCGGCGACGGCATCGAGCTCGGCGGTCGTAGCGGGAGAGGTCCGTTCTCTTGGGAAAGTACTGCCGCAGCAGCCCGTTGGTGTTCTCGTTGGTGCCGCGCTGCCAGGGGCTGTGCGGGTTGGCGAAGTAGATCTCCAGCCCGCTGTCGATGCGCAGTTGGGCGTGCTCGGCCATCTCCGAGCCCTGGTCCCATGTGAGTGTCCTGCGCAGTTGCTCAGGCAGTGAGGCGATCGTGGTGGCGATGGCGTCCCGGACCGCCGCGGCGCCGTGTCCGGCCAGTGCCGGGCCGTTCTTCTCCCGGGGGCCGCCGTGGCCGGGCATCTGCGGAAGGTGCAGCAATATCGTGAACCGGGTAGTGCGTTCGATCAGGGTGCCGATCGCCGAGCTGTTCAGCCCGATGATCAAGTCGCCTTCCCAGTGGCCGGGGACCGCCCGGTCCTCCACCTCGGCTGGCCGCTCGCTGATCTTCGCCTGATCGGTGACGAACTTCTTCCCTGGTCCCTGGGTGCGGGCCTGGGGAACCCGCAGGGCGCGACCGGTGCGCAGGCAGGCGGACAGCTCACGCCGCAGACCGCCCCGACCCTGGATGAACAGCGCCTGATAGATGGCCTCGTGGGAGATGCGCATCCTGTCGTCCTCGGGGAAATCGAGCGGCAGGCGTCGGGCGATCTGCTCGGGACTCCATGCCGTCCCCCACCGCCGGTCCGCCCTGCCGCACGTGCCGCCGCTTCTTCCACGGTACTTCCGGGCCGACTGCATCGCTGCCGTCCTCCGCTCGCACGGTCCCGGCCAGGCGGTCCAGCACCCACTCCCGCAACCGCGGATTCTCGTCCAGCTTGCAGGACCTGGGCCGACGAGCCTGCCGGTCCGCGTGCCACTGGGCGACCGAGGGCCGGTAGTCCAGTGGCACGCCACGGGTGGCAGCGTTGCGCTGCAGCTCACGCGAGATCGTCGACGGCGAACGCCCAAGCTCCCGTGCGATCTCCCGGATCCCACGGTCCTTCGCGCGCAGCAGCGCATTCTCCTCACGCTCGGCGAACGACAGGTAGCGGCCCGAGGGCTCGTCCAGGCTGATCGGCGGTATGCCGCCACCCTCAAGGAACCACCGGCCGCCCAGCGGCTGCGACACCCCGCACGCGGCACCCGCCTCCTCGCTGGAGAGCCCCTGTGCAATCAGCCTCCAGAACTGACGCTTCTCCGCCGCCCGATTGACGGGCGGTCTGCCCGGCAACCGCAACGGCGGCCGCCCCGCCCGCAACGCCGCACGCGCGCGTCCTTGCACCACAACACACTCCCTCTGCCACGAAGTGTTGCGACGACCACTTGAATCCGCCCAGCTCGCCGAACACCTCGACGCGGACGGCATCGCGGCGAGTATCGGATCAGTCGGAGATGCGTACGACAATGCCCTGATGGAATCGACGATCGGCCTGTACAAAACCAAGTTGATCAAACCCCAGCGTCCCTGGAGGTCCCTCTCCCACGTTGAGTTGGCCACCGCCGAGTGGGTCGACTGGTACAACCACCGACGCCTCCACGGTGAAATAGGCCACGTTTTGCCCGTCGAGTACGAGGCCAACCACTACATGGAATCCACGAAACCCCAGGTCACAACCACAGTCTGAGATCTCTACCGAACCCGGGGCGGTTCAGCCGCATTGAGGTCCTCGATCTCGTCGGCACCGATGACGGCCCCGGTACTCCGCTTGCTGCGCCGCAGCCTCTTCTCCAGCCAGCTCGCGAAGCTGGTGATGATGAAGTTCAGCACGATGTACATGATCGCCACCACGACGAAGCTTTGGATGACGTTGGCATAATTCGCCGCGAGCGTGCCACGCGAGTTGAGCAGCTCGGTGAACCCGATCATCACGCCGCCCAGCGCGGTGTCTTTCACGATGACCACGAGCTGGCTGACGATGGCCGGCAGCATGGCGGTGACGGCCTGCGGCAGCAGGATGCTGCGCATCGTCTGGTTCTTGCGCAGGCCGATCGCCATCGCGGCCTCTGTCTGCCCCTTGGGCAGAGCGAGGATGCCGGCCCGTACGACCTCGGCGAGGACGGCCGCGTTGTAGAGCACCAGGCCGGTGACGACCGCGTAGAGAAGGCGCTGTTCAGTGGTGACGTTCGTCCAGCGGTCGTAGAACTCGTTGGCGAACAGAATCAGAAGCAGGACCGGGATAGCCCGGAAGAACTCGACCACCGCGCTGGCCGGGACCCGCACCCACCAGTGGTCGGAGAGGCGTGCGATACCGAAGACCGCGCCCAGCGGAAGGGCGATCACCATGGCCAGCGCCGCGGCCTTCATTGTGTTGCCGAGACCCGGCAGCAGATAGGTCGTCCAGGCTTCCGACTGGGTGAACGGCTTCCACAGGACCCATTCCAGCTGGCCCTTTTCATCAAGCTTGTACCAGACGAACCAGGCCAGCAGGGCGAGCAGGGCGAAGAAGATCACCGAGACGAGCACATTGCGCCGCTTGGCGCGGGGGCCCGGAGCGTCGTAGAGAACGGAGGTCATCGCTTCACCGCCAGTCGCTTGCTCAGCCAGCCGAGGAAGAGGCCGGTGGGCAGGGTCAGTACCACAAAACCGAAGGCGAAAATGCCGCTGATGAGCAGCACCGCAGCCTCGTTCTCGATCATTTCCTTCATCAGGAGGGCGGCCTCGGCCACGCCGATCGCGGCCGCCACGGTGGTGTTCTTGGTCAGGGCGATCAGCACGTTGGCCAGCGGGCCGATGACCGAGCGGAAGGCCTGCGGCAGCACGATGAGCCGGAGGGTCTGGCTGAAGGTCAGCCCGATGGCACGGGCCGCCTCGGCCTGTCCGAGCGGCACGGTGTTGATGCCGGAACGAATCGCCTCGCAGACGAAGGCCGCTGTGTAGGCGACTAGACCGAGGATCGCCAAGCGGAAGTACTGGGTCTTGAAGTCGTCGCCGCCCATCGTCACGCGGAAGATGTCGGCCAGGCCGAGTGAGGTGAAGATGATGACGACCGTCAGGGGGATGTTCCGGACGATGTTCACGTAGGCCGTGCCGAAGCCACGCATGAGCGGGACAGGGCTGACCCGCATCGCGGCCAGGAGGGTGCCCCACACCAGGGAGCCGACACCAGAGAACACGGTGAGTTGCACCGTCGTCCAGAAAGCGCCCAGCAGGCTTGGGTTGTCATAGTCAGAAAGAAAGTCGAACACGATCTCCCGCGCTTCCGGGTGGATGGCGTACGTGGACAGCGCGGCGTGCCGCTGCCTTGATCGCGGTGGGCGGCGGCACGCCGATGGACCGTTGCGCTACTTGACGATTTCGCCGATCTTCGGCGCGGGCTCGTTCTTGTATTTGGCCGGACCGAAGTTGTCGGCGACCGCCTTGTCCCAAGCCTTCTCGCTGACCATCTTCTCGAGCGCGGCGTTGATCTTGTTGAGGGTCTCGGTGTCGCCCTTCTGCACACCGATGCCGTAGTTCTCGTTGCTCAGCTTGAGGCCGGCGAGCTTGAACTGACCCTTGTACTGCTCCTGGGCGGCGTAGCCGGCGAGGATCGAGTCGTCCGTGGTCAGAGCGTCCACGGCGCCGCTCTGCAGAGCGGAGAGGCACTCGGAGTAGCCCGTCCTCTCCGTCAGATTGGCCTTCGGGGCGAAGTCGTTCTTGACATTCTGCGCCGAGGTCGAGCCGGCGACCGAGCACAGGTTCTTGCCGTTGAGGTCGGTGGCCTCGGTGATGTCGGCGTCTGCCTTGACCAGCAGGTCCTGGTGGGCCAGCAGGTACGGGCCGGCGAAGTCGACCGACTTCTTGCGCTCGTCGTTGATCGAGTAGGTAGCCGCGATGAACTTCACGTCACCGCGCTTCAGCGCGTTCTCGCGGTCGGGAGTCTTGGTCTCGACGAACTCGATCTGGTCGGCGTCGTAGCCGAGTTCCTTCGCCACGTACGTGGCCACGTCAACGTCGAACCCGGAGAAGGAACCATCGGGCTCCTTCAGGCCCAGACCCGGCTGGTCGTACTTGATGCCGATCTTGATCTTGTCGCCCCCACCGGAACCCGAACCACCCTCGTTACCCCCATCCCCACCACCACAAGCGGTAGCAGTAAGCGAGAGGACGAGTGCAGCAGCGGCCGCGGCGGAGACCTTGCGGAGCTTCATGGTGAACATCCTTTGCGTGATGAAGAGGTGCGTCCCGTCAGAGGGGTGTCCCCTCGCAGGGTTGGATGACGCAGGTCGTCGAGTGCGTGAAGCAGTCCGTCACTGGTGCGGGATCGCACCCGTCAGTGGTGCAGGATCTTGGACAGGAAGTCCTTCGCGCGGTCGCTGCGCGGGTTGCTGAAGAACTGGTCCGGCACAGCTTCTTCGACGATCTTGCCGTCCGCCATGAACACCACCCGATTGGCGGCCGAACGGGCGAAGCCCATCTCATGGGTGACGACGATCATGGTCATGCCGTCGCGGGCGAGCTGCTGCATGACCTCCAGGACCTCGTTGATCATCTCCGGGTCGAGAGCCGACGTCGGCTCGTCGAAGAGCATGACCTTGGGGTCCATGGCCAGCGCCCGGGCGATGGCCACACGCTGCTGCTGGCCACCGGAGAGCTGGGCGGGGTACTTGTCCGCCTGGTTGGCCACACCCACCCGGTCGAGCAGGGAGCGGGCCTTCTCCTCGGCCTTCTTCTTGTCCGCCTTGCGGACCTTGATCTGGCCCAGCATCACGTTCTCGAGCACGGTCTTGTGCGCGAAAAGGTTGAAGGACTGGAAGACCATGCCGACATCGGCACGCAACTTGGCCAGCGCCTTGCCCTCCGCGGGCAGGGGCTTGCCGTCGATGGCGATCGTGCCGGAGTCGATCGTCTCGAGACGGTTGATGGTGCGGCACAGGGTGGACTTCCCGGACCCGGAGGGTCCGATGACCACGACGACCTCGCCGCGGGCGATCGTCAGATCGATGTCCTGGAGCACGTGCAACGCCCCGAAGTGCTTGTTCACGTTCTTCAGGACGACCAGGTCGCCGGTCGCGGCCACGTCTTCCTTGGCCACCGATACTTCGGTCATCGCTCTCAGGCTCCGTCCTCCTCGGTTTCGGAGGACAGTAATAACCGTATCCGACCTGCGTCATTAGTTCTGAGGGGAATCTGAGCATCACGATCCGATAGCAATCGGACACGTGTCGTAGCACTTGTGGCCTGGACGCGTACCGGGTGGATAACGGAAGCCGCGAGCAACCGGAACCCACTTGACGGCGTCCTCGTCCATCAGCGTGACTGCCATGGTGCGTGCGTGCGGGCGCGCGTGCATGCGAGCCTGCACACACTGTGTACCCACCAGAACCGTACGGCCGGTGAACCGAAGGGGGCCGGGGTGAGACTGCTCCTCGTCGAGGACGACAACCATGTCGCCGCCGCGCTGTCCGCGGTGCTGGCACGGCACGGTTTCGACGTCACGCACGCGCGCAGCGGCGAGGAGGCTCTGCAGGCGCTCGTCCCGGAGGGCAACGGCTTCGGCGTCGTCCTCCTCGACCTCGGCCTTCCCGACCAGGACGGTTACGAGGTCTGCGGGAAGATCCGCAAGCGCACCAGCACCCCGGTGATCATGGTCACCGCCCGCTCCGACGTCCGCTCCCGCATCCACGGCCTCAACCTCGGGGCCGACGACTATGTGGTGAAGCCGTACGACACCGGCGAGCTGCTCGCCAGGATCCACGCCGTCAGCCGGCGCACCGTCCAGGAGGACGCCGGGGCGGGCGGCGACGGTGTGCTGCGCCTGGGCGCCGTGCGCATCGAGCTGCCCACCCGTCAGGTCAGCGTGGACGGTGCGGTCGTCCAGCTGACCCGTAAGGAGTTCGACCTCCTCGCCCTGCTGGCCCAGCGTCCCGGCGTGGTCTTCCGCCGTGAGCAGATCATCAGCGAGGTGTGGCGCACGAGTTGGGAGGGGACAGGGCGCACCCTTGAGGTGCATGTGGCGTCCCTGCGCGCCAAGCTCCGCATGCCGGCACTGATCGAGACCGTACGCGGCGTCGGCTACCGACTCGTCGCTCCGGCCGCGTAGTGGGCAAGGGTGCGCACTCGTCTTCTCCCGCTGCTCATCGTCCTGATGGCGGCCGTGCTGCTCGCCCTCGGCGTACCGCTCGCCGTCAGCCTCGCCTCGGCGCAGCAGCAGAAGGTGGTCGTCGACCGGATCGACGACACGGCGTACTTCGCGGCCATAGCGAGGCCCGCCGTCGACACCACGACGGGATCGCGCGACGAGCTGGGCGTCCTGAGCCGGGAACTCCAGAGCTACTACGAGGTCTACGACATCCGCGCCGGTGTCTTCCTGCCCAATGGCAGGCCCCTGACCGACGGGCCGGCGACCTGGTCCCTGCCCAAGACCGGCGAAGTGTTCGACGCCTTCAAGGAGTCGCTGCTCAGCCGGCGCAGCCACGACCCCAAACAGGTGTGGCCCTGGCAGCGAGGGCGTCTCGTCATCGCCTCGCCGGTCATCCGGGACGGTGACGTCGTCGCGGTCGTCGTCACCGACTCGCCCACCGGGCAGATGCGTTCGCGGATCCTGGACGGCTGGCTGATCATCGGCGCCGGTCTGACGGCCGCGATGCTGCTGGCCGTCGGGGCCGCGCTCAGGCTGACCGGCTGGGTGCTGAAGCCGGTCCGCGTACTGGACACCACGACGCACTTGATCGCGAGCGGGCGCCTGAAATCACGGGTCGCGGTGGCCAGCGGTCCGCCGGAACTCAGACGGCTGGCCCGGTCGTTCAACGAGATGGCGGACAACGTCGAGGACGTGCTGGAGCAGCAGCGCGCCTTCGTCGCCGACGCCTCGCACCAGCTGCGCAACCCCCTCGCGGCGCTGCTGCTGCGCATCGAACTGCTCGCTTTCGAACTACCGGAGGGCAATGAGGAGATCGCCTCGGTCCAGGCCGAGGGCAAGCGCCTGGCGCAGGTCCTGGACGACCTGCTCGGTCTCGCCCTGGCCGAGCACACAGAAGCCGATCTGCGGCTCACCGACATCGGCGCGCTGACCGCCGAGCGCGTCGCGGCCTGGGCGCCCACCGCCGATGCCAAGGGCGTACGGCTGGTGGGGGACTGCCCGCCCACCACCGCCTGGACCGACCCGGTGGCGTTGTCCAGCGCGCTGGACGCGGTGATCGACAACGCGGTCAAGTTCACGCCGAAGGACGAGCGCGTCGAGGTGACCGTCGCGTCCAACGGCACCACGTCGACGATCGTGGTGACCGACAACGGCCCCGGCCTCACCGACGAGGAACTCGCCCGCGTCGGCGACCGCTTCTGGCGCAGCGGCCGGCACCAGAACATCAAGGGCTCGGGTCTGGGTCTGTCGATCTCGCGGGCGCTGCTCGCGGCGAGCGGCGGCTCCCTCTCGTACGGCCACCACGAGCCGCACGGGCTGCGGGTGACGGTCACGGTGCCCAGGTCGGCGCCGACCCACTAGCGGGCCGGCGGCCTCCTACGGTTTGACCGAGCGGTAGTAGTCCTTGGCGCCCCGGTGCAGGCGCAGCGGGTCGGTGTAGATCGCCGTGCGCAGGTCGACGAGCTGCGCGGAGTGGACGTGGGCGCCGATGCGGTCACGGCTCTTGATCACCGTGCGGGTGAGCCATTCGGTGAGCCGGCGGTCCATGTCCTCGCGGGTGATCAGCAGGTTGGAGACGGCGATCGTCGGCACGGCCTCGCCGTTCTGGACCTTGCGGTACGCCGACTCCGGAATGCTGGTCGCGCGGTAGAAATGGGCCGCGTCGCCCTGGGCGTGCATCTTGGCGACGAGCTCCGTGTCGATCGGCACGAACCGGAACCCGGAGGTCTTGGCGATGTCCTCCAGCCCGTCCGTGGGCACGCCGCTCGACCAGAAGAACGCGTCGAGCTCGCGCCCCAGCCGCTTGGGGCCGGTGTCGATACCGTCCGACCTGGGCGTGATGTCCTTCTCCGGGTCGATGCCGGCCGCCTCGAGCACCCGCGTGGCGATCAGCCGCACACCGGAGTGGGGCAGCCCTATGGCCACCCGCTTGCCCTTCAGGTCGGCGACGGAGCGGATGTCCGAGTCCGGCGGGACGACGAGCTGGACATAGTCGTCGTACAGGCGGGCGACACCGCGCAGCCGGTCGGTGACGGGCCGGCCGTCGATCCGGAACGTGTCCACGGCGTCGGCGGCGGCGATCGTGAAGTCGGCCTGCCCGGTCGCCACCCGCTCGACGTTCTCTTGCGACCCGGCGCTCGTCAGCAGCCGCACCTTCAGCTGGGGCATGTCCTTGGCGAGCTCCTTGCGCAGAAGGTCGCCGTACTCCTGGTAGACCCCCGCGCGCGTGCCCGTACTGAACGTGATCGTCCCGCTCGGCGGGTCCTCCCCCAGGGGCAGCAGCCACCACAGCAGCAACGCCAAGGCGACGAACCCGGCGGCCGCGCCCTGCACGGCCCGGCGCCTGGTGATGCGGGTGAGTGCCTTGGACATGGGCGAGATCCTGCCAGCCGGTACGGGGTGCTGACCAGGGCAGGGGTCACAGGAGACGGGGCGGGAGGGGGCGGTCGGCGCCACCGGTGCAGATGACTGGGCGGGAGCGGCGCCCGAGACACCGAGAGGGCCCCCGGTGCCGTACGCCTCCCCGACGGGGTTGTCGGACCCGGCCGCTACAGTCGGCGCATGAGTTCCTCCCCCGCCGACCTGGTCCGTGAATTCCACCTCGCCTTCGGGCTCGACGCCCGCAGTACGCCGACCGAGGTCGCCCCGGAACTCGCCGCGCACCGTGGGGAGCTGCTCGCCGAGGAGGCGGCGGAGGTCGCCGAGGTCTCCGTCACCGGCCCGCTCGACAAGCTCGCGCACGAGCTGGCGGACGTGGTGTATGTCGCCTACGGCACGGCCCTGGTCCACGGGATCGACCTCGACGCCGTCCTGGCCGAGATCCACCGCTCCAACATGACCAAGCTGGGCCCCGACGGCCAGATCGCCCGCCGGGCCGACGGCAAGGTGCTCAAGGGAGAGCACTACGAGGCACCGGACGTGTCGAGCGTGCTGCGCCGCCAGGGATGGGCGGCTGACGGGGAGTGACGCCGGTCGGGTCCTTGGCTGCTTCCTCTGCTTCCGCCGCTTCCTCCGCTTTCGTCAGCTGCGGATGAAGTCGGGGAGACCGGCGTCGAACACGTCCTCGCAGTCGCCCACCAGGCCGTGCCGACCTTCGTGCGGCGATCGTCCCCGGATCCCCGCACCGGGACGGGCGCCTCCCGGGACCGCCTACCCTTGAGGGCATGACCAGCAGCAGTGACCGGAGCCTCGCAGTGGACGTTCAGGGATCCAAGACCTACGAAGTGCGCACCTACGGGTGCCAGATGAACGTCCACGACTCCGAGCGATTGTCCGGGCTGCTCGAAGAGGCCGGTTACGTCCGCGCGCCCGAGGGCTCGGACGGCGACGCGGACGTCGTCGTCTTCAACACCTGCGCGGTCCGCGAGAACGCCGACAACAAGCTGTACGGCAACCTCGGCCACCTCGCCCCGAAGAAGGCCAGACGGCCCGGGATGCAGATCGCGGTCGGCGGCTGCCTCGCGCAGAAGGACCGGGACACCATCGTGAAGAAGGCGCCCTGGGTGGACGTCGTCTTCGGCACGCACAACATCGGCAAGCTGCCCGTCCTGCTGGAACGCGCGCGCGTGCAGGAGGAGGCGCAGGTCGAGATCGCCGAGTCGCTGGAGGCGTTCCCGTCGACGCTGCCGACGCGGCGCGAGAGCGCGTACGCGGCCTGGGTCTCCATCTCCGTCGGCTGCAACAACACCTGCACCTTCTGTATCGTCCCGGCGCTGCGCGGCAAGGAGAAGGACCGTCGCCCCGGCGACATCCTCGCCGAGGTCGAGGCCCTGGTCGCCGAGGGCGTCTCCGAGATCACGCTGCTCGGCCAGAACGTCAACGCGTACGGCTCCGACATCGGCGACCGCGAGGCGTTCAGCAAGCTGCTGCGGGCCTGCGGCAGGATCGACGGCCTGGAGCGCGTCCGCTTCACCTCCCCGCACCCGCGTGACTTCACCGACGACGTGATCGCCGCCATGGCCGAGACGCCGAACGTGATGCCGCAGCTGCACATGCCGCTCCAGTCCGGCTCGGACACGGTCCTGAAGGCGATGCGCCGCTCCTACCGCCAGGAGCGCTACCTCGGGATCATCGAGAAGGTCCGCACCGCCATCCCCCACGCGGCGATCAGCACCGACATCATCGTAGGCTTCCCCGGCGAGACCGAGGAGGACTTCGAGCAGACGCTGCACGTGGTGCGCGAGGCCCGCTTCGCACAGGCGTTCACCTTCCAGTACTCCAAGCGCCCCGGCACCCCCGCGGCCACCATGGAGAACCAGATCCCCAAGAAGGTCGTCCAGGAGCGCTACGAGCGTCTTGTCGCCCTCCAGGAGAAGATCTCCTGGGAGGAGAACAAGAAGCAGGTCGGCCGGACGCTGGAGCTGATGGTCGCCGAGGGCGAGGGCCGCAAGGACGACACCACCCACCGCCTCTCCGGCCGCGCCCCGGACAACCGCCTGGTCCACTTCACCAAGCCGGAGCAGCAGGTCCGCCCCGGCGACGTGGTGACCGTCGAGATCACGTACGCCGCCCCGCACCACCTCCTCGCCGAGGGCGCCGTCCTCGACGTGCGCCGCACGCGCGCGGGCGACGCCTGGGAGAAGCGCAACGCCGCCGAGGCCGCCAAGCCGGCCGGCGTCATGCTCGGCCTGCCCAAGGTGGGCGTGCCGGAGCCGCTGCCCGTGGTCACCGGGGGTTGTGCCGTCGACTGACCGGCCCGCGGGATGTGTCCCGGGCCGGTCCAGGGCGTCGCAGTAGGCTGCCGATCATGCTTGTCGCCGCCGCAGTCTGCCCGTGCCCGCCCCTCCTCGTGCCCGAGGTCGCCGCAGGCGCCGCACCGGAGCTGGACGCCGCGCGTACCGCGTGCACGGACGCGCTCGGCGTCCTCGCCGCGGCCCGACCGGACCGGCTCGTGGTCGTCGGGCCCGCGGAGGAGAGCGAGCACGGGGCGTACGACCAAGGTGCGCCGGGCTCGTTCCGGGGCTTCGGCGTCGGCGTCGACGTACGACTGGGCGCGGGACAGGGCCCGGGCGAGGGTGCGGGGCAGGCTGCGGAACCGCGACGTGCGCTTCCGTCCTCGCTGGCCGTTGCCGCCTGGCTGCTGGAGCGGACCGGGTGGTCGGACGCCCCGATCGAGGGACTCGGAGTGGGGGAACCTCTGGGGGCCGAGCGGTGTATTGAAATCGGAAGGGACATCGCCGCCCGGGCCAAGCGGGTGGCACTGCTGGTGATGGGCGACGCCAGCGCCTGCCGCACGCTCAAGGCTCCCGGCTACCTCGACGAGCGGGCGGCGCCCTTCGACGCGTCGGTCGCGCGTGCCCTGGGCAAGGCGGACGTGGCCGCCATCAAGGCGCTCGACACCGGGCTCGCGCACGAGCTGAAGGCCTCGGGCCGAGCCCCGTGGCAGGTCCTCGCGGGCGCCGCCGAGGAGGCGGGACTCGCGGGCGCCCTGCTGTACGAGGACGCGCCGTACGGGGTGGGCTACGTGGTCGCCACCTGGTCGTAGCGCGCTCTCGTCGCGACCTGAGCGTGCTTGGGGCCGCCGGAAAACGGCGGCCTGCACTCCGCCATCACCGTGGCCGCGGCGTCCGCGTGGACCACGGCCGCGTGCCTCGCC